>JAQBYC010000210.1 GCA_027623205.1 Pseudomonadota bacterium | reverse complement strand
CAGATGCCGACCCGAAATATTGGGGTCTACCATTGGATTTTACGGAAAGATTCTGCCTTTGTTGTGCGGTGGAGATGTGGGGAACTCGCGTCAGCGCGTTATCCACATCTCCACCGCTTGCCACGGGACATTTTCGTGGTTTGCGGTTGGCGGGTGCGGCGGTTCGGGTATAAGCTAGTTCTGACGGGGGTGTGGCTGTTGGGGTCCGTGGCCCGGGCAACCGGGTTCACCCGATCTGAAATGCCGCCCTCGTCACCCGTGTCCTCCCTGAGGTCGAACGGGATGGTGCCGGTCGTTTTCGATTGTGGCTCTGTTTGTAGACGAGACCCGGAGGATGATCCTTGTGGCCTTGTTTGCAAGAGGAGCTTGCCATGCTGACCACGCCCCAATTGAAGACACCGCAATTGACGACCATGCCTCGGGAACTTCGCGTCGGGATTGATGTGGGCGGGCATGTTCATGCCGTTGCCGTCGGGCTGTCGGACGGCGCGCTGTTGGATGAATTTGAAGTGCCGCACGGCAAGCTGGGCTTCGAGGCCTTCTTCTCGCGCATCGAGAGCCATGCCGCCCGCCATGGCGTGGCGGTGGCGGTCGCCATGGAAGGCTACAACGGCCATGCCCGGCCGCTCGATACTCTGGTCCAGGCGCGGGCCTGGCGGCTGTTCAACATCAACAACCTGAAGCTGGCGCGTTTCAAGGAGATCTTTCCGGGTGCGGCCAAGACCGACCCCCTGGATGCCCGCAAGGCTCTGGAACTGTTCCAACTCCGCGACCACCTGCCCTTGGCCAAGGGCGTGCTCCAGGAAGTTCCGGTGGTGGCGCGGGAGAATGCCATCCTCAAGCGTCTGAGCCGGCGCCGGCGCTGTCTGGTCGAGGACCGCGGGCGCCTCTCGAGCAGCATGCAGTCGGACCTGCGCGCGGTTGCGCCGGGCCTTTTGGAGATCACCGGGGATGCCGCCAACCTGTGGTTCCTGCGCTTTCTGACCTCGGTCCGGGGGCTCGAGAGGCTGGCCCGGCGGCGGCCGGCGTCATTGCGCAAGATCCCCGGTGTCGGGGTCAAATACGCCGCCGCCATCATGGCCTGGCAGAGCTGCGCGCAGTTCAGCCATGAGGTGAGCTATGTTGGTGACATGATCCAGGAGGACGCCGCCGCCATCCTCGCCCTCGGCCGGCGCATCAAGGCTCTTGATGCCGACATCGCCCGGCTGTCGGAAAGCTCGGCCATGGCCCGGCGGCTGATCTCCATCCCCGGCTTCGGCCCCACCTGCGCGGCCGAACTGGCCGGCGAGATCGGCGCCATCGAGCGCTTTGCCGCCGAGGCTTCCCTGGCGCTCTATCTCGGCATGGCGCCCCTGGACAACAGCTCAGGCAAATTCCGCAGCTCGAAAGTGCCGCGTCATGTCAACAAACGCGCCAAGGCGGCCATGATGACGGCGGTCGACCGGCACCGCAAAGGCGCGCCCCAATCCCAGCGCTACTACGAGAAAAAGCGGGCGATGGGCAAGACCCACAACCAAGCCATCCGTGCCCTCGGCAGGCATCTCTGCCGCGTCATCTTCAAAATGATCACCACCGATCAGCCCTATAGGATAAAGCCATGACCAATAAATGCTTTGAAAATTCCAGCGGGATGTTCAGATCTTGAATTGTGAATTGCACTGACGTCGCCCTGAGCGATGGCGCGTCGGCACCCAGAATTACGACGCTTCGGCGCTGGCGGAGGGCCTGGAGATGGCGCTGAGGAAGTACGACTATACCATGAGAGCGGTCGCCGCCGAGGCGGGCCTGCATTACTCCATAATGAGCAAGATCATCAAGGCAATCGAAGCCAACCTTTCACAATTCAAGATCTGATCCCGAGTTTGTGCGGGTGTACCGTCATCGGAAGTCATTCCAGTTCCAATGTTTCCAGCCCTTTATGAGGTTTCAGCCAAAGGGTGCACAAATCACCTCGTTTATTTATCTCGAAGACGACGCCGCACATCAATGCGATCGATGAATTCGGTGAAGATGGCTTCCCTCCGCCTTGAACGCGAATCCAACCAGACGCCCTATCGAAATGGACAGGCAGATATTCCCGATCGAGCGATACGCAGACTCCCGGCAAAAGCGGACCATCAGGGACAAAGATGATTTCGGCGATAGTAGATTTTGGCGGGATTAACTTCGTCTCCACCCACTTTGTATGTGGGCACAGTCCCGAAATTGAAAGAACTTTTCCAGTTTCATCTATATCCAGGTCTAAGTCATTTAACAAAACCGAGGTAAAGCATCCGCTTGGCACAGGTTCAACGTCAAACGAGAATTCTTCCGGTCGATACACTAAAACATCGTTGGGTATTCGGCGCGTGGAATAGTTTATTTGAAAATGCATGTCACTGACTGCTTTTGAACAACAAACGTAAAAAGGGGGTCAAACGTAAAAAGGGGGTCAGGTCTTTGGACTGCACCCCTTCGTTGAGACAACATAATCAGGGACATGTTGCTGCGATTGGAAGCTTGGCTGGCTTTAAAGCCAGCCAAGCTTCGGGTTGATTGTTCTCAAATTCCTCCGGCGAAAGATAGTCCAGCGCGGAATGGAGCCGATGGCGATTGTAGACCTCTTCTATGAAGGCGCCAATGTCCTCGCGGGCATGGCTGATGTCGCGATAGGCCTGTCCCTCCACTTCCTCTGTTTTCAGGGTTTTCATGAAACTCTCGGCCATGGCGTTGTCATACGGGCAGGCGACGCGGCTCATGGAGGCCACGATCCCGGAGCCGTCCAGACGGGCGATGTAATCGCCGCTGGCGTATTGCACGCCCCGGTCGGAATGATGAACCAGACCGCCTGAGGTGAACTCGCGTTGCGAGAGCGCCATCTCCAGGGCCTCCAAGGCGAGGATCGCCTGCAAATGCGCCGCCAGGGCCCAGCCCACCACGCGGCGGCTATAGGCATCAAGGACCACGGCGAGATAGGCGAAGCTTTCCGACAGTCGCACATAAGTGATATCCGCCACCCACAACTGGTTCACCGCCATCGGTATCAGGCGCCGGGCCAAATTGGGGTAAACCCGCAAACGATGCTTGCTGTCCGTGGTCGCCGGAAGGTCGGCCTTGCGCCGCAGACAAAGCAAATTGTCTTCCCGCATCAGACGGTTAACCCGCTTGTGATTGACCCACCAGCCCTCGCGTGACAACAGCACCGTGATCCGGCGGTAGCCGTAATGGCGATGCGACAGACATCGCCGTTGGATCGCATCGCGCAGCTCGGTTTCCTCTCTTCGCGGCTCACGCACCCGCCAGTGCCGATAGTAACCGGCACGGCTGAGCGCCGCCAAAGTGCACATCCGCTGCACCGTCAAGCCTTCCCCTTGGTTGCCTTGCCGCCGTCTCCACGCCCGGATGAGGGTGTAGATGGCATCCTGCCAGGCCGATCGCTCGGATCGGCCGATGCCGCGACTTGCTGCAAGGCTTGCGTAAAAAAATCCACCTCCAAGGCCTGCTGGCCGACCTTCCGTTCCAACGCCGCGATCCGCTGACGCGCCGCCGCCAGTTCCCCATCGTTATCCCGCGCCACGCCCTTGGCCAGCGCCGGGAGGGGTGACGAATTCAGCCGCGGCGTGCAGCCTCTGGCGCCCTCAACCAACGTGCCCTTGCGCGGCCGGCCAGGCCTACGCAAAGCATCAGCGCCGCCGGCCCGGAAGGCATCGCGCCAATCGTACAAAAGCTTGCGGCGGATCCCCAACTCCCGCGCCAAAGCGCTGACGTTCTCACCGCCATGCATGCGGGAAACCGCCGAAAGCTTGAATTCCTTGCTGAAAGTACGGGCTTTAACTTTGGACATATGCTCCTCCTGATGGAACTGTCCCTAGTTTAGCTGTCTCAATTCAGGGGTTCACTCCATCTTTCTTCTTGAACGTAAAAAGGGGGTCAGGTCTTTCTTCTTGAATTGGTTTCCAATGCCTTGATGATTTTCGAGACGGTCGAGTAGTGGCAGCCCGCGGCGGCGGCAATCTCGGCCAGGGTGTAGCCGTGCGCCCGTTGCGCCTGCCCCATCGAGGTCCGGTCGTCGGGCGCTGCCCCGGCCCGCAGCTCGGCCAGAGGGGGCCGCGCCAGATGGCGCTGGCGCTTCGGCACCTCGCCGCCCAGCTTGGCGATAGGCGCCGGCAGGCCGGCGCGGAAGCCGTCCCCGCCCGGAACACTGCCCGCCGTCACCGCCCCCTGCAAGCCATCGGCCAGGGGTGAGCGGCG
>JAQBYC010000062.1 GCA_027623205.1 Pseudomonadota bacterium | reverse complement strand
CGACGTATCAGATAATTTCCGCATCATATCACCCAAGGATTTTCGGGTTCTTAGGTGAGCGGGGTATAACTAGAAAAAAAGCTGGCGCATTTATGCATGATATGGCGACCGTTGAATAGATGAATTATTGGTTAATAAAAAAAATTAAACTGCGTACCTATAAATGGTTATGTGTATTACTTAAGATATAAGGTAAACTGCGGGGGGGATATCGGCAATATATCTAAATCGCCTTGGCGTCTGTAAAACCTCGACGCAGTGTTAATACCACGGTAACCATGGAAAGTAATCGATTTTTATCAACTTAATCTAATGTTATGGAATGTTAGATCTTCGGCATCTACAAATTGTCCGCCGTGCCGCCTAGCCAATACAGTGGGCAATAGAGAAATTTTCAATGAATTGGAGTCGCTTTCGTGACTTAAGTGATTGGTTCAATTTTTCTATATTCGAGAGTTTGAGCGCATTGTCTACGAATGCGCTCTCGGCATTGAACCGTTATGATGGCGGCATCAACAACAGTATTGACGGTAGCAGTATCGACAGTGGAATGACGGAAATCGTGAATCATACCGGGGGGCTTGTGCGGGGTGAAAGGTTCGACCGCCTGAGCGAGGTCTTTCAGGCTCTCACGGGCCGGCGTGCGGCGCGCATCCTGTTTCCTGGCGGCAAAGGGCGTAAATCCGCCGTGGTTGTTACCGACGAGGATGCCATGTTTGTCATCACCCGCCGCCGGCACGCGGGACGGGCTGAACTGGAGACAGAAGTCCTGCGGGAGCTGAAGCAACAGGGTGCGCCGGTGCCGGCCATCATCGCCCGGGACGGCAAATGGATCGTCCAGGAGCACTTGGGCGAGGTGCGCCTGTCAGAGGCGATCGATGCGGCATCGCCGGCGGCCCGCCGTGTGTTGTTGCGCGCCGCCACGGAAAGCCTGATCGCCCTGCATCAGGCGGGGCGGCGCGCCGGTCTGGAACGGCGTGTCATTTTGATTGGCAAAAATCCGTCCTGGCTGGAAACCCTGGTGGATATGCCCTTGCGCATTGGCGAGTATTTGGCCATGCCGACGCCGGCGCTGCCGCGCGAGGCGGTGATGGCGCGCTTGGTCGTCGAAAAACCGGCTTTCATAAAATGGGATGCCCGCCCTGGCAACGCCGCGGTGCGCCCAGACGGTACCGTTGCCTGGTTCGATTGGGAGCATTGCGGCTGCCGCGCGCCACTTGACGATCTCGGCTGGTTGCTGGGCGATGAATGGTCGCCGGATGACCCATTGGGCGAAGGGGACCTGCTGGAAATCTATCTGGCCGATTTTGCCGGCGATAAACCTGCTGCGGCGCGGGACTACCTGATGACCTTTGGCACCCTGCATATGTGCGTGCGGCTATCATTGATTCTTTCGCGCAAGGATGATGGCGATTGGTGGGACCGCGGGTATTGCCTGGTCGGTGACAAGATCGGCGTTACCCTGCAGGAAGCGACCAAGGTGGCCGGGCGTGCGGGACGCTGGTCCGCCGCCTCCAGCCTGCTCGCGCCGTTGTCGCCCTGGTTCAAGGATATCGCCGACCGGGTTCAGGAACTGTAGGGCCAGGACACTAGCTAGGGTATTTTGCCGATGCCGCTTTGGTGGGTCGAGGGGGTTAGTTCCTTGACCGCGCTGGCGCGTTTCGCCAACCAGAACTGGTAGGCAGGCGGCATCAGATCATAGGGATCGTCCAGGCCCAGTTTATGGGCTGCATCCAGGGGCCAGTTGGGGTTGTAGAGCAATTCCCGCGCCAGGGCGATCAGGTCTGCCTCGCCATTCTGCAGGATTTGCTCCGCCTGATCCGCATGCACGATCAAACCCACGGCCATGCTCATCATCTCCGCCTCCGCGCGGATCTTGGCGGCGTAGGGTACCTGATAGCCATAGCCGACCGGGCCGGTGCCCACCACGGGCGAGCCCCGCATGCCGCCGGACGAGCAATCGATGACATCAACGCCCATGGTCTTGACGATGCGGGCCAGGGCGACGCTCTCGTCCGGCCCCCAGCCGGCGTCGTCTTCGACGGACAGACGCAGAAACAACGGTTTGTCGTCGGGCCAGTTGGCGCGCACGCTTTCCGTCACCTCCAGGGCAAAACGGTGGCGATTGGCTTCGGAGCCGCCATAGTCATCATTGCGCCGATTGGCCGCGGGCGAGAGAAACTGATGGATCAGATAGCCGTGCGCCCCATGGATTTCCAACATATCGAAGCCGGCGGCATCGGCCCGCGCGGCGGCCCTGCCCCAGCGCTCGACCACTTCGCCGATCTCCGTGCGGCTCAAGGCGCGCGGCTCGGGATCACTGGGGTCGCACAGGGCGGTGGGGGCGACCAGTTCCCAATCGTCCCAGTCGTCCACACTCTCGGCCTCCGCGCCGGCCCGGGTCAACGGCTTGCCGCCCTCCCAGGGTCGAAAGCGCCGGGCTTTGCGGCCGCTATGACCCAGTTGCAGGCCCGCGACGGAACCATGCCGCTTGATGAAGTCGGCCAGGCGGCGGAAATGCGGGATCATTGCGTCATCCCACAGACCCAGATCACCGACCGTGCCGCAGCCGCGGCGCTCGATCTTGGTGGATTCCACGATCACCAGACCGGCCCCGCCCACCGCGAACCGCCCCACATTCATCAAATGCCAGTCGGTCGGAAAGCCCTTTTCGCCGGCGTATTGATGCATGGGCGCCACCACCACCCGGTTTTTCAGGGTGATGTCACGCAGGGCCAGGGGGGAAAACAACATTGGTCTCGACATGGAATGTCCTCAATTTTCTAGTTGGGTGGTGAATGCATGTAGATAACGCAGGCCTTCGATGGTACGGCTGCCATACCAGGACACCATCTTGCCATCAATGGCGCGCAATTGCGGCCGCCCGTCGGTTTGGAATTCGCGGGCGAAGGCATCGCGATGCTTGGCGGCAAAGGGAAAGGGCTCGGTGGAGAATAGCACCAGATCCGTTTTCGCCAACAGCGCGGCATCCATGGCGACCTCAGGATAACGCCGCGCCGGATCATGGCACTGGGTCTGCATGCCAAACATCGATAGCATGCTGGCAATATAGGTATCCTGGGAAACCGTCATCCAGGGCCGTTTCCAAATCAGATACAACACCTTGCGTTCGGGCCAGACGGTGGTTCGGCGCAATTCCCGTTCCAGGGCCGCCACCAGATCCCCGGCCAAATCATGGCGCTGGAACAGGCCGCCAAACAATTGGTACAGCGCGATATTGTCCGCCGGCGTGTTGGGGTGGGTGACCACCACCGCGGGACCGGCGGCGCTGATTTGATCAGCCAGTGCTTTCGGCGTTTCATCCACATTGACCAGGACATGGGTTGGCTTCAGCGCCATCAACTTGTCCAGTTCGAAGGTCTTGGTACCGCCCACCACGGGGACGGCCTCGATACGACCCGCCGGTTCAATGCAAAAGGCTGTGCGCCCCACCAATTGATCCTGCAAATCCAGGGCAAAAAGCAGTTCCGTCAGGCTGGGGACCAACGAGACAATGCGTACCGGCCCCTGGGCCGATGCATGGCGATTGCCAACCGCGTCAATCAGGTCGTCTGCCGACACGTGGCGCCGCTCCCGTTCATTGTGCTAGAATCCTCGTCAACATATTGATGATAGCAACCAAGGCGAAGAGAGGCGAGAAAATGAGCGACGATCTGCTGGAGCGCAAAGAGGGCCGGGTAGCCATTTTGACCATGAACAGGCCGGATCGGCTGAACGCCATGTCCGGCGCGATGCTGGATGCCATGCTGGCGGCGCTGACCCGTCTGGCCGGCGACCCGGAGACGGGCTGTGTCATCCTGACCGGCGCCGGGCGCGGCTTTTGTGCCGGCGGCGACGTCAAGGCCATGGCCGAGGGCACGGAATTTCCCGACGCGACAATGGAGGGCAAGGCGCAACAGCTGCGGGCGAAAATGGAAACCTCGCGCCTGCTGCACGAAATGCCGAAACCCACCATTGCCATGTTGCGCGGGCCCGCCGCCGGTGCCGGGCTGTCCCTGGCCCTGGCCTGCGATCTGCGTGTCGCGTCCGATACTTTGAAGATGACAACCGCATTCGCCAATGTGGGTTATTCCGGCGATTTCGGCGGCAGTTATTTCCTTACCCGTCTGGTCGGCACCGCCAAGGCGCGGGAGCTATATTTCACCGCTGACAAGGTCGAGGCGTCGGAAGCGCTGGCCCTGGGCATGGTCAACAAGGTGGTTCCCGATGATCAGCTGGAATTGGAAACCATGAAGCTGGCGGAAAAAATGGCCAACGGTCCCCGCATTGCGCTGGGCTACATGAAGCGCAACATGAATGCGGCGGAAACCGGCAGCCTGCGCGATTGCTTTGACCTGGAAGCCTGGCACCACACCCGCACGGGCATGACCGAAGATCACAAGGAAGCGGCCCAAGCCTTCGTGGACAAGCGCACGCCCATATTCAAGGGGCAATAGCAATAGCCAGGGACGCCAGCCAAAGACGCCAGGGGCCGCAGGTGTCACTTGCGGCGGTAGTCGTCCGGCAAAAAGAACAGAAAGTCGACTTCCGCCATGGCTTTGTGACAGGTAAAGCAGAAGCCGACGTCGGCGGCATTGTCACCGACGGTATCGCCCAGATAGCTGCCGTCGGGCAGCATTTGCACAAAGCGCCAGTCACCCGTATCCGGGCTGCGGCCCGGGGCAAGTTTTTCCATGTAGAACAGCGCGCCTGGAAAAACTTCGCCCTCATTGGTAACCGTAAAGGTGTCCTTGACCACCACGGCGCCCGGCGGCATCTGCTGGCCTGGTTTCAGTTTTCCATACCCGGCCTTGGCCGCCTTGGGGTTGGCGTAATTGTTGGCGTAGCGATTGCCATGGGTTGCGGATAAATAGGGTGCGATATTAAAACGCCGCCAGCGGGGATAATTTCGGGCAACAGGGTCATCGGCGGGGGCGTAGCTCTCGGCCATCTCTTTTCGCACCCGCTGATAGATGGCCTCTGCTTCCGCGGGCGGCAGGGCGCCGGCGATATCGAGGCGCAGATGCTCCTTTTCCGCGGCCACGGTGGGGCCCATCAGGACAATTGTCAAGATTGCGGCAAAGGCGACGCAGGGCGGCAGGCAGGCGCGTGGCATGATCCTCTCCAATCGTAGCTCTATCACTGCATTGTAGGAAAGCGCGGGCCTATGGAAAGGCTGAAAGCAGCCCTGTCACGCAGCTTTGATAAGCAAGTGAAGCGGCTAATCTGCCGACGGACCGGGTTTTTTATCCGTTTCCAGAACGCCTTGCAGGGCGCTGCCCTCGGGATCGGCCAGGGCGGCGTCACGGGCCCGGGCGATCGCCTTGGCGGCGCCATCCGGCGGCACATCCCCTTGCAGGGCGGGAATGGCCAGGGTGTCCATGATGCTGGAAAAGCTTTTCCAGCCATGGCGTTGGGTCTGGCCATAGCCTTTCAGCAGCCGTTGACAGGCAGCGATCTCGGCCGCCAGGCGCAAGTCAAGGGCCGCGGCCTTGGCAATATTGCCGATCCAATGGTCGATCAACGCCTGTTCGGTGTGATAGCGGTGTCCCATGGGGCGCAGGGGACGCAAAGAGGACAACAGGCGCAGGAGAAAATGCCCCCACAAGGCTGTGCTGGTTATGGTCATGCCAATATTCAGGCGGTCGCGAAGGCCGAGCTTATCAGCCGCCGCTAATAGGGGGCGGGCCATCCATCCCGGCAGCAGGGCGGTGGCTTCATCCAAACCGGGTTTTAGGTATTCCCGAATCCGGACCGGTTCGCCCGGCTTGGCGCCGACCTCGGCGCGAACCCGGGCCTGCCGTTCAGGCCGCAACTTGGCCTGGGCAACCCGAATGACATCTTCATAGCTCATCCAGAGCGACAGATGCCGGCCCACCTCGCGCACCAGATCGCCAGGGCCGCCGGCATCCCGCTCGGCCCGGTCAATGCGCATCAGCCTTTGCAGGTACAGTTCGGCGTACGCTCTGTTTTGGTATTCAAACAGTCGATTGACCCCTTCGCGCAGGATCGCCCGCGACGGCCCTGGAAATTCCTCCCGCACGCGATACTGCAATTGTTCGACCATGGGCGGGTCGGCTCGCCAGGGCCGTTTCAGATCGCTATCGGGGATCAAGGCCGCCGGATCACCCCGTTCCACGGCGGCGAAGCCGGCCCGAAAAGCGCTCAGATTGGCCTCGACCGCCCGGCCGGTATCGCGGATTGCCGTCTCGAAGGTTTCCGGGGGGATGGGCAGGCGGTTGGTACCCGCGATAGCGCCGAGCAGGACCGAATTGATCACGCTGCCATGGGTCTTGGCCATGGCCTCCATATCGAACAGGATGCTCTGTTGCGCCAGACTTTCCGCCGCTTTGATCACCCGCGCACCGTCAAAGCGGCCGTCGCCCATGGCCGTGCGTTCCGCCATCGCGTAAACCCGGTGGGTAGAGGCGATCAGGGTCGTGCAATTGGGTGTGACAAAGCCGTTTTGCATGGCGCGGGCGGCCTCGATCAATTCCGAGGCGACCATAATGTCGACGCTGCCCGCCAGGGGATATAGCGACATCACCGGTCGCGTCCGGCCACTGCCGCCGCCACTTTTTTGGGCCTGGATCTCGATATAATAGGTGGTGGCGCCCGTGCGCTGGGCGACGCCGGGAATAGACGTGCTTTGCACGGCAAAACCATGGGCCATGGCCGCATCGACCAGCCATTGCCGCAAGACGCCGCCGCCTTCGCCGCCCATGGCGGCGATCAACAGGCCGATGGGACGGGTTTCCGTCCCTGCGACCGACGTTGCTTTTGGCGTTGCTTCAGTCATCGCCGCCGCGCGCCCCGCCTAGGCCCGAACCTTGGCTGCATCGCCCAGCAAACGGCGATGCAGGCTATCGTTCATTCGGTCCCAAAGATTGGGATTACGTACAATATCCACCTTGTAGAATGATGGGCAGAGCACCGCTGCATGGCTGACTTCGCCACACAGACCGCAGCCGACGCAGGTATCCAGGACCGTGGTAACCGGGTCATCGCGCAGGGGATCAGGATTGGCCTTGATGGTCAGAGAGGGGCAACCGGAAAGGCGAATGCAGGCGCGGTCACCCGTACAGATCTCGTCATCAATGCCAAAGCGGGTACGCACGTCGCGCTGGCCGCTCCGCAACCGCGCCGCTATTTCCGGGCCGATGCGGCGCTGCCGGGCCAGTTGACATTCACTATCGGCGACGATTACGCGCAGGCCCTTGCCTTTCCCCGTCAGGGCCTGGCGCAGGGTCTTCATGACACTGCCGACACGGTAGTTCGGGACGTTGCGCAGCCAGCGTGCGCCCATGCTCTTGATGATCTTCTCGATGGATGAACCGGTGCTGCGGCCCTCGCGCAAGCCCTCGGTCGAGGGCACGAACTGCCAGCCGGTAGCTGAAGTATAGCCGTTCTTGATGACCATCAATACACCGTCCGCCTTGTTAAACAGCGCGCTGCCGATGCCGTTGGTGACGCCATTATGCCAAAACCCGCCATCCCCCATGATCGAGATGACCCGTTTGCCAAAGTTCGGCGCGACGGCGGCGGCGCTGGACAAGCCCAGACCATAGCCCAGGACCGTATTTCCCAGATTAAATGGCGGCAGCGTGGAAAATGTATGGCAGCCGATATCGCAGGAAACATGGGTTGGGCCCAGTTCCTTTTCCAAAATGCGGATGGCGCTGAACAGCGGCCGTTCCGGACAGCCCGTACAAAAAGTAGGCGGTCGGGCGGGCAGCAAATCGCCCAACAATTCCGCCGCTTTGGCCTTGTATTGATCCAGTTCCCGGATCGGCGACGTCGCGGCCTCCAGGTCCACACCGGCCGGCTTGGTCTGGCTCAGAAACGCCGAAAGGCCCCGCAGCACAACTTCCGCCGTGTATTCGCCAGCCATGGGCAGGGGGCCCTTGCCGATCACCTTGGTCTGCAGATCAGCCTTGCGCAGAATGACGTTGATGGCGTCTTCCAAATAATCTGGCTGACCTTCCTCGACCATGAATATGGCCGATTTGCCGGCGCAGAAGCTGGAAATCTCGTCCGGCACCAGGGGGTAGGTGACGTTCAGGGCCAAGATGGGGATACGGCTGCCCCCGGCGGCATCCGCCAGGCCCGCCTGAACCAGGGCGCGCAGGGCCGCGTTGTACAAGCCGCCTTGGCAGATTATGCCGACGTCTTCGATGTCGCCGTCGAAATGATCGTTCAGTTGATGATCCCTGATATAACGGATCGCTTCGGGCATGCGCACGTCGATCTTGTGCTTTTCCTGGGCGTAGGTCGAGGGCGGCAGGGTAATGCGGGAAAAATCGTGATCGGGCTCCGCGATCACCCGGTTCCCGTTGTAGCGGCCGGTTTTATTATCCGAGGCGGCGAACGAGCCATGAACATGGCAGGCCCGGATACGCAGCTCCAGCATCACCGGCGTGTTGGAATGCTCCGACAGCTCGAAACCTTGTTCGACCATCCGGACAATGGTTTCCAGATCGGGACGGGGATCCAGCAGCCACATCTGGGATTTTGTGGCGAAGGCGTGGGTGCGTTCCTGCAGGATCGAGGATCCCTCGCCATAATCCTCGCCCAACACGATCAAGGCGCCGCCCTGCACTCCGGCCGAGGCCAGATTGGACAAAGCGTCCGAGGCGACATTGGTGCCTACGGTCGATTTCCAGGTGACCGCGCCGCGCAGGGGATAGTTGATCGAGGCACCCAGCATGGCGGCCGCCGCAGCTTCGGAGGTGGAGGTTTCGAGATGTACCCCCAGTTCGCTCAACAATTCCTCGGCATCCACCAGCACGTCCATCAGATGGCTGATCGGCGCGCCCTGATAACCGCCGACATAGCTGACGCCGGATTGCAATAGCGCCTTGGTAACGGCCAGAATGCCTTCGCCATGAAAGGTTTCGCCCTGGCCCAGGCGCAATTGCTTCACCTCTTTCGCGAATGAACGTTCCATGTTCAAGACTCTCCTTTTGCAGCAATCGCAAAAGTGCGCTGCTGTTCAGTCTCTGTCAACGTATGGCGGCGGCGTCAATGGCATTTCTGTGATAATTCCAAATCGCTGCTTGTGGCGCCACGGACATCGGTCCATGAGAATTTTTGAAACGGTGCTGTTGTATCCGCAATAAAACATATCACGCGCCGTCTGGGCATCGCCATGCCGGCCCCGTGGGCTGCTGTGATGACCATAATGCGGGCATCATACGCGCCGCACGCGGCGCTATTGGCAAAAATTATGGCGGCTTGTTTCCAGTCTTAAGCTGAACAACATAGTTTTTGATTGTGGTTTCAACTTGTATATCAATGAATTATTGGTATCTGTTCATGTTAAACCGCAGATATAAATTCCATCAACACTGCCGATACGGCAGCTAGCCCGTAGCATGTGATTTCATTGGCAGGCAGGCATCGCCTGGCTCGCCTGATAAAGATTTGCTGGAAATTCGTATAGATCAGAAAAGATACCAGCGAGCTCACTCTCAACAGCAATCGCCGCTACTCTCTGTTGCCGGTGAAATGCCAATAAATATACGCAGGCAAAACCCGGCTCCGATGCAAACGGCCGGATTCGCGTCCGTAGCCGTCACAGTCGGCTTCGACTTATCGTCTGCGTTTCTTGGCGGCCCTTAGCCTTAATCGCCCCCATCACAAGGGTGATGGATTTGACTGTCAAGTATCGGGCCGCGTCGTTATTTGACCAAACTTCGATCGTCCAAAATTCAATCGATAATGACGAGGTTTTCCGCCGCAGTCTTGCCATTGCGGCCGGCCGTAAGCTCGAATTCGACCTTCTGACCCTCGTTCAAGGTGGACAATCCGGCACTTTCGACGGCCGAAATATGTACAAAAGCGTCCTTCGAACCATCGCTCGGCTCGATAAATCCATATCCCTTAGTGGGATTGAACCATTTCACTGTTCCTGTTGGCATCTTTAATAGTCCCGGAAAACGTCCAAATCAGAAAGCCCCCACCTGCAACGGCCTCGAACATTGACGCCTTTGCAAGTAACTGGCTTTCATGGTGACACAGCGTACGCAAAAACTAACACTAACTGCATGATATTTTTACAGGGCAGTGCTGATCAGGCAAAGCTTTTGCGCCCTTTAGTGGCGTTTTAGCCATGTATCGTGATAAAAATATCACAGTTGGTTGGCGGCGTTTCTGCTGCGTGGATATTAGCGCAATTTTCAATTGATCGGAGTCGCTATCGCGACTTAAGTAATTGGTTTAATGTCTCTATTCTTGAGAGCTTGGGCGTGTTTCGATGCAACATGCTCTAATAGGAGGCCTAACATGGCGCGACAAATCATTGATATTTCCATTTTCCTTGAGAATGACGTGATATCGGATCCTCCCGGTTTTCAACCGAAAATCGAGTATATCGATCATCAGGCCTCGGTCGCCGGTATGACCGCATTTTTTCCCGGACTAGGGCAGGAAGACCTGCCCGACGGAGAGGGCTGGGCAGTGGAACGGGTTTCGCTCTCCACCCATAACGGCACCCATTTGGATGCGCCGTATCATTTTGCGTCAACCATGAATGGGGGCCAGCGGGCGATCACCATTGACGAAGTACCCTTGGATTGGTGCTTTCAGCCTGGCGTGAAGCTGGACTTCCGCCATTTTGAAGATGGCTATGTGGTCACGGCGGAAGATGTTGAGGCGGAACTGGACCGCATCGGGCACCGCCTGTCGGCACAGGAAATCGTGGTGGTCAACACTGCAGCCGGGGCGGCCTTTGGCGGCGACAATTATGTGGATAGCGGCTGTGGCATGGGGGCGGACGCCACCATGTATCTATTGGAGCGCGGGGTCCGTTTGACCGGCACGGATGCCTGGTCGTGGGATGCGCCGTTCAGTTTCACCGCGCAGCGTTATGCCGAGTGTAAGGACGCGGCGATTATATGGGAGGGCCATCGGGCTGGACGCAAAATTGGTTATTGCCATCTGGAAAAGCTGCATAATCTGGAAAGCTTGCCGGACCATGGCTTCACCATCGCCTGTTTCCCCATGAAAATAAGGGGCGCCTCCGCCGGCTGGACCCGCGCCGTCGCCATTATCGAAAAATAGCGCACGGTTGGATTACAAATAGGAGGCAAGACTGAAGATGCGTTGGATATCGGCGTTCGCATTCTTGATAACTGCCCATGCCGCCATCTCAGCGGCGCCGGCCGCGGGGAGGATAGAGACCGAAATCCTGCGCCATGAGCCATCCCACCCGGTGTTGGCGCTGTTCGCTGAAGGCGACCAGGTTATAGCCAAATTGGCTACGCCTCAAGGACCAGCATACCGGGCGTTGACCTTGCAGGATGGCACCTTGGGTCTGCGCGCGATACCTGACTACCGCGCAGAGGAGCCACGACGCCGACCGGATATGCTGCCCGATGGCATTGTGACCCTGGGACAAAGGAATATCACCGCCGCCTGGCTGACCGGTCCGACCCGGCGTTATGACCACGGGGTGTTGGGAGACGCGGTCGAGGCCTCTGGCCTGCGGGTTCAGAACCGCGCCGGACAGACGTTGTCATTTACCCTTTCCGCGGAATCCGTATTCGAGGACAGGCAGGTGCGTCTGGCCGACTTGAATGGGGATGGCGGCGATGAGTTGCTCGTGGTGCGGTCCTACCTGAACGCCGGGGCCGCCCTGGCGGTATTGCGGCCGGGCGTCAATGGCCTCGCCGTGGTAGCCGAAACGGCGCCTATTGGTCTGCCCCACCGTTGGCTTAACCCGGCGGCGGTCGCCGATTTTGATGGCGATGGCCGGGTCGAGATCGCCGTGGTGGTGACCCCCCATATTGGCGGTGTCTTAAAACTCTATGAATTGCGTCAGAATCGGTTGCGTCTGGAACGCTTGCACGAGGAATGGTCGGCGAATGGGTTTTCTAATCACGTCTCGGGCAGCCGCATTCAGGCCATGGCGGCTGTGGTCGACTGGGGCGAGGGCCCCGTTTTGCATCTGCCCAATGCCCAGCGAAACGGCCTGCGGCAGGTTTATTTTGCCGACGGCGGTTATCAAATCCACAACCTGGCCAATCATCAATGGCCCATCGTCACAGCCGTTATCGCTGCGGACTTGGACGGGGATGGCCGGCAGGAAGTCATTTATGGCCTCGACAATGGCGATTTGTTGGCTGTGCGCCGCTATTCCCGCCCGTGACCCTGGCATTAGCAGCAGTCAAGGTATTGGCGAAGACCCTTGATTGGGTCGAGCCATCCGTTCAAATCGGCCTCGCAAAAGCTTGTATTTTTCGCTGTATCTGGTTATTGGCAAGGGCGCACGAACTGGTTACATTGCCAGGGCGTGGCGGGCGCCTCTGCCCAAAGCCATATATAAGCCAAAAGAGGCGTCAGCCGTTTTTGAAATTCTAGTATCTGTAAACCACAATTGGCAGCAACTCATGGCGGATACCGTCCAAGGCGGACTTTAATTGGGTTGCGAGATCCGCGGAACCCCACCAACATGCAAGTAAGCGTTTGAGAAATGGTAACAAGCACAGCAATACAGCTTGAGCCGACCGGCACCCCACGCGAAGAAGTGGAATCGGTCGTCGTACGGTTTGCCGGCGATTCCGGCGACGGTATGCAATTGACAGGCAGCCAATTCACCCTGGCCACGGCATTGGCCGGCAATGATCTGGCGACTTTTCCGGATTTCCCGGCCGAGATCAGGGCCCCGATCGGGACGACGTTCGGGGTTTCAGCCTTCCAGATAAATTTTGGCGCCCGCAAGATCGCCACCGCCGGCGACGCGCCGGATGTTCTGGTGGCCATGAACCCGGCGGCACTGAAGGTCAATTTGGTTGACGTGAAAGCGGGCGGTACCGTGATCATTGATACCGGCACTTTCAGTGATCGAAATCTAAAAAAGGCCGGTTTCGGATCCAACCCTTTGGAAGATGGCAGCTTGGATGGCTATCAGGTCGTGACCATTGATATTTCCAAGCTGACCATGGAGGCGGTGAAGGCCTACGGGCTTTCCAATAAGGAAGCCCTTCGGTCCAAGAATATGTGGACCCTGGGACTGATCTACTGGCTATATGACCGTGATAGGGAAACGACAACGAACTGGTTGCGCGGTAAATTCGCCAAGCGCCCGGACATTGCCGATGCCAATATCGCGGCTTTGGATGCCGGCCATATCTATGGCGAAACCGCTGAATTGCCTGGCGGCATGCACGGCTATTCGGTCCTCCAGGCCGAGATTACGCCGGGTTTGTATCGCACAATCACCGGGGCGGAAGCGTTAGCCTGGGGGTTGGCCGCCGGCGCCAAGCTGGCTAATTTGCGCATGGTCCTGGCCTCCTATCCCATTACGCCGGCTTCGACCCTTTTGCATATATTAGCGGGCATGAAACAGTTCGATATCGTCACCTTCCAGGCCGAGGACGAAATCGCCGCTGTTTGTGCCGCCATCGGGGCGTCATTCGCCGGATCGCTGGGAGTTACGTCGTCGTCTGGACCAGGGATCGCCCTGAAGGGCGAGGCCATTGGTTTGGCCATCGGGGTGGAACTGCCCTTGATCGTGGTGAACTCGCAACGGGCCGGTCCGTCAACGGGACTGCCGACCAAGACAGAACAGTCCGACCTGTATCAAGCAGTATTCGGCCGCAACGCCGACGCGCCCCTGGTTGTCCTCGCCGCCAGTTCGTCGGCTAATTGTTTCGACATTGGTATCGAGGCGGTGCGTCTGGCGACCAAATACATGACGCCGGTGATGGTATTGAGCGACGGCTACATGGGCAATGCGTCTGAACCGTGGCTGATCCCTGATTTTGACAGCTATGCACCATTTCCGGTGGCATTCGCCGATCACGAGCAAATCGGCGCCGAAGGCTATCTGCCTTATGTGCGGGATGAAAAGACCCTGGCCCGGCCTTGGGCCAGGCCTGGAACGCCGGGCTTGCAACATCGCATAGGCGGCATCGAACGGGCCGATGGTAGCGGCAATATTTCCTACGACGCCGAAAACCATCAGCGGATGACCAACTTGCGGGCCGCCAAGATCAATGGTATCGCCAACGACATTCCGCTGCAGGGCGTCGAACAGGGGAATGAAAGTGGCAAGCTGGCGGTGGTCGGTTGGGGCTCCACCTATGGCCCGATCAGCCGCGCCGTGGGTAACATGCGGGATTTGGACCATGACGTCAGCCATATCCATCTGCGCCATATCTGGCCTCTACCGAGAAATCTCGGTGACCTGCTGGCTGGATTTGATCAGGTTCTGGTGCCGGAAATGAACAATGGCCAGTTGGTTACCCTTTTGCGGGCGCAATACCTGGTGGCGGCCGAACCGTTGAACAAGGTTAACGGTCAACCCTTTAAGATCGTGGAGATCGAGGCGGCCATTCAGAGCCGACTTGATAGGGAATTTGGAGAAGCAAAATGAACGCGCCAGCCAAGCCAAGCGCGCTATTAGCCAAGGATTTCGCATCTGATCAGGAAGTCCGCTGGTGCCCCGGTTGTGGTGACTATGCTATTCTGAAAGGGGTGCAGAAGACCCTTGCGGATATTGGTACAGCGCCGGAGAATGTGGTCTTTGTTTCCGGGATCGGATGTTCGTCCCGCTTCCCGTATTATATGTCGACCTATGGTTTCCATACCATCCATGGCCGGGCGCCGGCCTTTGCCACGGGCATCAAACTGGCAAATCCGCAGCTGGATGTCTGGCTGGTGACCGGTGACGGCGATGGCTTGTCGATTGGCGGCAATCATCTGCTGCATGTCCTGCGGCGCAATGTCAACATGCAGATACTACTATTCAATAACGAAATTTATGGCCTGACCAAGGGGCAATACTCGCCGACCTCGAAACAGGGTTTGCGCTCGCCTTCGACACCCATGGGGTCCCTGGACCGGCCCCTCTCGCCGGCGCTGTTTGCCCTGGGCGCCAATGCAACCTTCGTCGCACGCGCGGTCGACACCCAGCAAAAACATATGCCTGGTGTTCTGCTGCGGGCACATGCCCACCAAGGCGCCTCGTTCGTTGAAATATACACCAACTGCATCGTCTATAACGACGGCGCCTTCGCCTCGTTCGCGGAAAAAAACACCGCCGCCGAAGGCGAATTGGTACTGGAACAAGGCGCGCCGATGATCTTCGGCAAGGACAGGGACAAGGGTATCCGTTTGAAGCGGGATACCTTGTCGCTGGAAGTTGTGCAACTTGGCGTGAACGGCATCACCGAGGATGACCTGCTGCGCCATGACGAAACCAACCGGGTGTTGGCAGGTCTGCTGGCGGAGATGCGCAATCCGGATTTTCCGGTCGCCGTCGGTGTGTTGTACTGTAAAGCGGCACCAGCCTATGACACGGCGGTGCATGAACAGATTGCCGCCGCCCGCAGCGCCAAAGGTGCTGCCGATATAAACAAATTGTTGCGTGGCGGGGCGACCTGGACGGTCGGGGACTAGGTCAGGTGTAAGTCGGGCTTTTCCCCGCTGGGAAAGGCGATACAGCAACAACGGGGGATACGCCGTCCATGCCAATTCGCGTGGCTATCGTGGGCTCGGGCCCAAGCGGGTTTTACACGGCCGAGGCATTGGCCAAATCGGCTGCTGACTGCGAGATTGATATCATCGAGCGCCTGCCGGCGCCCCATGGGCTCATCCGGTATGGGGTCGCACCCGATCACCAGACCACCAAGAATGTTTCACGCAATTTCGACAAGACCGCCGCGCGGGACGAGGTGCAATTTTTTGGCAATGTTGAAGTCGGCCGCGACGTATGTCTGGCGGAACTGCGCGATATGTATGATGCCGTGGTTCTGGCCATTGGCTCGCCCGAGGATCGCACCTTGGGCATTCCGGGCGAAGACAAGCAGGGCGTCATTGGTTCGGCGGCGTTTGTCGGCTGGTACAATGGACATCCTGACTTCGTCGATTTAAACCCGGATCTCAATTCGGCCAATGTCTGCGTCATCGGCAACGGCAACGTCGCCATCGACATCGCGCGCCTGTTGGTAAAAAATCGCCAGGAACTCGCCCCATCGGATATTACCGGCGATGCCATGGAAACCATTTTGGCGTCCGCGGTTACCGATGTTTATATGCTGGGCCGGCGCGGTCCCGTGGAGGCCAAGTTCACCAACGTGGAATTGCGCGAGATGGGCAAGCTGGAACAATGCGTGCCGCAAATTGATGCTGATGTGATACCCGACAGCGTGCCCGAAGATTTGGAAATGTCCGATCGCGACCGCCGCTTGCGCGAGAAGAATTTGGCCACTTTGAGGGAATTCGTCGGCCGCCCGGCGGACCAGTTGCCGAAGCGGGTGCATTTTGAATTCTATGCGGCGCCACGTGAGATATTGGGCGGTGATAAAGTCGAAGGCATTCGCCTGGAACGTACCCAGGTCGTGGATGGCCGGGCCGTGGGCACCGGCGAATATTTTGAAATCGAGACCTCGTTGGTGCTGCCCGCCGTGGGCTATCGTTCCAGCGGCATGGACGGCATTCCGTTTGACGATGACAACGGTATCGTTTTCAACGACGACGGCCGGGTTGACGACGGGCTGTATGCAGTGGGCTGGATTAAGCGCGGCCCCACGGGCGTTATCGGCACCAACCGGCCAGACGGTCAGGAGGCCGCAAAACAGATCCTGGAGGATATCCCGATCGGGCGAAAGCCGGGCCGGGAAGCACTTGCAGAGGTGCTGGCGTCGAACGGCGCCCGCGTGGTCGATTACAACCATTGGCTGACCCTGGATGCCTATGAAAGAGCCCAGGCTCGCGCGGGCGCGCCGCGGGAAAAAGTGGTTACCGTAGCGGCCATGCTGGGGATTCTGGACGGCGCTTAGGACCTCGCGTATCTTACTTGCATGGCAAGCTATTTTCGTCCCACGGACCTGTCCCATGCTCTGGCTGCACTGGCCGAACAAAAGCTGTCCGTGATTGCGGGCGCCACGGATTATTTCCCCGCCCAAGTCGGCCGTATATCTGACCATGACATTCTTGATTTAAGCGCGATCGAGGCCCTGACGGGTATCGCGCCCCAGGGGCCATATTGGCGCATCGGCGCCATGGCGACCTGGCGCGATCTGATGGATGCCGACTTGCCCCCCTGTTTTGACGGCCTGAAAGCCGCCGCACGCCAGGTTGGCGGGCCACAAATTCAGAATACCGCGACCATTGCTGGCAACCTATGCAATGCCTCGCCGGCGGCGGATGGCGTACCGCCTTTAATGACCCTGGACGCGCAGGTGGAATTGCAGGATCGATCAGGTGCGACGCTGCTGCCCCTGACTGACTTTATCCTCGGCAATCGGCGCACCTGCCTGGCGCCGGGACAAATAATGACCTCGATCCTGGTGCCCAAGACGTTGCAGGCGGGGCGCTCTGCTTTCCTCAAGCTTGGCACGCGTAGCTATCTGGTTATCTCCATCGTCATGGTGGCGGGTCTGTTGCGGTTGGATGAACGGGGCCGGGTAACCCAGGCCAATATTTCCGTCGGCGCCTGTTCCGAGGTTGCCCAACGGCTGCCAATGCTGGAAGCTGAACTGACAGGGCAAATGCCAATGCACGAAATAGTACGTTCAGAGCATTTCACGCAGCTTTCGCCAGTAGATGATCATCGGGGTACGGCGGCCTACCGGCTGGACGCGGCGGCGACTTTGACCCGGCGGCTGTTGCAGGAGTTGAGCGTGTGACCGACGGTTTGGTAGCGCTGAGTTTTTTCCTCAACGGGCAACGGCGCGAAGTGCGGTTGCCCCCCATGGTACGGCTGTCGGAAACCCTGCGCGGGGCGTTCGGTTGCACCGGGGTCAAAGTCGGTTGCGATGCCGGTGATTGCGGCGCCTGCACGGTTCTGTTGGATGGCCGACAGGTGTGCGCCTGTCTGGTGCCGACGGCGCGGATCGATGGCGCCATGGTGGTTACTGCCGAGGGCATGATGGCGAACGGTTTCCTGAGCCGTGTGCAGCATGCTTTCCTACGCCATGGCGCGGTGCAATGCGGGGCCTGCATTCCCGGCATGTTGGCCGCCGCTACGGACATTGCCGCCAGTAGCCAGCATCCAACGCGGCAAGAGGTGCTGGACGGTCTGGGCGGTGTTTTGTGCCGCTGCACTGGCTATGAGAATATTGTTGCAGCGACGCTGGACGCGGGCCGTGAGGCGAGCGCCATCGACATTGCGCCCGGTCCCGCGGTGGGTGCCAGCCTGCCGCGTACGGACGCTGTGGAAAAATTGACAGGCGCGGCGGAATTCGGCGCTGACGGCATTCCGGGCAATGCCCTGTGGCTGCGCGCGGTGCGTTCGCCCCATGCGGCGGCGAACCTCTCGATTGGTGATCTGTCGCCTTTGTACGAACGCCATCCCGGTCTGCTACGGGTCCTGACAGCGGCGGATGTGCCGGGTAATAAATGCTTTGGCATCTATCCGGATTTGAAGGATCAACCGGTCTTCGCGGATGGCCAGGTGCGTTACCGAGGCGAAGCGATCCTTGCCCTGGTGGGGGAACGCGAGGCGGTGGCCGCGATTGCCGAGGCGGAGATACCCATTGCTTACGAACCTCTAGATCCGGTGATCGGCTTGGAGGCGGCAATGGCCGAAGGCGCACGGCAACTGCATGATAACCGGCCGGACAATTTGTTGATCGATGCCACGTTGCGCAAAGGTGAGGGGGCTGGCGCCCTGGCCCAATGCACCTATACGGCGGGTGGACAATGGCAGACCAGCTCTGTGGAACATGCCTATATCGAACCGGAGGCCGGGTTCGCGCTACGGCGCGATGACCGCCTGGAAATCCATGTCAGCACCCAGACGCCTTATATGGATCGCGATGAAGTTGCTCTGATCATGGGGCTGGCGCCGGAGCAGGTGCGCATTGTGCCCACTGTTTGTGGCGGTGGTTTCGGCGGCAAACTCGACCAATCGGTACAGCCGATGCTGGCAGTGGCGGCCTGGTCGCTGGATCGCCCCGTGGCCTGTGTCTATACCCGGCCCGAAAGCATGGCCGCGTCCACCAAGCGCCATCCGGCGCGGATAAAGGCGCGTTTTGGTTGCGACCAGGAGGGACGTTTAGTGGCGGCGGAAATGACGGCGGATTTTGACACCGGCGCCTATGCCTCCTGGGGACCGACCGTGGCGGGCCGGGTGCCGGTACATGGCAGCGGCCCCTATCGAATCCCCCATGTGGCGATCGATGCCAGGGCTATTCTGACCAACGCGCCGCCCAGCGGCGCCTTCCGCGGGTTTGGCGTGCCGCAGATCGCCCTGGCGCACGAGGCCCTGATCGATGATCTGTCTGCCCAGGCAGGCCTGGACCCGTTGGAATTTCGCTTGCAGAACGCTTTGCGGGCGGGTGACCGCACGGCGACCGGGCAGCTGTTGCAGGCCAGCGCCGGTCTGGATCAATGTTTGCTGGCCCTGCGGCCCCATTGGCGGCTAGCTCAGGCTACGGTCCGCAGCCACAATAAAGGTGCTCCGATAAAGCGTCTTGGCGTCGGCCTCGGGTGCATGTTTTACGGTTGCGGCAACACGGGCATGAGCAATCCATCCAAGATTCGGATCGCCCTTTCCGCCGATGGCCGGATCACCCTGTACAATGGCGCGGTCGACATCGGCCAGGGCAGTTACACTATAATGCGGCAAATCTGCGCTGATGCCCTGGGGGTACCCGTGGACGTTATCGATCAGGTCACGGGCGATACGGACCTGACGCCCGATGCCGGCAAGACCTCGGCCTCCCGCCAGACCTATGTCACGGGCAAGGCGACTGAACTGGCGGCCTTGGACCTGCGCCGGCAAATCTTGCGTCTGGTCAATGCCGAGGCCGGCGCGGCCATCATTCTGGCTGCCGGCCGCCTGGAAGTGGGGGAGACCCAGATTGCCCTGTCGCGTCTCTCGCCGAATGATAACGGCATGGTTCTGGAGGCGGAGGGGACATTTGATCCACCGGCAACGGCGCTGGACGCCCAAGGCCAGGGCGAACCCTATGGTACCTATGCCTTTGCCGCCCAGATGGCGATGGTGGAAGTTGATACGGAACTGGGCACCACCAAGGTAACCCGCATTGTCGCGGCTCATGATGTGGGCAAAGCGATCAATCCCGGTCTGGTGGAAGGGCAAATCCAGGGCGGTATTGCGCAAGGTTTGGGGCTGGCGTTGATGGAAGAATATCTGCCCGGCCGAACCGAGAATTTGCACGATTACCTGATCCCCACCGTGGGCGATATGCCCGAGATCGAAGTGATATTGATTGAGGACCCTGACCCCAATGGCCCGCAAGGCGCCAAGGGTGTGGGAGAACCAGGTCTGGTGCCGACGGCGCCGGCCATACTGGCGGCAATTAAATCCGCGATCGGTGTCGGCATGTATCATGTCCCGGCGACGCCCCATCGCGTGCGCGCCGCCCTGCTCGCCGCCCATCCGGGCGGAGGTCGTTTATATGGGAGCGTTGAGCCATGAGCGATCAAGTACGCTGTGATGCCTGTCCGGTGCTATGCCGTATCCGCGAGGGCCGGGCAGGGGCTTGTGACCGTTATGCCAATCAGGCCGGCGAACTGGTGCGCCTGGACCCGTTACTGGTGGCGCAACGGACCCTGGATCAGGATGGCGCCATGGTGCCGTTTTTGCAGAACGCCGAAGGCTGGGACGGCAGCCTTGTGGCCGGCGCGGAAAGCTTCGTTACCGGGGTCGGCGCTACAACCACCTATCCCGACTATAAACCGGCACCTTTCATCGTTGCCTCCAAGCCTGACGGCGTCGATATGGTCACCGTGGTTTCCGAAGGCATTTTCAGTTACTGCGGCCTGAAGGTGAAGGTTGATACGGACCGGTTTCTTGGCGACGAGCAAAAAGCGGTGCGCTGTCAGGGTGAACAGGTCGGCCATGTCACGACCGCGGAATATGGTAGCCAGATGCTGGCCCTGGGTGGGGTCCGCCATTTAACCGGTGGCAGCAAGAAAGAAGGCACGGTGACCTGCCAGATGATGCTGGAATTGTGCCGGGGCGAGGCGGTTGAAGTAAGCGTTGATGACGGCGCGGCGGTAATCGTTCAGGCCGGTCAACCGCCCATCGTCGATGGTGAATCAGAATCGCTGATGCGGGTCGGCTGCGGTTCCGCCACCCTTGGCATGTTTGCGCCGCAATGGCATGGCCTGGCGGATGAGGTGGTGGTGGTGGACGACCATATCACGGGGGTTTTGAGTGAACACCAGGCCGGAAAATTTCTCGACATGCCGACGGCCGGCGTGAGGGTCCGTGGCAGGCGGTCGACGCCGGGGCGCTATTTTCAGGTTGCCGGCCATGGCAAGGGCTGGGGTGGTACGGACGTCGTCGATCCGCTTTCCATTATTGACCGGATTGAGGCAAAAAACGCCTGGCCGGGTCTGCGCCTGTTGATGGTCAGCACGACCGGCGAGGACTCCGCCTATTTCATCCTCGACGATGATCTGGTGCCCCAGGCCGCGGATATGCCGCCCGGCTTGCAAGCCGTGGTCGACCGGATTGCCGAGAATTGCGAACCGGCTTTGTGCAGTGTCCTGTTCATGGCCGGGGCGGGGGGCTCGTTGCGGGCAGGGGTAACGGAAAATCCCGTGCGCTTGACCCGCTCGGTGCGCGAACAGATCACGCGGGTCAGCTGCGGTGGGGCACCTGTCTATATCTGGCCCGGCGGCGGTATCACCCTGATGGTCGATGTGACCCGGATGCCCGCCGGCTCCTTCGGTTATGTCCCCACGCCGGCCCTGGTGGCGCCGATAGAGTTTACCCTGCCGCTGGCGGATTACGAGGCCATGGGGGGATATATGGAGGCGGTCCGCTCTATCGAGGATGTCCTGGCGTCGGTCAAGGCAAGAAGCCTACATTGGCCCGCCGGGGATCCCTGGCCACTGACGCCAGGCAACCGCCCATGAGCGGCGCAAGCATGTCGCGGGGCGCGGACGGCCGGGTGTTTTTGCAGCACGGACCGATTGATCTGATTGTCGAAATGTTCGGCTCGGCCGAAGAGGTGGCCCTGGCCCATGCCCAGGCGGGCCGGTATTTCAATGGCGTTCTGGACGGACTGGTGCAAGAACTGGCCTTGTTACGCCGGCCAATTGGCGCCGCTTACCCGATGTTCCGCGGTTCCGTGGCCCAGGCCATGGCGCGCGCCGTATGGCCCCATCGCGAAGACTATATTACCCCCATGGCCGCTGTCGCCGGCGCCGTGGCCGACGCGGTGCTGGCCGCCGGCGTGCGGGGCCGCAGGCTGGAAAAGGGCTATGTCAACAATGGCGGCGACGTGGCGTTCTTTCTTGCGCCTGGCGCCACGCTGGATGCCGGCGTGGTGGCGGATTTGGACCAGGGCGGGTTGTCGGGCCGGGTGCATCTGGACCATGCCATGGCGGTCCGCGGCATTGCCACCTCGGGCTGGCGGGGACGCAGTCAGTCCCGGGGCATCGCCGATGCGGTGACCGTATTGGCCCCTACGGCGGCCCAGGCCGATGCCGCCGCCACGATGATTGCCAATCGGGTGGACATCGATTATCCGGGTATCGAACGGGCACCGGCCGCCAGTCTCGATCCGGACAGTGATCTGGGTGATCTTGCGGTTACGGTGGCGGTTGGGCCCTTGCCACAGGGTGCGTGCCGGGCCGCGCTGCTGTCCGGCGTCAATCATGCCAGGAGCCTGCTGGCCCGTGGCATCATCCAGGGCGCCATGTTGGCCCTGGGCGATCAGGTCGCCACGGCGGGTGCCGTCGCGGGCGAGGTTCTGGAAACGGTTTTGGAAACGGCATTGCGGCGCGATCATGGTGAAGGGGCATAGGAAGTGAGTAAGGTTATTGGCTGCGATGTGGGCGGCACCTTTACCGATTTGATCCTGTTGGACGAGGCCGGCGGCGAGGTCAGAATTGCGAAAGTTCCCACCACACCGGACAATCAGGCGATCGGCGTCATGCAGGCGGTGGCCGCCGCCGGTGCCGACTGCAAGGATTTGTCCTTGTTTGTGCACGGCACCACCACCACCACCAATGCCCTGTTGGAGAAAAAGATCGCTTTGTGCGGTCTGATCACCACGGCTGGATTTCGCGATGTGCTGGAACTGGGCCGGCGGACGCGGCCCACTGCCTATGGCCTGATCGGTTCCTTCGAACCATTGGTCAGCCGGGAATACCGTCTGGAAGTCGATGAACGCATGGACGCCGGGGGCAATGTGGTAACCCCATTGGACGAAGACGGCGTGCGTCGGGCGGCCCGGCAATTGGCTGATCAGGGATGTGAAAGCCTGATCATTCATTTCCTCCATGCCTATGCCAATGACCGCCATGAGCGCCGGGCGGCGGAAATTGCCGCCGAGGTCTGGCCCAATGGCCACATTACCATCGGCAGCGCCGTTCTGGCTGAATTCCGGGAATACGAGCGCGGTGTGGCGGCCTCGGTCAATGCTGCCGTACAGCCGGTCCTGGCCCGCTATCTGGCGCGGCTGCGGAAGGAATTGTTGGCGGGTGGCTATGACCGCGATTTGCTGGTGATGCAGGGCAATGGCGGCACCGTGTCCTCGGCGATCGTCGCGAAGAACGCGATTAATACGGTGATGTCCGGCCCGGCGTCGGGCGTCATGGCCGCTGCCTATACGGGCGCGCGCAGCGGCTTCAAGACCCTCGTCACCTACGATATGGGGGGCACATCGTCCGATGTGGGGCTGATCCAGGGCGGCATCCCGGCAATCTCATCGGAACTGCAGCTGGAATACGGCATGCCAATCCATGTGCCCATGGTGGATGTGCATTCCATCGGGGCAGGGGGCGGCTCAATCGCCTTCATCAATGATGCGGGCATGTTGCAGGTCGGTCCGCGTTCGGCGGGCGCCGTACCTGGACCCATCTGTTATGGCCAGGGTGGTGCGGAGCCGACCATCACCGATGCCAATCTGGCCCTGGGCCGTTTGAACCCCGACACCATGTTGTCGGTGGATCGCGGCGTCTCCATGGAGCGCTTGCGCCAGTGCCTTGTTGATACGGTCGGCGGGCCTTTGGAACTGGACGCCGACGGCGCGGCGGCCGCAATACTGCAAATCGCCAATGACCGGATGGCCGGCGCTATCCGCATGGTCAGCTTGGCCCGGGGCCATGACCCCCGCGACTTCGCGCTGTTCGCTTTCGGTGGCGCCGGTCCCCTGCACGCCACGGCCCTGGCGGCTGAACTGGCCATCCCGACGGTTCTGATCCCGGCCAGACCGGGCATCACCAACGCCATCGGCTGTATCGTTGCCGATGTCCGCCACGACTACGTCAACACCGTAAACCAGCCATTGGCGGATGTGGATATGGACCGGGTGCATCACATCCTGGCGGCTCAGATTGCCGAAGGCCGGGCCACCATCCTGGGCGAAGGCGTTGAAGTGGAGGACGAAATCCTGGTGCACGCGGCCGAGATGCAATTCCAGGGCCAAAGCCATATTTTACGCATTCCCCTGGACAGCGCGGTGGCTGGCCGCGAAGCCATCCAGGCGGCGTTCGAGGACGCCTATTTCAATCGATTTGCCTTGCAACTGCCGGAAATTGGCGCCGTCTTGGTCACCTTGCACACCGCTGTTATTGGCCGCCGGCGTGAAGTTGCCCTATCATCGCTGATGGATCCGGCGTTACGCGCGGCGGATGTGGCGGGCGCCCGGCGGGGCAGCCGCCAGGTCTGGTTTCAGGGCGGTTGGCGGGAAACACCCATCATCGCCCGCGATGCCCTACCCATCGGTGCCCGCCTGGCGGGACCGGCGGTGCTGGAACAGCTGGATACCACCATCATCATCGAACCGGGCAACGAGGCGGTGGTCGACGACTCCGCCAATCTGGTGATCACCGTGCCGCCGGCATTTCGGAGTTGAATTCATGTCGCAAACCAATATGCCGAAAATCGATCACGTCACACTGGCCGTGCTGCAAAACGGCCTGAACCAGGTCTGCAATGAAATGGATCTAGCCTTTCAACGGGCGGCCTTCAGCCCGGTGATTGCCGAGGCCATGGACCGCTCCGACGGTATCTACCACCGAGACGACGGCGCCTTGATCGCCCAGGGCGAGTTGGGGCTGCCCATCTTCGTCGGCACCATGCAATATTCCACCCGCACCGTGATTGCCCAGGCCAGGGATCTGGTCCCAGGGGACATTTATATCGTCAATGATCCGTATCTGGGCGGTACTCATCTGATGGACGTGCGCATGGCCATGCCGTTCTTCCATGCAGGCGAGATCTTTTGCTGGCTGTCCAACACGGGCCACTGGCGGGATACCGGCGGCGCGGTGCCGGGGGGCTTTTCCGCCACGGCCACGGAAGTGGAGCAGGAAGGTTTGCGCCTGCCTCCGGTCAAGCTTTACAAAGGCGGCGTGGTGGACGAGGAAATTCAGGCCATCATCATGTCAAATATACGGGTGGCCAGTGAAACCATTGGCGACATCAAGGCGCAGGCGGCGGCCTTATGGGTAGGCGAGCGGCGCCTGACTGCGCTGCTGGACCGCTACGGAAGGGATCTGATCGAGGCCGCCATCGTTGAAATGCGCCAGAGGTCGGCGCAACAGATGCGGGCCTGCATCGCCCATATCCCCGACGGCCGTTACCGGGGCGTGTCCTGGGTGGATTCGGATGGCGTTGTGAATGAACCATTGAAGATCGACCTGACGATCGAAAAGCGCGACGGCGATCTCTATTTCGATTTGTCCAACTCCAGTCCGCCGTGCAAGGGCCCGATGAATTCGGTGATCGCCACCACCCGTTCCGCCATCTATCTTGCCATGAAGCATATTTTCCCGGAAGTGCCCATCAACGCCGGCACTTTTGACCCGCTGCATATTACCGATCCCGTCGGAACGTTTCTTTATGCGGAATATCCCCGCCCCGTGTCCGGCTGCGCGGCCGAGGTCAGCCAGCGTATCGCCGAGGCGGTGTTTGTCGCCCTGGTCGCGGCGCTGCCCGACCGCCTGTTCGCCGCACCGGCCGGAACCTCCGGCAATTTTGCCCTGGGCGGCATCGATCAACGCCATGACAAGCCGTATGTCATGTATCTGTTTTCCGGCGGTGGCTATGGCGGCAGCGCGCGGCTGGACGGCTTGACCAATGGCTGTTCCACCATCGGTATTTCAACCATGCAGCCCATCGAGGTGCTGGAGCAGCGTTATCCCGTATTGTTCAAGGAATTCGCCCTGCGCGAGGGTTCGGGCGGGGCGGGCCGGCAGCGGGGCGGCTTCGGCGTTAATTACACCATTCAATTACGGCAGGGTTGGGGCCGGGCTTCGTTTGTCATGGACCACGGCCGCACAGGTCCCCTGGGGGTGTTGGGTGGTGCGGATGGGGCCGTGAACCTGGTGCGCATCGAACGCGGCGGCGAGACCTATGTCCCGCCCCATTTCTCCAAGGATCAGGATATCGAGGTTGCCGAGGGCGACATAATTCGGGTCTCCACCCCGGGCGGCGGCGGCTATGGTGAGGCCCGGTTGCGTGATCCGGCGTTGATAGAACGGGATCTGCGCCGTGGCTACTACAGCGCTGCCCAGGCAAAAGAGCTGTGGGGTCACGAATAAATAAGTACCTGATATCAACGGCCATTGGCATAACAAGAGCAATTTTCAATTAAATGGAGTTGCGAATGCGACTCGAGGAATCGGTTCAATTACTTGTTTCTGAAGAGTTTTAGTACTACTGAGTCACAAAATCCGGCAATTATTGGAGATATTTTACTAGATATTGTGCTATTTTTAGC
>JAQBYC010000061.1 GCA_027623205.1 Pseudomonadota bacterium | reverse complement strand
CCTAGCAAATAAAAGCGGACATTTAATGTGCTACAAAAACCGGACATCTGTATGTGTCATTGACAGCAATACCAACGTGCGCCGATCACGACCACTTGATTTCCAAATCACCGCCCAGAGTTTGAACTGATTTTACCTGATCTGCAGTCGAATGATACTATTCTGGGCCGATATGGCGCGGGATCATGGCGTCTGCTACACCTTGATTAGAGATGTCCCAGGAAAGGAAACCAAAATATGGCTGCAAAGGTGCGCCCCTTGATCGCCGGAAACTGGAAGATGAACGGCTTGAAATCGTCTGCCCTACGCGAAGTCAAGAAGTTGGCAGGCCGCATGCACAAAGCCGGCCGGACCGGCTGCGATGTACTGCTATGTCCGCCCGTGCCCTTGTTGGCGCCGTTGCGCGTGGTGGTAAAAGGCAGCCGTATTGCCCTGGGCGGACAGGATTGCCATGCTGCGGCCAATGGCGCCCACACGGGTGACATATCGGCTGAGATGTTAGCGGACGCGGGCTGCGGTTACGTCATCGTCGGCCATTCCGAACGGCGGGCCGACCACGGTGAAAGCAGCCGGGACGTCCGCGCCAAGGCCAAAGCCGTGCATCGGGCTGGTTTGCGCGCCATCATATGCGTGGGCGAGACGGGCGCCGAACGCAAACGGGGCCAGACCCTGGGGGTGATCGGCAAGCAATTGACCGACTCTTTGCCCAAAGGTTGCACGGCCGAGAACACCGTCGTGGCCTACGAACCTGTCTGGGCCATCGGCACCGGTCTGACCCCGACGGTGGACGATGTGGCACAGGTCCACGCCTTTATCAGGGCGCGTTTACAGCGCCGTTTCCGGGAGCACGCGCAGGGCATGCGTCTGTTGTACGGCGGTTCGGTCAAGGCATCGAATGCCGTTGAATTGATGGCGGTGGCGAATGTGAACGGCGCGTTGGTGGGCGGCGCTTCCTTGACGGCCGGCGACTTCTGGCCCATCGTCAAGACCTGCATATGAACTGGCGTATTTGGGGTGCGTTTGATGAGCGAAGGCCATGATCATAGCCATTTAAGCGATACGGAATTGCGGGTGCGCAGCCTGGAATCCCTTTTGGTGGACAAGGGCATTGTTGACCCGGCGGCTCTGGATGCCCTTGTTCAGACCTATGGTGAAAAGATCGGTCCACAAAATGGCGCCCGCGTTGTCGCCCGGGCCTGGTCCGAGCCGGGTTTCAGGGAATGGCTGTTGCAGGACGCCTCGGCGGCGATTGCCGAGATGGGCTATCACGGCCGCCAGGGCGAGCACATGACGGTGGTGGAGAATACGCCGCAGGTCCATAATCTGGTGGTCTGTACCTTGTGTTCCTGTTACCCTTGGCCGGTCCTGGGCCTGCCGCCCACGTGGTACAAATCCGCGCCCTACCGGTCCCGTGCGGTAATCGATCCCCGTGGCGTGTTACGCGAATTCGGCACGGAACTGCCCGACAACGTGGCCGTACGGGTCTGGGATAGTACGGCGGAGCTGCGCTATTTGGTGCTGCCGGAACAGCCCCCGGGCTGCCAGGGAATGAGCCAGCAAGAGCTAGCCGCCCTGGTTACCCGCAATTCCATGATCGGGGTGGAAAAGGTCGCCGTGCCGAAATCCGGAGGTCGGTTATGAATGGCGCCCATGATCTTGGTGGCATGCACGGCTTTGGCCCTATTGACCCGGAAGTGGATGAGCCGGTTTTTCATCACGAATGGGAACGGCGTATTCTGGCGCTGACCCTGGCTTCGGGCGCCATGGGCAAGTGGAACATCGATATGTCCCGCCATGCCCGAGAAAACCAACCGCCGGCACAGTATCTCGCCAACAGCTATTACCAGACTTGGTTGGTGGGGCTAGAAAAGCTGCTGCTGGAAGCCGGTCTGATCAGCGCCGAGGAACTGGTCAGCGGGTCCGCCGCCGGGGCCCTGCCGGAGAACCTGGCCAAGAAGGTATTGAAAGCGGACATGGTGCCTGCGGTCTTAAGCCGGGGCGATCAGTTTCATATGGACGACGATGTCGCGGCCAAATTTGCCGTCGGCGGCCGGGTGCGGGTCTTGAATGATCATCCCACCCATCACACGCGCGCACCGCGTTACGTCCGCGGCCATTGCGGCGTGGTGGAGCGGGACCACGGCGTCTTTGTCTTCGCCGATGCCAACGCCCAGGGCAACAAAATTCCGCAACACGTATATAACGTCTACTTCACCGCCCAGGAATTGTGGGGGCCGGAGGCCGACGCCAAGGACGGCGTTTGTGTAGACCTTTGGGATGGCCATCTGGAGACGGCCTAGATTAACTTCTCGCCAGGGCCTCCGTCATCAATCGCCGTTCCGTTCCCATGGGATCGTCGATAGCTGCCAAATACGGTCGCAGCTGCATGGTGCAGCGTCTGCCCTGATCGTAGGGTTGCCAGGCGGACGGTTTCGCGGTAACCGGACGGCCGGTATGGATAAGGGCGATATAGGCGTCCTGATTTGTTTCCGCCAGTTCGTCAGCGCCGGGGGCATTGCCGGCCAGTCGGGCGAGTTCCGGCGTGGCGTGATGGCTGCCAAACATGAAGGGCAGGTCGATGACGTAGCCGGCGCCCAATGGACGGTCGCCGGGCAGGGGCGGTATCCAGTCGCACTCACGGGTGACCATGCAGGCCCAGGCGTTATTGCCCTTTCGCGCATGATCGGCCAGGAAGTTCATGGCTGGCACGCGGATCAAGCGGTCGGTCTGTAGGGCGATCCACAAGGCCCAGGCATCGTCCGCCTCGCCGCGGGGCCTGGTGGGCGGCGCGATAGGCAGGGATCATGGCGTTGCCATCCAGGCCCACCCCGGTTAAAAACCGGCACAATTGTTCATCGTCACGGGGAATAGCGTCGGGCGCCATGGCCATGGCGAAGACCGTTGCCTCATCCCGCGCGTGGCTGACCATCAGGTCCAGACCATCCATCAGACCGGCCGCTATCGCCTGGTCAGGCCAATAGGGCAAAAGGTCATTGTCCAGCATGGGCCGTGGCGCCGTACGGCCGTTTTGCAGGCGCGCCGTCCAGCCCGCCTGTGCGGCTTGTATCCTTTCGCCATCCAGCTTCTGCAGGGCGGCGAGGTCAGCTCCGACGTCCAGTTCCAGCAGCAGCGCTTCCGCCGCGGCGTCATGGTGCCCCGTCGGGCCAGGACGCTGCCGTCATGGGCAATATGATTGGCGCTGCCATAGGAAAAACCACCCCCATGGATATAAACCATGACCGGCATTCCGGCTGCCGTTCCGCTGGGCCGCCAGACATTCAGGTTCAGGCAATCCTCGGACATGGTCGGTTCATAGCCGCCTTTCAACTGGTCGACGCGGTTTGGATCCTGCGGCGCCCTGGGTCCAAACTCCAAGGCTGAGCGCGCACCCCCGCCACGGGGCGGCGAGGGCCGGCGGGCAAAAGCGGCCGGCCCCACTCGTATCCGCGGCAAAGGGAAACTTCTTGAAACTGTTGACGCCGTTTGCCTGTAATCCCTGGATTCGGCCGCTTTCAATTTCGATAATAGGGCCGATCGCGGCCGCATGGTTGGCGCGGATCATGGTGGATCCTCTAAAACAAACTGCTTGTGCCGATGCTAACACAATTTCGTCCCTGAACGGGATAGTTGGCAGCCCGCCAACGATGGTGTAAAAGCCCCCTCGTTATGCAGGCCGACGCACCTATATAAGGCATTGCGATATATGGGGTCGGCGATGCAGGGCCTATTGCGCGGCGTCCCCTGACGCCAAGGCGCATTGCCGTCGAGCGGGTAAAAATTATGCAAGAAGTATTGTTGGTTGTTCACTTAATGTTGGCGATTGCCATTGTCATCACCGTGCTATTGCAACGTAGTGAAGGCGGTGCGTTGGGCATGGGCGGAGGCAGCGGCGGAGGTGGCGGTGGCGGTCTGATGACCGGACGCGAGGCCGCCAATCTGCTAACCCGTTCCACGGCCGTGTTGGCGGCCTGCTTCTTCGCGACCTCGCTGACCCTGACCATACTTGCTGGTCAATCAGGTGAGCGAAAATCAATCCTGGAACAATCGGAATCGGCCGGTTCGACGAATCAACCGGCCGTGCCGGCAGGCCCCGTCGTTCCTACCGATAAATAATTCCAGCCTCAGGCCAAGAAAAGCGGTAAAAAAAGCGTTTCCGACAAGTAAGGCTTTGGTCTCGGCGCGGGCTCGGTTAAAATGTAGTTCCATGACGCGGTACATTTTCATAACCGGCGGCGTGGTTTCCTCGCTAGGCAAGGGATTGGCATCGGCGGCCCTGGGTGCTTTGTTACAGGCGCGGGGCTATTCCGTACGATTGCGCAAGCTTGATCCCTATCTGAACGTCGATCCGGGAACCATGAGCCCCACCCAGCACGGCGAGGTTTATGTCACCGATGACGGTGCCGAGACCGATCTTGACCTGGGCCATTACGAACGATTCACTGGCGTTTCCTCGCGTCAGAGCGACAACATAACGACCGGCCGGATCTATCAGCAGATTATATTGAAGGAACGCCGTGGCGACTATTTGGGCCGTACGGTGCAAGTCATTCCCCACGTTACCAACGCCATTAAGGAATTCGTCCTGAACGAGACCGAAGACACGGATTTTATTTTGTGTGAGATAGGCGGCACTGTTGGGGATATTGAAAGCCTGCCGTTTCTGGAAGCGATCCGCCAACTGGGCAACGATCTGCCGCGCGGCCAGACCGCCTATATCCATGCGACGCTGGTGCCGTTCATTAAGGCGGCGGGAGAATTGAAGACCAAACCCACCCAGCATTCCGTAAAGGAGTTACGCTCCATCGGCATCCAACCGGACATCCTGCTATGCCGCAGTGACCGGGAAATTCCGCAGCACGAACGGCGCAAGATCGCTCTGTTCTGCAACGTGCGGGAAAGCGCCGTGATCCAGGGCCTGGATTGCCGCTCGATTTATGAAGTGCCGCTGGCTTACCACGTCGAAGGATTGGATGCGGAGGTTTTGAAGGTCTTTGGTATCGAGGACCCGCCCGCCCCTGATCTTAGCCGTTGGCGGAGAATTCATGACCGGATTGAATCCCCCGAGGGCACGGTAAAAATCGCAGTGGTGGGTAAATACACGGGGTTGCAGGACGCCTATAAGTCGTTGAGCGAGGCATTGGTACACGGCGGCATGGCCAATCATGTGAATGTCGAACTGCAGTGGATCGAAAGCGAGACGTTCGAACATCCCGACGCAGTGCAGCGTCTCGAAGGCGTTGACGGCATTCTGGTCCCGGGCGGCTTTGGCGAGCGCGGCACAAAAGGCAAGATTGCCGCCGCTACCTTTGCCCGCGACAAGGGCGTGCCCTATTTCGGCATCTGTTTCGGTATGCAGATGGCGGTGATAGATGCAGCGCGGAACCTGGCCGGGCTGCCCGATGCCTCTTCGACGGAATTTGGCGACTGTGCGGACCCGGTGGTGGGACTGATGACCGAATGGACTCATGGCAACACCTTGCAGACCCGTGGCATCGATGATGATAAAGGCGGCACCATGCGTCTTGGCCGATATGAATGCCGGCTGCAGGATGGCTCCAAGGTCGATGCAATCTATGGGAACGCCGCAGGAGATAACATGGATAGAGAGGCCGGCCAGGGCGCAGTGATCTTTGAACGCCACCGCCACCGTTACGAAGTCAACATCAACTATCGCGAACGTCTGGAGGCGGTGGGTTTGCGTTTCTCGGGCCTGTCCCCTGATGGTGAATTACCGGAAATCGTGGAGTTGGACGGCCACCCCTGGTTTATAGGTGTACAGTTTCATCCCGAACTGAAATCAAAACCATTCGAACCCCATCCGCTGTTTGCCTCGTTCATTGCCGCCGCCGTCCATCAGATGCGCCTGGTGTAATAACATGGCGAACGTCACCATTGGGAATATCACGGTCGGCAATGACCAACCCCTGACCTTGATCGCCGGGCCCTGCGCCATGGAGGGGCGGGAGCATGCTCTGGCCATGGCGGATCGCCTGACCAGCCTGGCGGACAGTCTGGGCTTTTCCTTGATCTATAAATCCTCGTTCGATAAGGCTAACCGTACTTCGTTGGACAGTCCCCGGGGCATCGGTATCGCTGCGGCGCTGGATATCTTTGCCGAGATCAAGGAACGTTTTCATTGTCCTGTGCTGACGGATGTGCATACAGAAGCACAATGTGCCGAGGTGGCGAAAGTGGTGGATGTCTTGCAAATCCCGGCCTTTTTGTGCCGGCAGACAGATTTGCTGGTGGCCGCCGCCGCTACGGGCCGCGCGGTCAATGTGAAAAAGGGTCAGTTTCTTGCGCCATGGGATATGGCAAATGTGGTGGCGAAATTGCTGAACAGCGGCAATGACAAGGTGCTGGTAACGGAACGGGGCGCCTCGTTTGGCTACAACACCCTGGTCAGCGATATGCGCGCCCTGCCGGTATTGAAGGATCTGGGCCAGCCGGTGGTATTCGACGCCACCCATTCCGTGCAGCAACCGGGCGGCCAGGGTGGCACGTCAGGCGGGCAACGGGAAATGGTGCCAGTGCTGGCCCGCGCCGCCGTTGCCATTGGGGTCGCGGCGGTCTTCATGGAAACTCATGAGGATCCCGACAATGCGCCCTCTGACGGCCCCAACATGGTGCCGGTGGCGGAAATGGGCCCGTTGATGAAAATTCTGCTGGCCTTCGACCGCCTAGCCAAGGCGAGCTAGTTGTGATCTCTCACGAGGTTGGGACTGGCTGGGTGTTGCTTCAACAAAAGTTGAAAATGCTCTAATGTCACAGCCGAGATCGGCATGTGCAGGCTATCTTCAGGGACGAAAACATGAGTGGTATTATCGATATCGTGGGGCGCGAAATACTCGACAGCCGGGGTAATCCCACGGTCGAGGTCGAGGTGACCCTGGACAGTGGCGCCTTTGGCCGGGCCGCCGTGCCATCAGGGGCATCAACCGGCGCTCACGAGGCGGTGGAACGGCGCGACGGCGGTACGCGTTATGGCGGCAAGGGGGTGCTGGGCGCCGTCGATGCTGTGAATGGGGATCTATTCGATGCTTTATCGGGACTGGATGCGGACGATCAAGCCAGCATTGACCGCATCATGTGCGATCTGGATGGTACTTCGAACAAGGCAAATCTGGGCGCCAATGCCATTCTGGGCGTCAGCTTGGCGGTGGCCAAGGCCGCCGCGGAAGACGCGGGCCTGCCGCTTTACCGTTACGTCGGCGGCGTCGGTGCGCGGACCTTGCCGGTGCCCATGATGAATATCATCAACGGCGGGGCGCACGCGGACAATCCTATCGATATTCAGGAATTCATGATCATGCCCGTGCGCGCGGACAGCTTTCGCGAGGCCCTGCGCATGGGGGCGGAGGTCTTTCATACCCTGCGTGGTGCCCTCATGGATGCGGGACACAACACCAATGTGGGTGACGAGGGTGGCTTTGCCCCGATGTTGAACAGCGCCGACGAAGCCATGGGCTTTGTCATGAAGGCTATCGAAGCAGCGGGCTATCGCCCCGGCGAAGACATCTATCTGGCTCTAGACCCTGCCGCCACCGAATTCTACCGGGATGGCAGATACCATCTGGACGGCGAAGGCAAGCAGCTGGATGGGGCCGAAATGGCTGCCTATTACCAGGATCTGGTCAACCGCTACCCCATTGTTTCCATTGAGGACGGCATGGCCGAGGATGACTGGGCCGGTTGGGACAGTCTGACGAGGACCCTTGGCGAACGCGTGCAATTGGTTGGCGACGATCTGTTCGTCACAAATCCTGCCCGTCTGGCCAAGGGCTTGGAGAAAGGCGTGGCCAATGCCATCCTGATCAAGGTGAACCAGATTGGCACCTTGTCGGAGACCCTGGATACGGTGGAAATGGCCCACAAGGCAGGCTTTCGCGCTGTGATGTCCCACCGATCCGGTGAAACCGAGGATACCACCATCGCCGATCTGGCGGTGGCGACCAATTGCGGTCAGATCAAAACCGGCTCTCTGGCCCGCTCCGACCGCCTGGCCAAGTACAATCAGTTATTGCGGATCGAGGAAGAACTTGGACCGCAGGCCCGCTATGCCGGCGCTTCGGTATTGCGGACATGAGCAAACCCGTCGCATTGGTAGCTGGTGTCGGTCGGGGCACGGGCGGTGCCGTGGCCCGTCGTTTCGCCGCTGCCGGTTATCGGGTGGCGTTGCTGGCCCGCTCCGAAGGCCGGCTGAAAGAATTCGAGGCGGAATTGGCGGGCAGTCTGGCTATTCCCTGCGACCTGACCGACCTTGCCGCCGTGAACAGTGCTCTGGCCCGGTGCCGGGAGGAACTGGGCGAACCGGATGTGGTGATCCATAACGCCGCGCGGGGCACCCACGGCACCTTCATGGATATCGATCCCGCGGATGTAGAGGAAAACTTCCGCGTCAATACCATGAGCCTATTGTACCTGGCCCGCGCCGCGGCCCCGGCCATGATCAAACGGGGGAAGGGGGCGATTATTATTACCGGCAATACCTCTGCCCTGCGCGGCAAGGCCACTTTCGCGGGCTTTGCCCCAACCAAGGCGGCGCAGCGCATTCTGGCCGAAGCCATCGCGCGGGATCTTGGCCCCAAGGGCATTCATGTGGCCTATGTGGTGATCGACGCGGTGATCGACCTGCGCTGGACGCGGCGGCGTAATCCGGAACTCAAGGATGAAGATTTCGCCCTGCCCGACGATCTTGCCGAAAGCATTTACCAGATTTCGCAACAGCCCCGCTCCGCCTGGTCCTTCAACGTCGAATTGCGGCCCTTCAAGGAAACCTGGTAGCGCCCATTTGCCCAGGGACATCCGGCTACTTTGAACCGCCGTCGATCTTGAGAATGGCGCCGGTCGTATAGCTGGCACCGTCCGAGGCGAGATAAAGCGCGGCGGCGACGACTTCCCCGGCTTGGCCGCCGCGTTTCATGGCGATGGATTCCTTGGCCCGGGCGTTGAAGGCATCCATGTCCCAGGCTTTTGATATATCAGTCAGGAAGGGACCGGGCATGATGCAGTTGACCCGTACCTTTGGGCCATAGGCATCGGCAAAAGCCTCCGTCATGGCGTTGACTCCGGCCTTGGCGGCGGCGTAGGTGATGACATGTTTCCCTGGGCGAATTGCAGCGGTGGAGGAAACGTTGATGATCGCGCCGCCATTGCCGTCCACCATGCGCTGACCCACATTGGCGCAGAGGCGAAAGGTCCCCTTCAAGTTGACGTCCAGGACCTTGTCGTACAATTCCTCGGTGATCTCCACCGGCCGGCCATAATGGGGTGACATGCCAGCATTGTTGATCAACACATCGACCCGGCCAAACCGTTCGTAAGCAGCCTCCACCAGGGCATCGACCTGATCCCAGTGACCTACATGGCAGGCATGCGCCATGGCCTCGCGTCCCATGGCCCGGATCTCTCTTGCCGTAGCTTCGCAGGACTCGATCTTGCGCGAGGTAATGATCAGTTCCGCCCCCGCCGCGGCGAAGCCCAGGGCCATGGCCCGGCCCAGACCACGGCTACCTCCGGTGATCATTACCACCTTGCCGCCCATATCGATCTGATGGCTGGTCATTTCCCGTTCTCCCAACAGTAGCCTAAATTGCATCGCTAGTTTGCCTTGGACCAGACCATGCTTCAACTTATCAAGGACCATTGGTATTAGTCGTTGCCGCGCGTGTGGGCTTGGGCCTTGGCTGCCGCCGTCAGCGGGAAGAGACGGTCAGTGGGGAGGTATGGGGCGCGACTTTCGACCAACTGCCAAATATCTTCGGGCGATTTCGCGATCGCTCGCCCGTACCAATAGTTTGCTGGGGTCCGGTTCGGGCATTTCCGCATCCCAAATTGTCAGGCCCTCGACGATTGGGACAGCGGCTTTCAAAATTCGATTTTCATTCGTTTGTGCCAATCGAAAACGAGTGCATAACGTGATCTTTTCAAGATCGTTCATAACATATTGAATAAGCGCATTTTTTTATCTTGATTTGATTTGCGGTATGTGATTCGTTCTGGCTGACATGGGACTTTGGTATGATATGCGACGTAGTCTACGCAGGGCAATCACGCCTTGCCTGGGATTTTGCGCGTTGATCTATTTTGGTTATCACACAATACAGGGTGACCGTGGCGTTATCGCGTATCTGCGCCTCAGCGCGAAATTAGAGCGGGTAGAAACGGCATTGCAGGCAAGCCAGGAAATCCGTTTGGCGCTGGTCCATCGCGTTAGCCTGTTGCGGCCGGAAAACCTGGACCGTGATATGTTGGACGAACAAGCGCGTCAAATGTTGGGCCTGGCGCATCCTCACGACGTCGTGATTTATATCCCGTAGGGTCCTCGCGGGCTAGATAAGGATTGCCCGTCAACAGGTTGCCCGCCGCAGTCATTTTGAATGCCCCGAAAACTAATTAACCGTAATTCGGTTAATTTACATATTTCCCTTGTAATTCAAAGAGTTTTGACGCTTCAATCATGTTCGAAAGCGCGCTGAACATCAATTACGGACGGGGCTGTCATGGCGAAAGCTGCAAGGGCTGTTAAATCGGCAAGCAAGGTTTCAGGTTCCAAGACGGCGAAGACAATTGTACGCAGGCGCAAGGCCCCACCACCCCCCACCATTACTGCCGCCAACGCAGATGAAGTACTGGGCCATTACCGGCAAATGCTGCAGATCCGCCGGTTCGAGGAAAAGGCCGGGCAAATGTACGGCATGGGCCTGATCGGCGGCTTCTGCCATCTCTATATCGGACAGGAAGCCGTAGTTGTCGGCATGCAGGCCACTATTGAGGAGGGCGATACCCTATTGACGTCGTACCGGGACCACGGCCATATGCTGGCCTGCGGCATGGATGCCAAGGGGGTAATGGCAGAGTTGACCGGGCGCATCGGCGGCTATTCCAAGGGCAAGGGCGGCTCCATGCATATGTTTAGCAGGGAGAAGAACTTTTACGGCGGACATGGCATTGTTGGGGCCCAGGTGCCGATCGGTACCGGCTTGGCATTCGCCCATAAGTACCGCGGCAGCGACCGGCTTTCCCTGACCTACTTTGGCGACGGGTCGGCGAACCAGGGCCAAGTCTACGAAGCCTTCAATATGGCGGCGCTGTGGCAATTGCCGGTAATCTTCATTGTCGAGAACAATCAATATGCAATGGGAACGGCCGTGGGCCGGGCTACGGCGCAAACAGAGCTTTACCGCCGCGGCGAAAGCCTGGGCGTCCCCGGCATGCAGGTCGATGGCATGGATGTCCTCGCGGTCAAGGCCGCCGGCGACGAAGCGGTCAAACATGTACGCGGCGGCAAGGGACCGATGCTGTTGGAGATGAAGACCTACCGCTATCGTGGCCATTCCATGTCCGATCCGGCCAAATACCGCACCAAGGAAGAAGTGCAGCGGGTTCGGGCCGAACGCGATCCCATTGATCACCTGCGCGCGGGCATTCTGGCATCCGGTTGTGCCGACGAGGCCGCCTTGAAGGCGCTGGACCGGGAGGTCAAGGATATCGTCACCGAGGCGGCGGAATTCGCGCAAAACAGCCCCGAGCCGGATGCCGCTGAGCTGTACACGGATATTTTGGTGGAGGCCTGAACATGCCTATCACCATCACCATGCCAGCCCTTTCGCCCACCATGACGGAAGGCACCGTGGCCAACTGGCTGGTGACGGAAGGTGAAAACATCGCGCCAGGAGACATCATTGCGGAAATCGAAACCGACAAGGCCACCATGGAGGTGGAGGCGATCGACGAAGGCGTGCTTGGCAGAATTTTGATTGCCGCCGGTACCGAGAATGTTGCCGTAAATACCCCCATTGCCATCCTGTTGCTGGAGGGGGAGGACGCCGCGGCCCTTGATGGTGCGCTTGCCGCCGGCCTGCAACCGGTTGCGGTGCCGGAACCGGTAGCAGAACCTGCAGCGGGACCGGTACGAGCGCAGGCGCGGGTGATTGTAGCGGCGCCTGCCTCACCTAGCGTGGCCGCGGAAGTGACTGTGGAAGCGGATTGGCCGTCTGGTAGCGAGATGACAGTCATGACCGTGCGCGATGCCTTGCGCGATGCCATGGCGGAAGAGATGCGAGGCAATGAAGATGTCTTTCTGATGGGTGAGGAAGTCGCCGAATACCAAGGCGCCTACAAGATCAGCCAAGGGCTATTGCAGGAATTCGGGGCCCGACGGGTGATCGACACACCGATTACCGAACACGGTTTTACCGGCATGGGCGTCGGCGCGGCCTTTGGCGGCTTGCGGCCCATTGTTGAATTCATGACGTTCAATTTTGCCATGCAGGCGATCGACCAAATCATCAATTCAGCGGCCAAGACGCTGTACATGTCAGGCGGCCAGATGGGCTGTCCCATCGTCTTTCGTGGCGCCAACGGCATTGCCTCGCGCGTGGCGGCCCAGCATTCTCAATGCTATGCCTCGTGGTATGCCCATTGTCCGGGCCTGAAGGTGGTATCGCCCTATACCGCCGCAGATGCCAAGGGCCTGTTGAAAAGCGCTATTCGCGATCCAAATCCCGTCATATTTCTCGAGAATGAATTGCTGTATGGCCAATCGTTCGAAGTCCCGGTGTTGGAGGATTTTACAGTACCTATCGGCAAGGCGCGGGTCGCCCGGTCGGGCGGAGACGTCACCATCGTCGCCTTTTCCATTGCCGTCGGCTGGGCGCTGGAAGCGGCCGAGCTGTTAGCGGCGGAAGGCATCGCCGCGGAGGTAATAGACCTACGTTCCGTCCGCCCGTTGGATTTGCCCACCATTCTGCAATCCGTACGCAAGACCAATCGTTGCGTGACGGTGGAGGAAGGTTGGTTGAGTTGCGGCATCGGGGCGGAACTGTCAGCCAGGTTAATGGAACAGGCTTTTGACGACCTTGACGCGCCGGTAACCCGGATTGGTGGAGCGGATGTACCCATGCCTTACGCCGCCAATCTGGAAAAATTGGCAATACCGGACGCCGCGGCAATCGCCGCCGCCGCCAAGGCAGTCTGTTACCGCTGACACTACGAATTCTTAAGGCGATACCAAACGACGGAAAATCAAGCCATGCCCATTATTATTACCATGCCCGCCCTATCCCCTACCATGACCGAGGGTACCTTGGCCAAATGGCTCATGAAAGAGGGTGATGCGGTAAATTCCGGCGATATGCTGGCGGAAATTGAAACCGACAAGGCGACCATGGAGGTCGAGGCCATAGACGAGGGGATCCTGGCCCGTATCCTGGTAGCAGAAGGGACCGAGGGAGTGGCGGTGAACGCCCCCATTGCCATTTTGTTGGAGGCGGGCGAGGATGCATCCGCGCTGGATAACGCGGTGCCGGCAACGGCCCCCACGGCGCCTGCCCCGGCGGCTCCAGCTGCGCCAGCCCCGGTGGCGCCCGTTACGCCAATTTCAGCCCCGGCGGCTACCCTGGCGGCGACCCCGGCGTCTGCTACGGCAACTGGCGCTCGGATCCTGGTGTCGCCACTGGCCCGGCGTATGGCGGCTCAGGCCGGTCTGGACCTAGCTGTGATCAAGGGCAGCGGGCCACGGGGGAGAATCGTTAAAGCGGATATTGAAGCGGCCATTGCCGGTGGCGCGACAGGGGTGCCGCGTGGCGCCGCAATCGCCACGGCCGCGCCCGCCGCCGCCGCTGCGCCGTCGCAGGGCGCGTCGCCCTTTGAAGGCGAGTTCGAATTGCAGCCGTTGAGTACCATGCGAAAGACCATCGCGCGGCGCATGAGTGAGTCTAAACGCGAAGCACCGCATTTCTATCTGACCATGGATTGCGAGTTGGATGCGCTGTTGGCCTTGCGCAAGGACTTGAATGCGCGAGCGGACGGCGCTTTCAAATTATCGGTCAACGATCTGGTCATCAAGGCTGCCGCAGTGGCCCTGATGAAGGTACCGGATGCCAACGTCGGATATGGAGACGAAGGTATCCGGCGCTATAAAACCGCGGATATTTCCGTCGCAGTGGCTTCCGCGCGAGGCCTGATCACACCGGTCATCCGCAACGCCAACGGCAAGGGCCTGGAAGCCATATCTAGAGAGATGCGCGAGCTGGCCCAAAAAGCCAATGACGGTAAGCTGATGCCCGAGGAGTATCTGGGCGGCAGCTTTTCCGTCTCAAATCTGGGTATGTACGGGGTCAAGCAATTCGACGCGGTGATCAACATACCGCAAGCCTGCATCCTGGCGGTTGGCGCGGGTGAGCAAAGACCCGTCGTCAAGGATGGCGCCCTGGCCATCGCGACGGTCATGTCCGTCACTCTGTCTGTCGATCACCGCGCTGTGGATGGCGCCATTGGCGCTCGGTTCCTGGCGGCCTTCAGGAGCCTGATCGAGGCTCCCATGACGATGTTGTTGTAGGGGGCGACGCCAATGGCTGCACAATCTAAAGACCTGGCAAAAGACCCGGCAAAAGCCCTGGCATTCGATCTGGTTGTCGTTGGCGGTGGCCCTGGGGGGTACGTGGCGGCGATCCGGGCCGCGCAGTTGGGCCTGGACGTGGCGCTGGTCGAAAGGGAACACCTGGGCGGCATTTGTCTGAACTGGGGCTGCATTCCGACCAAGGCGCTGCTGCGTTCGGCGGAGGTTTTTCACCTGGCAAGAACGGCAGATCAATATGGTCTTAAAATCAAAGAGATAGAGATTGATCTTAGTGCAATAGTTCAGCGTAGCCGGAAGATTGCCAAACAGCTGAACAGGGGTGTCGGACATCTGTTGAAGAAAAATAAGGTGGAGGTCTTGACGGGACATGGCCGCTTGTTGGGTAAGGGACGCTTGGCGGTGGAAGTGGATGGCGCTGCGGTTATGGAAGTTGGCGCCAAACATATCATTCTGGCGACCGGCGCCCGCGCCCGTGATCTGCCCGGCATGGAGGCTGACGGCAAACAGATCTGGAACTACCGCCACGCCCTGTTGGCCGATACGATACCCGAAAATCTTCTGGTCGTGGGCTCGGGCGCCATTGGGATAGAGTTCGCAAGTTTTTTCAATACCCTAGGCTCGAACGTGACGGTCGTTGAGGTGCTGGACCGGGTGCTGCCGGTGGAGGATGAGGAAATCTCCGCTCTGGCCCGTAAGGCCTTTGAAAAACTGGGTATGCGCCTGTTGACCGGGGTTCAGGTCAGGGGCTTGGAAAAAGCTGCAGCCGGCATCACGGCGAGTCTCGAATTGCAAGATGGCAAGACCGAGGCCATTACCGTCGACCGGGTCATCATGGCCGTTGGTATTGTCGGCAATGTCGAAGAGTTGGGCCTGGAAAAGACCAAGGCCAAGATAGATCGGACCCATGTGTTGGTGGACCAATGGCTGGCGACCGATGAACCCGGCCTATACGCCATTGGCGATTTGGCCGGGCCGCCCTGGTTGGCCCACAAAGCGTCTCACGAAGGGGTAATTTGCGTCGAAAAAATAGCCGGTGTGGCGGACGTCCACCCGCTCAACGTGATGAATGTTCCGGGTTGCACCTATTGCCAGCCACAAATCGCCTCCGTCGGCCTGACCGAGGCGGCGGCCAGGGCCGGCGGGCACAAGGTACGGATCGGCCGCTTCCCCTTCATCGGCAACGGCAAGGCCATTGCGCTGGGCGATCCGGAAGGCATGATCAAGACCGTTTTTGATGAAACAAGCGGAGAACTGCTTGGCGCGCACATGATCGGCCCGGAAGTAACGGAACTAATCCAGGGTTTTGCCGTGGCCCGCAGTCTGGAAAGTACCGAGGCCGAATTGCTGCATACGATCTTCCCCCATCCCACCCTATCCGAGGCCATGCATGAATCCGTGCTTGACGCCATGGGCCGGGGCATCCATTTCTAGGGTCAGAGACAATTTTAGGGACATGCCAGAGGTAATGGCCGACAGCGAAATTTCAGCGCGCGCACAGCGGCACCCGGAAAAACGCAATCGTCCGGATAATCCTTCGCGTCGCAAACCGCCGTGGATTCGTGTTAAGGCGCCGAATTCCCCGATATATTTTGAAACCCGTAATCTGATGCGCAGCCACAATTTGCACACTGTGTGCGAGGAAGCCGCCTGTCCCAACATCGGCGAATGTTGGAGCAGACGGCACGCCACCATGATGATCATGGGTGATACCTGTACTCGGGCCTGTGCGTTTTGCAACGTAAAGACCGGTCGGCCGAAGCCATTGGACCCGATGGAGCCGGAAAACGTCGCGTTGGCGGTGCGAACCTTGGGTTTGCGGCATGTGGTTATTACCTCGGTGGATCGCGACGATTTGCCGGATGGTGGCGCGGCCCATTTCGCCCAGGTTATCGGCCGCGTGCGCGCCCTGGCCCCCGGTACCACGATCGAGGTGTTGACGCCGGATTTTTTGGGCAAGGAGGGCGCCTTGGAGATTGTGGTGGCCGCGCGCCCGGATGTCTTCAATCATAATCTTGAGACGGTGCCCGGCTTATACCCACGGGTTCGCCCTGGGGCACGTTATTTCAGTTCCCTGCAATTGCTGGCCAACGCCAAGGTATTGCACGGGGATCTGTTCACCAAGTCGGGGATCATGCTCGGACTTGGCGAGGAACGGCAGGCGGTGCATCAGGTGATGGACGATCTGCGCGCCGCAAATGTCGACTTCCTGACCATCGGGCAGTATTTACAGCCCACGCCGAAGCATCATCCGGTGGTCGACTTTGTCACGCCAGAGCAATTTTTCGCCTATGAGCAGGCGGCGCGGGGTAAGGGTTTTGTATTGGTTGCGGCAACACCGCTGACCCGGTCTTCCTATCATGCCGATGACGATTTCGCCGAGTTGCGCCGCCGTCGGAAGGCCATGGGTTGAAGCCGTGCCGACCCATGCCGAGCGTAAAATACTGCCCTACACGCCGGGACAGATGTTTGATTTGGTGGCGGATATCGAGCGCTATCCGGAATTCTTGCCGTGGTGCGTGGCTTGTCGTATCACCCGGCGCGACGGGCCAGTCATTTGGGGCGATTTGATGATTGGCTTCAAGGTTTTTCGCGAGACGTTTACCTCGAGAGTTACCTTGCATCCGCCCCATGGCATTGATGTGGAATATATCGATGGTCCGTTCCGCTATTTGAACAACCATTGGCAATTCATACCGGCCGCCAATGGCTCGGGCGGAGAGGGTACGGAGATTGATTTTTTTATCGATTTTGAGTTCCGCTCCCGCATGTTGCAGACGGTCGCGACCACCGTGTTCAACGAGGCGGTGCGCCGCATGGTCGGCGCCTTCGAGACCCGCGCAAGCGTCATCTATGAGCCAAAGCAGCCGGTCGGGGGACTATCCAGACCGGCCTGAGCAAGGTTTGAAATACAGCGGTCTTTCCGTTAAAAATTTCAGGCTAAGTGGTTTATGTCTGGTGCGCTGTGCCAAGGCCCGCGGTTGCCGTCCGATGCCGCGAAGGGGACTATGATTCATGGCGAAACAGCTTCTGTTCGGCATTCAAACCAATGGGATCCGTCATGCCGAAGCTGATGGCATGCCCGATATCGATACCCGTTTCGCGATGGTGCGCGAGTCTGGCGTTTTTGACTATGTAGACAAGACCCCGGAGCCGCACGAGATTGAGGCGTTCCGTGCGGCTTCAGAAAAATATGGTCTACCTGTCCGGGGCGGCGGGTGGTTCTACAGCATTGGCCAGGACGAAGATTTATTGGCCCGAAATCTAGAGGTCGCCGCAGGCTTGGGTTCGACGGTCCACAACGTGCAAATCATGGCGCACCGGGCTGATGGCCATTTGGCAAGCGACGTGGATGTCGTCGATTTCTACGAACGCGCGACGGAACTCGGCGCTCGGCACGGGGTCACGCCTTGTCTGGAAGTACATGTGAATATGTGGTCGGAGGATTTTCGCCGGGTCACGCCGGTTGGGCGTCTGGCCGAGGCGCGGGGCTTGCCCTTTCGGATGACCCTGGATCATAGCCATGTCATTTTCAAGATCGATAATCCGAAGGAGCAGCAGGTCTTCGATATATCCGGCGATGTGGCGGCGGGACGTCTGGTGCTGGATCCCTTTAAGGATGGCGATGTCTGCAGCGAATGGATCGCCAACAATTGGGTTGGACATTGTCATGCCCGTTCCGCCGTGCCGAATAACCCACGGAACGTGGACGCTATGGATAAAGACGGACGTCCGGGGCGGGGCATCCAATACCCTTTTGTGGAGCCCGCGCCCGGCGCCTATCATTCGCCGTGGCGGGGCGATGCCTTGGAACCGTGGAAGGAAGTTTTACGTGGCCTGCTGCGCCACCATGCCCGTGACGACGACAGTCCCCTGGGCCAAATCTCCACTGAATTCATTCCCAATCTCGATTATGGCAAAGGCTGCCGGTATTCCCTGTTTGAACAGGCTGTCGCCTGTGTCGAATGGATGCGGGGTGAATGGAAACGGGCCCGGACAATAGCTTGATCAGGGTAAATGCAGAACGCCGAAATTGTGCATCGCATGGATGATACTCGGGACCCATAAGTTTTGGGAATATTCATAGACACAGGCTAAAAACACGAACAGCGCAAACAGGCTAGGCAGGGCGCCCAGGTCAAAATGCAGCAGCGCGTGCAGCCCGGCCGCCGCCGCCGCCGCCGGCCACAAATTCAGGCGCTGGCGCAGCCAGCCATACAACAAGCCGCGAAAGATCATTTCCTCCATCAATGGTCCCAACACCACGGCGCCCAGCAACAGCATCAGGATATAATATGGCTGACCCCAAGCCTGCCCGGGGGCAAGCGGCAGAGCCGGACCGCTGCTGGGTCCAAGCAGAGGCGCGGCCAGGGTGGAAATCAGCATGGCAACCGGCACTGCTAGAAGCCCCAGAGCAATGGCCTGTGCAAGCCGGCGCCGACCGATCCTGGCGAAACCCAGGCCCGCCCAGCCATCCCGTTCGGACCAGACGGAGGAGAACCAGACCCAGACCATCGCGGCCAGGCCGGGCAGTACCAGATAGGCCAGCAGGATCATTGCCGGCTCGGGCTCTCCATCTCGGAGCAACAAGCGCCGCCCAACCAGGGCGGCGGTGACTTGGACGATGATGGCCCCGACGGTGGCGGGCCACATATCCCGTGTCGCAAGACTGGGCAACATAGCTTCAACCCTCCACCATTGCTGTCAGGTGCCGGCCGGCCTCCGCGACACCATCCGCGACAACATGTCCAGCGCCGTGTGAATGGTCGCTTCACGAATACCGGCCCGTCCCAGATCGCCGAAGTGCTGTTCCATATGTTCCGTTGCCCCGCCCCGTTGGGCGCAGGCCAGATGCACCAGGCCGACAGGCTTTTCGGCCGTGCCGCCGCCCGGTCCCGCAACGCCGGTGACGGCCACCGACAGATCGGCGCAGGAATGCACAATGGCGCCCTCGGCCATGGCCCGGGCGACCGGTTCCGATACGGCGCCGTGTTCTTCGAGCATCGCCACGGGTACATCCAGCATGGCGTTCTTGGCGGCATTGGAATAGGTGACGAAGCCGCGATCGACCACATCAGAGGAGCCGGCGATTTCCGTCAGACAGCCCGCAATCAGCCCTCCCGTGCAGGATTCAGCCGTGGCGACCATGGCGCCCGCCTTCCGGCAGGCGTGCAACAGGGTGGTGGCCTGCTCGACCAAAGTATCGGAAAACATTCGCCTCGTCCTTCCTGGCTTGTCGTCTGGTCAATACCGGGCAATGATCTGTTCTGCGAAATCCTTGAAATTTGATCGCGCCACGGCAATGGGTGGTAGCAGAACAACTTCGCGCAGGCCGGCTTTTTCCAGTTCCCGGATGCGGTTGAGAATTTCATCGGGCTCGCCAACCAGGCCGCCGGAGACCCGGATCATTTCCGGGGTCACAAAGCGCCGCTCCGCCGGCGCCAGAAAGGCGCAATGACCCCGATGCAGCATTTGGTGACGGCGATCTTCCGGCATCTCGGTTTCCACATAGCGCTTATAGTCCTCCCACAGGCCGCGCACTTCGCCAAGAATAAAGTCATCGTTGCCCCGTTGGCGATATATCTCGTACCAGAAATGCAGGGAGGAGACGATTTCGGCGCCGGTTTCCTCGATTACCCGCTCCGAGGTCAGGCTTTCGTCCGGGGCCAGCACACAGGCAAAGGTCATCACCGAGGTATGAAAGGCTTCATCAATCTTGCGCCCGACAGTCTCGCCGCCCTTTCGAATGCGTTCCAGGTTTTGCGCCAATACAGGGTAGGGCTCGTTTCCGGCGCTGATCCGGCCATCGCCATACGCCCCCGTTGCCGCCAACGCCTTTGGTCCGTTCGCCGCGACGTAGATCGGGACTTTGTTCGCGGTATCCACGCACCCGAGTTCACGGTCGAGGAAACGGATCGGCCGGCTTTCTTTAGACGTTCCCGGCGGGCAATATTCGACCTCTTCGCCGGCCAATAGGCCGCGCACGACGCGTAGATAATCGCGAAAGGCGGATGGCGGGACCGGCTCCTGCCCCATGATCCGCATGGCGGTGTGGCCGGTGCCGATACCCAGGAATACCCGGCCAGGCGCGATGCGGTTGATCGTGGCAATGGAATGGGCAGTGACGGGGGCCAGACGGGTGCCCGCGATCGCCACGCCCGTGCCCAGACGCAGGGTAGAGGTATGCCAGGCGGCCAAGGCCAGGGTGGCATAGCAGTCCGACCAGATCATCTGTGAATCTGGGGCCCAACCGCTGTCATAACCCAGTCCCTCCAAAAACGGGAAAATTTGCCAATCGTCGATCTTAGTCGCCACCATGCCGCCAAATTTCATCTCTCCGCTCTCTCCCAATATTGCCGGCCGCTAGAGCATGCTTCTTCTAAACATGCCCGGACTCTCAAGAAAAGAGCAATTGAACCAATTGATTGAAAATTGCTCTAGAGCCAAATGCGAACCGCTGCGATTACCGCCACGCCATAAAGCGCCGCCATGATATCATCCAACATAATGCCCAGACCGCCGGTAAAACGCCTCTCGGCCCAACTCGCCGGCCAGGGCTTGGTAATGTCACACAGCCGGAACAGTACAAAGGCAGCGAAATAGTACCAGGGATCCAATGGCGCAGCGATCAGCACCAGCCATTGCCCGGCGACTTCGTCAATCACCACCACGCCCGGATCCTTCCCACCGCTGGCCTGTTCGTACACGCCGCCGGCCCAACAGCCCAGGACGAAGACCGCGAGGGTCGCGGCGGCCAGCGCGGGCGGGCCGCCGTAATAGACGATAATCCAGGCCAAGGGCAGGGCCGTCAGCGAGCCCCAAGTACCGGGTGCAGGTCGCAGCAGGCCGGCCCCGAACCAGACGGCTAGCAGACAGGCCGGATGGGACAGGGGCAGGGCCGCTTTAGGCCGTGGGTCCGCCATTCAAATTGGCAGCCGCACGGTGGCGGTGGCTTGTGCGGCGATGCCTTCGTTGCGTCCGGTGAAGCCCAGGCGTTCGGTGGTGGTTGCCTTGATGCTGACCCGGTCCGCATCGAGCCCGGTGATCGCGCCGAGCCGCGCGGCCATCATCCCATGGTGCGGCGTGATCCGCGGTGCTTCACAGATGATGGTCACATCCAGATGGGCTAGACGACCGCCCAGGGCGTGCACCTGATCCACGGCAAAGGAAACGAAGCGGGCGGAATTGGCATTCCGCCATTGCGCCTCGCCAGGCGGGAAATGGCGGCCGATATCACCTTTCCCTATGGCGCCTAATATGGCGTCGGTAACCGCGTGCAGAGCCACGTCGGCGTCGCTATGCCCGGCCAGTTTGGCGAAATGGGGAATATCAATGCCGCATAGGCGAACCTGATTACCCGGTTCAAAGCGATGCACATCGAAGCCTTGGCCGACCCGGACATCAAACAGCCGTGCCGTGTGTGCCGCATCGGCGCGGGCCAGATCGGCGGCAGAGGTGATCTTGGTATTCTCCGCCGCCCCGGCCACCAGGGCAACTTCCAGCCCGGCCGCGCGGGCGAGGGAGGCGTCATCGCTATGGCCTTTGCTGGCGTTCCGATGGGCTGACAGGATTGCCGCGAAGTTAAATCCTTGGGGGGTTTGCGCCAACCAAAGATTCTCGCGTGGCACTTCATCCATGACCCGTTCATCGACGCCGCGTTTCAGGCTATCAACTACCGGAACGGCAGCAATCGCGCCAACGTGAACATCCAGGCCAGCCAGGACGTTGTTGATCACCATGGCCGAGACAAAGGGCCGTGCGCCATCGTGGATCAGCACCCTGTCAAGGTTAAGATATTCGAGACCTTGCAGCCCATGCAAGACGGATTGTTGCCGGCTATCGCCGCCCCGGATCGGTGGCAACAGGTCGAGACCTTCAGCCGCCCGATCATACAGGGCGCGGTCTTCGTCACGGATCACGACGGCAACCACGGTGATGCCGGGATGGTGGCAAAACGCCAGAAGGGCATGGCGTAATACCGGGATTCCGGCCAGGTTCTGGTACTGTTTGGCGACCGGTCCACCCAGGCGTTCGCCCCGCCCTCCCGCTACGATGAGCGCGGCGACTGTCATTTTATCCTGGTTGTCGTCCATCTTATCCATGCCTCAGCATAACATGTCTTGCCCCGTGAAAGTCAGCAATCAAGGGTTGGTGATGGCGCTGCCTGTGATAATAATGGGCAAGTTCGGCTGATGAGGTGGGTTTATGACCAACGCGCAGGCAATGGTACATGTGGAGCTGGAGGAGCGCTCGCAGGGTCGCATTGCCTGGGTGCGTATGGATAACCAGCGGCGGCTGAATGCCGGCTCCTCGCCTTTGGTGGCGCAGTTGAAGGCCGCCTTCGAAGACCTCGCCCGGGATACCGGTCTGCGCGCCGCGGTTTTGACCGGGGCCGGAGAGCGCGCCTTCATGGCCGGGGCCGACCTGAATGAACTCGCGACATTGGAACCCGACAGCGCGCGGCATATGATCACTCAATTGCATTTGGCCGCCGCCGCGATCCGGTCATTGCCGGTCCCGGTGATCGGCCGGCTAAGGGGTTTTTGCCTGGGCGCCGGACTGGAGATTGCCGCTGCCTGTGATTTCCGGGTTGCTGATGGCAGCTTCGTTATGGGCATGCCGGAGGTCAAGGTGGGTTTGCCGTCTGTCATCGAAGCGGCCTTGCTGCCGCAACTGATCGGTTGGGGCAAGACACGGGAATTACTGCTGATGGGGACAAGTTTCGACGCTGATGAGGCCGTTGCCATGCACTTCGTGGAAAAGCTGGTGCCCGCGGCGCAGCTGGATGCCTGGGTGGAAACCTGGCTGGACCGGATACTGGAGGCTGGCCCCATTGCTGTCCGAGCACAAAAGGCCTTGATCGGCCAATGGGAAGAACTGGGATTGGCAGCGGCGATTGAGGCGGGCATCGACACATTTTCCGATGCCTATTTGACCGACGAGCCCAGCCGCATGGTGGCGCCCTATTTGAAGCCTCGGGCATAAACGTTCGGGCTGGGAACATGGCGCGACAGCATTGGATATTCGGCTATGGCTCTCTGATGTGGCAACCGGAATTCGCCTATATTGAACGGCGGCCGGCTTTGTTGGACGGTTGGCATCGCGCTCACGCATTGTGCAGCACCGCCTCGTGGGGCTCGATAGAACGGCCGGGCCTGATTCTAACCCTGGTGCCGGGAGGAACGTGCCTGGGCACGGCATTTCGGGTCGCACCCGGGCACTGGTGGCAGACGCGTGCCTATTTGCGCCAACGGGAAGCGGCTTATCGGCATGTCCAGGTATCGGTGGAAACGCCAAGGGGTAAAATTTCCGCCCTGACCTTCGCCGCCGATCCACGTCACCCACGCTTTATAGGCAGGCAGTCTTTGGAAACCAGCGCGCGAATGATCGCACAGGGAGAAGGCAGTAAGGGCACATCTCGTGGTTACCTGACGGGTACCCTGGCGGCGCTGCGGGCCATGGGCGGGCGGCCAGAGCCGACACTGCAGCAGTTGCGCGTGGCCGTTGACAATGTGCTGCGCCTTGGAGGCGAGCAGCCCATCTCCTGATCAATACAAGCGTATATCATTCAGCGCGCATTGATGTCTTTCCCGATCACGGTCCCTGTCCTTCGGCACGCCGGCGGTTATCTTCGTTCCATCGCACATCGCGTCCAATGCAATCATTGAATTCAATGCTGCCTCGCTTAAATCCAAGGCGCAGGCAGCGATCTTCGTACCAGTTCGGGGTTTCCGTTAAACAGGCTGTTACAAACAAAAGCGCAGAAATGCCGAACAATAATCTCGCCATGACGTAAACCCCAACAACCTAGCAAATGTATTGACCATGTGTTTACCACAATTTAGCGATTTCCTTCCTTTATGATAGCCAGCTTGGCAATGATCTATGGGATTTTCGCGCCTTGGCCGGGTTTGCCGTTCCGTATCGGTATGGATTTGGTAAATAGGATCAATCTATGTGGACTACGGCGGAAATTATTGTAAATGCGGCCCTGGAACGATCCGGTCTGACGGATATATCCGGCGCGACTGCCGGAGAATACGCTCTGATTGGCACCGGTATCAGCGTTGCCATAATCGCCGCCCTTTTTTCGATCAGCAATGAAACAAACCGCTTGTTCGAAATAATTCAGGCGGCCTTGAGCGGTTCGGGAATTTGATCGCTGGAATAAACCGATCAACGGGCGACGTCGTCTTCCAGGGCATTATCCAGGGCGCCAGCCAGTTTTTCCAGTCGGTCACGGTCGCGCAAGTAAAGAATGCGGCCCTTTCGTTCGACGATGCCGCCGCTGACCAGTTGCGAGAGAGAGCGGGCAACGGTTTCACGGGTGGTTGAGGCCATTGCCGCAATAGCCTTGTGCGTGGGTAGGGAGCGGATTATCCAACTTCCCGGGTTCACCGGGCTTTCTTCCGCCAACCGCAATAGTTGGCGATAAACCCGTTCGACGGCGCCAAGGGTGGAAAGATCCATGATCCGTTCATCGCAGTTGCGTACGATACCCGCGAGGCGGCCCAGAACCTTCACCGCCAATTCCGGATGGTTGATAATCTGATCAATAAATAGTCGGGGTGACAATGAACCCAGTAGACAATCTTCCAAGGCCACCACATTGGCAGAGCGGGGTCGGCCGTCGATCGCCGACAGTTCGCCAAAATAGCCGCCGGCCGTCAGCCGGGCGAGGGCGATTTCGCGGCCCGTCATGGAATAATTGACCACCTGCACGGCGCCTTCGGTTACGAAATAGACGTCGCGGTCGACGCTGTTCTTGTCCAGGATCTGTACACCGGCTGCATAACGCCGCCAGCGGCACCGCTTCTCCAATCTACCTTTGTGTTCATTGCCGAGGCCGTCCAGCAACGCGATGTTGGCCAGTCGGCTTGGTTGCTCGCTTGACACGATCGTCCGGCCCTCTCCGATCCAACATTTTGCGCGGAAACAACTTTACTCCCGTTGCGGCCGGTGGGCTAGCGCCTGTTGCTGCTATGTGCCGAATAACATTTCATTGCGATCATAGAGGCGGGCCGCGCCGTAAAACAAAAGCGCCGTGATAAAGCTGGTCACTCCTACCGACACGGCCACCTTCAACCATGCAGCCGGTTCCTGCCGCATGAGGCGGTCGATCAACAGAATCTGCCCATATGTGGGAATTGCCATCATCCATATTTCCGCCTTTACCGGTACGAAAACCAGGATCATACCGGGCAGGGACGGTATCAGCGGCAACAGTCCCAGATAGGTTAAAGCATCCGCAGGGTGGTGGTCTTGCCCGCGCCATTGGGCCCGATCAAGCCGGTGATCTCGCCGTCGCGGGCCGTGAAGTCGATCCGTCGCACGACCTCGCTGCCATTGAAACTCTTCCGCAGGCCCTGCACCTCGGTCATTTCGCTGCCCATATTATTTTGTCACCCCACGTAAGCTGAAGAGGTGCCGGCCGAAAAGGCGGGCGCCGAAGCGAGGCAGGCGCGGCCAGGGCCGGGAGTCAATACCTGGTCATTGCCGCCCAATGTGCGATTGGGTCGGCGAGAACGCCCACATCCGGAGTGATTTCCAAATCCCTCCCATGGGGAAAATCACTCCCGCGCCATATAGGCAAGAAGTTGCCAGATCGGAGGTTTGCGGCCCCGTTACGTCTTTGAACCTTGAAGCCTGATCCAGATTAGCAACGGTTTTTTTGCCAGCCTATTTCACGGTGACGCAGGTGCACTCGGCACGGGCGCTGATTTTATGCGAAATACTTCCCAGCAACAGGCCCTTGAAGTCGCTTAAGCCCCGGCTGCCCAACACAATCATCTCTGCCTTGTGGCTCGCCGCCAGATCGAGGATCACGTCCGCCGGATCGCCTTCGACCATAACCGTGTCGATTTTTTTGACGCCGGCCTTGGCGGCGATTTTTTCGGCACGCTCCAAGATCTGCTGGCCAATCACCTCCACAAGTTCCCGTGGCGGCGGCACGGAGACGAAGCCGACCGCCGCCCCGGCCGCCGCGACCTCCATCTGAAAGTCTGCTTCGTAATTGTCCAGCAGGTCACGCAGCCTTTTCGACAGGCCCCGGCGGCTGGCCAGGGTGCGTAGTGTTTCTGACCGCGCGTTTGATAACAATACGTGGGTCAGGACGAGGCGTGCACCGTATTTCGCCGCCAAGTCACTGGCCAGTGACAACGCCTTTTTGGCATGGCCCGAGCCGTCGGTCGCCACAAGTATGGTTTTTAGCATGTTTCAGTCCTTTGCCATTCCGGCGTATTGGGTTGCCGCTTGAGCCCATTTGATCCACATGCGCTCAGACTCCATAAATGAGCGCCATTCAACCAATCACATAAGTGGCGTTGGCGACTCCAGTTAATTGAAAATTGCTCCAGGGCACATCGCCCTCCTGTATAGAATAGGGTGTGGTTGAACCGCCCCGGGTTTGCCGGAGGCTCCAACTCTTGAGAGGATGGAGCTATGACAAAGAAAACATCGG
>JAQBYC010000060.1 GCA_027623205.1 Pseudomonadota bacterium | reverse complement strand
CTGGCCGGGGCCTGGCCGGAAGATGCGGCGGTGCGCGAGCGACTGGCCAAGGGCCTGTTCAACACGCTGAACCATGCCGAGGCTGAGGATGATCTTGAGCGGCGCGACGCATTGTTGGAGGAACTGCGGTCCCTGGCCGAGGCCTGGCCGGAAGATGCGGCGGTGCGCGTGCGACTGGCCACGGGCCTGGCTTTCCTCAAATCATGATGGCCCCTCAGATAGAACGGACGGATGCAACGGTGGCGTTGCAGAAATCGGCAAGAGGCAGTTATGCCAATGATGGGCAATCCTCGGATAATTGTTTGGCGCCGTTCAGCACGCTGTTTAAGGCCAATTCAACGACCGCTTCAACAAAATCGCCAGACATCGAAACCAAGTGTCGTTTTTTCAGAACCATGTGTCGCGCTACACGCGCCACAGCTACACGCGCCACAGCTACACGCGCCACAGCTACACGCGCCACAGTCGCGCTACAACAGCTACCCCTGCGGGGCGTGGCGGCCTGACAGGGGTTTTGAAAAAATGGTGGCTCTTCCCAGACTCGAACTGGGGACACCGGGATTATGATTCCCGTGCTCTAACCAACTGAGCTAAAGAGCCGCTATTTTTCGTCCCGGCCAGCGTGCCGGAGCAGGAGGGATATAGGGTTGCCGTGGCCCAACTGTCAAGATGCGATGATGCCTCGGATGCGGGCCAGAGGCGGCTCGACAGGCGCCATGGCGGACATTAGATTAACCGGGCTGGCCGTATGCCGCGGGCCAGCGGCAAGCAAATGGACAACCCCGCCATGGCCGAAACCGACGATCCCATTGCCCGCTTCCAGACCTGGCTGGCCGACGCGGAGCGGCGCGAGCCCAACAACCACAACGCCGTGGCGGTGGCCAGCACCGCTGCCGACGGCATGCCCAACGTGCGCATGGTGCTGTTGAAGGCGGTGGATCCGCAGGGCTTTGTCTTTTACACCAATCTGGGCAGCGCCAAGGGAGCCGAGCTGCTGGCCAATCCCAAGGCCGCCCTGTGCTTTCATTGGAAATCCCTGGGCCGGCAGGTCCGCGTCCAGGGCGCCATCGAACAGGTCAGCGACGCCGAGGCGGATGCCTATTACGCCTCCCGCGCCAAGGACAGCCAGATCGGCGCCTGGGCCTCGCGGCAATCCCAGGTATTGCCGGACCGCTTCGCCCTGGAAAAGGCGGTGGCCAGGTATGCCGCCAAATACGCCCTGAGCAAGGTGCCCCGGCCGGACTTCTGGTCGGGCTTTCGGGTGCTCCCCCAGCGGCTGGAATTCTGGCAGGAGCGCCCCTTCCGCCTGCATGACCGTCTGGTTTTTATCCGCGACGGCGCGGCCTGGCGAACGGAAAAACTGTTTCCCTAGATCTGTTTCGATAAAATCGAAACAGATCTAGCTATTTTCGTTCACGCCAGTGCGCCCTTGGCGCACGGCCCCACGGGGGCGGCGCAGAGGCGCCGGGCCGCCGTCGCGGCCTTGGATGCGTGTCGATTTTGCTCGAACACGCCAAAGCGCCGGGGCGTATGGCTCCGCAGGGGTGGCGCTGTTACGGCCTATGCCGGCTGTTTCACGGGGCGTCGGTGCGGGGCGACCAGAGCATCGGGGCAAAGCACCAGATAAAAATGGCGAAGGCCAGGACCCAGCACAGGCCTGATAGCAACAGGCTGGTTTGATACCAGGCGCCGGTCAGAAACGGGCTGGCGACCCGCAACAGGGGCGCGGCCACGATCAGGGCATAGGCGGCCAGCATGGGCCGGGGCAGGATCAGCTCGCGGCCCGTGTGCCCCAGGCTGACGCGGGGCATGATGGCCATGATCATGGTGCCGACCGCCCCCATGGCGGCGGCATGACGGGCGGCGGCGCCGGGAATGCCGGCATCCAGATAATGCCCGCCCTTCAGCAACAGGGCCAGACCCAGCCAGAAATAGGCCAGATGTAAAATCCAGACCAGGGGGTGGGCCCAGGTTTGGTGCCCGTTCCAGCCCCACAGGCGCACCAGAAAGGCGATGCCCGTGAGCAGCGCCAGGCCGCCGGTCAGGTTCCGCGCCACTGGTTCCAGTTGGTCCAGATGGGGCGTCAGGAATTCGCTCAGTGTGAGCAGCGCCAGGCCGCCAAGGCACAGCCGCTGCAGCCAGACCGGATGGCGTATGGGCAGCGTCTGGCCCTGGCGGCGCAGCCAGTTGGCGGAAAACATCGGGATCACCCGGCCGCCCATGACCGCGACCATGATCAGCAGCAAATTCAACATCAGCTGCGGGGCGCTTTCGGCAATGCCATCCACGAAATCTGGGGCCAGGCCGGACATTTCCAGATGCCAGCACAGATTGGCCAGGGCGGCCAGGGCCAGTATGACGATGAAGCCATAGTTGCGCCGGTTCTTCGCCCCCACCAACAGCGCCCCGATCACGGCGCACAGGGCCAGGGGAAAGATCATATCCAGGGCCATTGCCCCCATGGGGCCCATGGCGCCGCCGCCCAGCATGGCCAGCCGCCCCAGCACCCAGGTTCCGGCCAGGATGGCCAGGCCCGGCCCGCGCAACGGCTTGCCGCCGGTCCATTGGGGCGCCGCCGTCAACAGAAATCCGGCGATGGCGGCCAGGGCAAAGCCGAACATCATCTCGTGGGCGTGCAACTGGCTGGCCGGATAGACCGCCGCCGGCAACCAGTCCGCTCCGGGCCACGCCTGCCCCAGCCAGCCGGTCCAGGCCCCCACGGCCAGGGCGCCATAGCCCCCCGCAAGCAGGAAAAACGGGCGAAAGCCCAGAGAAAACAAAACTGCGAACGGGGTCGGCTTGCCTGTCATGTGGGGTCGGTTCCTTAATTTTGGGGCCGTCGCCGTACGGGCAGTCTATAATACGGCAGCCATTCGGTAGAATCGTTGCAAGAGGGTCTTCATGTCCGTGTCTTCCTACCCCCTAGAGGGGATCACCGTCCTTGATTTCGGTCAGATCTACAACGGCCCCTATGCCTCGTTCATGCTGGCCATGGCCGGGGCCCGGGTGATCAAGATCGAGCCGCCCACCGGCGAGCCGCTGCGCCGCCGCTCGGGCGTCAAGGGCGGCTCCGTGCCCCTGGCCATGCTGAACGCCAATAAGGAGGGCATCACCCTTAACCTGAAACACCCGCGGGGCCGCGCGCTATTGCGCAAAATGGTCATGCAGGCGGATGTGCTGTTGGAAAACTTCGCCCCGACGGTGATGGACCGCCTGGGCGTGGGCCCCGACAGCCTGATGGCCCTGAACCCGGCGCTGGTCTATGCCTCGGGCTCCGGCTATGGGCGGGAAGGGCCCCGGCGCGACGATCTGGCGATGGATTTGACGGTACAGGCGGTGGGCGGCGTGATGCATGTGACCGGCTTTCCCGACGGCCCCCCGGTCAAGGCCGGCCCGGCGATCGTTGATTTCATTACCGGCACCCATCTGTATGGCGCCGTGCTGACCGCCCTGTTCGAGCGCGAGCGCACCGGCAAGGGCCGTTTGGTGGAGGTCGCCATGCTGGATTCGATCTTTCCCACCCTGGCCTCGAACCTGGGCATGTATTTCGGCCAGACCCAGGCGGGCGGCGAGGTGCTGTCGCGCACCGGCAACCAGCACGGCGGCCTGTCCGTGGTGCCCTATAATGTCTATGCCGCCCGGGACGGCTATGTCGCCATCATCGTGGTGCGCGAGGAGCATTGGCAATTCCTGCTTGCCGCCATGGGGCGCGAAGACCTGGCCGAGGATCCCCGCTATCTGACCAACGATGCCCGGGTCGAGCATATGGACGCGGTCGACGCCATGGTCGGCGCCTGGGTCGCCACCATGACCAAGACGGAGGCCGAGGCCGCGGCCCAGCGCCACCATGTGCCCACCGCCGCGGTGCGCGACCTGGAGGAAGTGGTGAACGATGAACATCTGCACCAGCGCGGCATGCTGCGCTGGATCGACCACCCCGACGTGGGCCATATTGCCGCCCACCACAGCCCGATCCGCCTGCACGGCACCGAACCCATGGAACTGACCCTGAATCCGCGACTGGGGCAGGACAACGATGCCGTCTATGGCGACTGGCTGGGCCTGGACGTCGTCGAAATCGCCAGCCTGCGCGAAGACGGCGCGATCTAGAGGCGGGCAAATGCGGCTACTGTCATGGATCGCGTTTTTATTTGTGCTGGCGGCGCCGGTTGCGGCGAAGTCCATCGAGGTTGGCGGGCGCCATGCGGTGCCTGTTGCCGACCAAGGCGCGCTATCGGACTGGCGAACCTGCCTGCCCGACGGCGTCAGTAAAGACCAGGTCCGGGCCACCGTGCAGGCCTGGCTGAAGATGTATCCGAAATACCGTGACGTGGCGATATCCACCCTGCTTGCCAAGCTCGAGGCCTGGCTGAGGAAGTACCCTGAATTCCGCGACGTTGCGGTAGCCGCTCTGGTCGAGAAGGCCAATGCGTGGCTGCGCAACCATCCCGAATACCGTGACGTTCCGGCCGCCACACTCATTGCCCAGGATCTTTCCGAAGGCCTCCCCTGCAGGTAAGCGGAACGGCCGAGGATTACCCAAATCGACTAAGCCAGTTCTTCGGCCAATACTTTCACCACGCCGGGGCGCCGTGACAGGCGTTCGCGGTGAGCCTGGATTTTTGGCAGGGCGGCGATGTCAACGCTGTCGCCTTCCAGCCACCGCGCGATGGTAAAAAGGTAGAAATCCGCCACCGTGCAGCGGTCGCCCATCACAAAGGGGCCGGCAAACATTTGGCTTTCGATCAGCCGGAAGCATTCAGCCACGGTTTGCGGCACCTTGGCCGCCATGCTGGCGATGGCGGCCGGATCATCGGCCCAGCGGTGGCCGCGCCGGCGGTGGGCATGGGCCACGTGAACGGTGGCGCACAGGTAGGCATTGAAGGATTGCACGCGGGCCAGTTCGAACGGGTCGTCCAGGGGCGCCAGCTTGGCGGCGGGATATAGCTGACTGATATAGATCAGGATCGCCGGCGTTTCCGTCAGGATGCCGCGTTCGGTGACCAGGGACGGCACCCTGGCCTTGGGATTGATGGCCAGATAGCCGGGCTGTTTCTGCTCCTCGCCGTCGAAGTCGACGCGCACGCAGTTGTAGTCGGCCCCGGCCTCTTCCAGGGCAATGTGAGAGGCCAGGGCGCAGGTATGGGGTGCGTAATACAACGTCAGCATGGTCGTCTCCCAACCCCAGCGTTGGCGCGCGCCGTCATTCCGCCGCCGCCCGCTCGGCTCTAACTGCCGGGCTGTCGGGCAGCAGCGAGATCACCGTGGTTTCATTCAGGTCTTCGCCATACCAGGCGTGGATGGCGGCCTCTCTTTGGCCCAGATAGCGGGGCGTGCCCCCCGCCTGCACCATGGGCAGATCATGGCCCGGCACCAGGATATTGCCGGGGCGGCGGGACCAGAACGACCAGATGGCGTCGATCGAGGCGCGGGTGATGGCCGCGTCGTAGGTCATGTTGGCGGCGCGGGATAGAAGTTCGGCGCGGTTCTTGCAGGCATCGCCCGTGAACACGATGTCCTGCGCGCCGCAGTCGAGGACGAATACCAGACAACCCGGTGTGTGGCCCGGCGTCATATGGGCCGTGATGCCGGGGAAGACCTCGTCACCGTCATTGGCCGCGCACAAGGTTGGCCATTGCCGCAGTTCGCGCACATACAGCTCGGGCACCGGTGTCACGCCCCAGGGCTGCTGCAGGGACCAGTTCAGTTCCGTTTGGCCGATGACGATGTTGGCGTCCGGGAACATGGTCCAGTTGATGGCATGATCATGGTGCGAATGGGTCAGCAGCAGGTCGGTCACGTCGCCGGGCCGCAGGCCGCGTTGGGCCAACTGCTCCAGCAACAGGGCGCGCTGTCCGAACGAGCCCACATCGACCAGGGCGATCCTGTCCCCATGGCGGATCAGGGCGATGGTGGAAAAGCCCAGCGAGCCGTGGCAGACCGATTTGCCGGGGAAGCCATGCACGATGATGTCGATCTGGTAATCGCCGATGTGGAAGCTCCTGCCGTCGCTGTCAATACTCATGCTGTCCCTCATTTTCGGCCTTATGGTCAGCCGGACCCGCGCCCGCCGCAGGGTATTCATCGCGCGGCGGGCTGAAAATGTCCAGGACAATGGCGCCCTCGGACCCGGCGTCCGGCAACGCGTATCGGTACTAGTTGGCCCGTTTCGCCACGCCGCTGTGACGATCGACCTCGAAGATCTGGACCAGAGAGCCGTCGACCGTGACGATCTGGGCGGTAATCGTATCCTCGTCCTTTTGGGTGACCTCGCCCAGCTTCAGGCGCTTGTTGCCACGACGCTCAAGCCGGTGTCCGAAGAAATGCGAAACGTCGTCGACGGTCAAATGCTGGACCGGCGTCACGCGCATCCCGCCGCGCCCATGATGCCCGCTTCCCTTGTGTCCGGGGGCCATCATGGCGCTGGCGCCGTGCCCGCCATGGTGCCTGTTACCTTGATGCATCTCCATGTGGTGCCCGCCCATCTGGTCCTGATTTCCATGCTTGGGCATCTCAGCGCCGCCCTGGCCGTGATGCATGTTTCCGTCCCCGTGCATCATGCCCTTGCTTGCACCGGACTCCATCCCGCACTGGCCCATCCCGCCTTGGCCCATCCCGCCTTGGCCCATCCCGCCTTGGCCCATCCCGCTTTGGACCATCCCGCTTTGGCCCATCCCGCCTTGGCCCATCATCGTTCCACCGGTATTACCGGTCGGATGGGCCGATGCAGCGGTACTCGCCATCAGCGCCGCCAACGCCAACGATCCCAGCAGCATTTTCGTCGATCCAATCATCTGTTCGTTCCTTTGCTTCACGCGCGGCGCCCTCGGCCCGCTCTGGCGACATATGGGGATTCTACCTGCTGGAAGGTCAAGGTTGCGGCATATCCGGGCGCCCTGCGACGCATTGCCGCAGTCCGGATCAGACAAACGCAACTTTTCCTGTCGGCGGTCCGGTGGCACGGACAATCCGCATTGCGGCAGTTCGCTTCCGTCTATGCCTCAATGCTCGGAAAAGGGCCTTTACCTTCCCGTCGCTGGAATGCCCATTATGCACTGACAGGTGTAGGATCGTTTCACCGAGGGACTATTGAGTTAGCCATCATGAACAATAAAGCAGCCGCGAAAGTCAGCTTCAGGGAAAAGCGGACGGCCTTGCTGGTTTTGTCGGTCGTTGCCGGTGGCGTTCTGGTTTTCATTTATCAATCTTCGGACCGGGCTGGTTCGGCGCTGGTCGAGGTAAAGGTGCCGGGGCTTTCCGCCATCGGCCAACAGGGCGAGGCGGCTTTTGCCAAGAACTGCGCCCAATGCCATGGCGAGAATGCCGCCGGCGGGACCGGCGGGCCGCCGCTGGTGCATAATATCTATAATCCCGGGCATCACGCTGACGGCGCCTTTCGGCTGGCCCTGCAACGGGGCGTGCCGCAGCATCATTGGCGGTTCGGCAACATGCCGCCGCAGCGCCATGTGGGCAAGGACGACGCCAACGCGATCATCGCCTATGTCCGGGAATTGCAAGCCGCGAACGGCATCGTCTATCAGCCTCACCGTATGCGCTAGTCATGCGATTTCAGTGTTTGTTAGGATAAGGAGAAAGACGATGACCAAAGCAGTAGGAACAAGGCGTTGGTTCCACGCCGCGACGACATTCCTGGCGACGGCGGGATCAGTTCAGACGGCACTGGCCGGCGGCCGGTCCGGCGGCGAAGGCTACCATCACATGTGGGGCGACGGCCTATCCATGATGTTCATGGGCCCCTTCATGATGATTGTCCTGTTGGCGGTCATTGTGGTGATTGCCGTTCTGGCCGTCAGATGGCTGCTGCCCGGCGCCGGTTCGGCCGCGCCGGGCGCATCAAGCGCCCGCATCATTCTTGACGAGCGTTTCGCACGCGGTGAAATAGAGCGGGAAGACTATCGGGCGAGATGTGCCGAGCTTGAAAAATGACCCATCATCAGCGACACCTAGAGCAGGTTTCTTTAAAGCATGCTCGGACTCTTTAAGATGAGAGCAATTGAACCAAATACTTAGGTCGGGAAAGCGACTCGGATTAATTGAAAATTACTCTAGGCGATCCCTGGCCCGCGGCAATTTTATCTCTCCAGGACCAACGACGAGGTGGCAATGATGCGTGTGCGGACAAAGCCGGTTTCCACGTATCCGTGGTTTATTCGCATCTTCTTTTGGAAGCAGCAGAAGACCTACGGCAGGGTTCTGGAGCCCGGCCTGCTGTGGGGGCGGTCACCCTGGGTGTTCGCCACCCTGGCGCTGCTATTCGGCGCGTTGAACCGAAAGGGCTCGCCGCTTGATCCGGCATTGCGCTCCCTGGTGACGGTGCGGGTTTCTCAAGTCAACCACTGCGCCTTTTGCGTGGATATCAACGCGTCGACCCTGCTGCAGCGCGGCGTTGCCATGGCAAAGGTCGAGGCGCTGCAGCAATGGCGCGAAAGCAGCCTGTTCGACGAGCTGGAGCGCGACGCGCTGGACTATACCGAGGCCATGACCTATTCCGACAGAGAGGTCACTGACGCCCTCGTAACACGCCTCAGGGCGCATTTCGACGATGACGCTTTGATTGAATTGACCGGCCTGATCGCCTTTCAGAACATGTCGAGCAAGTTCAACAGCGCTCTCGACGTGCCGGCGCAGGGTTTTTGCCAGATCCCTCTGCCGGCGTGAAGGTCCCGCCTACATCAGCTTTTCAGCAGAGGATCGAATGAACAACCGCGTGAGAGATCGCATCTAGCCAGCCGCCTCTTGCTCTTGCTGCAGGGCAAAGATCGACGTGTAACCCTTGGACCAGTCTGGCGGAATGAGACAGGGTTCGGGGTCGAAATGGATCCATTTGGCGGGCTCGCCGCGGATCAAGGTATCGGAATGGGGCACATTTTGCACCACGCTGCCCTGAAACGTCAGCGCATCGGCGGCGGCATAGGTGTGCAGCAGCAAGGGCCGGCCGCGGGGCGAGTTGTTGGCCGCCGAGCCGTGGAGCATGCGGCAATTATGAATGGTGACGGAGCCCTTGGGACCTTTGAGCCAGACCGCCTTGTCCAGGGGCACACGGGCCAGGTCCCGATCATCCAGGGCGCCGACCCAATCGCCGTTCTGGCCGTAAAGATCAAATATCTCGCCCTTGTGGCTACCCGGAATAACGCCCATGGGGCCCATTTCGTCATCCACGTCATCCATGTAGAGTCCGATGGTGAGCGGTGAATAATTGGTGTGCGGCCAGAATTGGATATCCTGGTGCCATTTCACCTCTTCGCCGCCGTCCGCCCATTTCAGGTTCAGTTTGGAATGATGATATTTCACGTTCGGGCCGACCAGATCCTCGGCCAGGTCGACGAGCGGGCCGCGCAGGCCGAATTCCTCATAGACCGGGTCGATCGCGACGGGTTGCGAGATGCGCCGTAACCTTGGGTTTTCCGCCGTATGATCCGGCTCCAGATCAAAAATCCCGCCAGATTTGGACTGCGCCCGGCTCTGTTCAATATAGCCGTCCGTGATCGTCCATAGGCGATCCAGCCAATCGTGGCCGATAAAATTCTCCAACAACAGATAGCCGTTCTCGAAATAGAATTCGCGCTGTTCCTGGGTCAGAACTATCGGCGCGTGCTTTAGAATATCCTCCGGCTTCATGGTTCTTCCTTACAGATGATTTATCCGGCGCCGACCCTGTCCCGTTTCACGGTAATCCCCGCGGCCTCGCGGTCCCAGGTATCGGGGGTTATGCCGGCGTCTTTCAGCAGGTGTTTTTGCACTTTCTGGGTCGGCGTCTTGGGCAGCTCGGTGACAACCCGAATATACCTCGGCAGCATGAAATGGGCCATGCGGGGTTCGAGAAAGCGGAACAGCGCCATTGGGTCGATGGCCTGGCCCGGCGCCGGTGCGACGACCACCATCACCTCGTCCTCGCCCAGTTCGCTGGGCACGGCAATGGCGGCGGCCTCGCCGACCGCCGGGAAGGCGGCGGCCTCGCTTTCCACCTCGAACGAGGAGATATTCTCGCCCCGGCGGCGGATCGCGTCCTTGATCCGGTCGACAAAATAGAAATAGCCCTCGGCGTCGTATTTGAAGCCATCACCAGTATGGAACCAGCCGTTGCGCCAGGCCGCGGCCGTGGCTTCCGGGTTCTTGTAATAGCCGTGGTTCATGGCCCAGGGGCGGTCCGTGCGCAGGATCAGTTCGCCGGTTTCACCCGGCGCGACCTCGCAGTCATTTTCATCCACCACCCGGCCTTCGACGCCGGGGCGCAGCTTGCCGCAGGTGCCGGCCTCGGACGGATAGGGGTCCGAGACCATGGGCGAGGAGACTTCCGTCATGTTGAAGGTGGTGCGCATATCCAGGCCATGGCGCCGGCCCAGCGCCTTGGTCTCCTCGTTCCAGGGCACGCAGACCGTCTTTTTCAGGGGATGCGTCTTGTCATCATTGCCCGGCGGCAGTTTCAGCAGGAACGGTATCATGGCGCCCAGCAGACAGGTCATGGTGGTCTTGTTCTCGCGCACGGTTCGCCAGAATTCACCGGTCTTGAAATGGCTATCCAAAAAGCAGGACCCGCCATTGGCCAGGGTAACAATGAAAAACACCGTCCCGCCGACATGAAACAGCGGCAGATTGATCAGAATGCGATCGCCGCCATCAATATAATCGCTGGCCTCGGGGCCCATGGCATAGCCCTGAACATAGGACGACAGCACCGCCTTGGACGGACCCGTGGTGCCCGAGGTGAAGATGATGTACTGGCAATCCCAGGGTTCGACCAGATCGGGCATTTCCGCCAGGCCCTGAGCGGGCAACAACGCCGCCGCCGGATGCGTGGCAAGCTTCGCCAACGACGCCGCGCCATTGGTGATGATCACATCGCGCAACATGCCCGTATCTATATCATCCAGGCGTGGGGCAAGATCGGCGTGGCAGATCATCAAGGCGGCATCCGACAACTGCACCACATGTTGCAGCAGATTGCCCTTATAGGCGGTGTTTACCGGCACATAAACCGCGCCGATATAGTTAAGACCAAACCAGGTGAGCACCGCTTCCCTGGTGTTGGGCTGCCAGGACAGCACATGATCGCCCTTTTTGACGCCCAGGCCGGCAAGGCCCCTGGCGGCGCGGCGGGTCAGTTCCAGGGTCCGGGTCCAGGTCCATTGTTCGCCACCATGGAACATGAAGGCGATCTCGTCAGGTTTATCGCGCGCCCAATGTTCCAACTGATAGCCAAGAACGCAGGCCTCGCGTGCCGGCATGCGGGGATCAAACACCATTCTCGCACCTCAAACCCGGATTAAACAGTCGCCTATTCTGGCACGGCATTGGGGGGGCAGGTCAATTGCGGCGCGCGGCCTGGAGATCGCCGACGGCCCGCCTTTCGTCTTGAACGCTTTTCGGTGGTCTTTCCCTGCATCTTTCAGTGGCGTATCTTCCCGGCATCTGCGAGATCGCGCTAGGACCGCGGTTGATGGAGCAGAAGTACTGTTGATGCGGCCCATGTGGCGACGCGGGCGGGATGGCGATGGATTGGCAAAAGACAGGGGCGGGCATGGCGGGGGCCGGCGAACCCGGGTCGCCGGCGGTCCCTCAATGGTTCCAAAGCGCCCTGGCCGATACGCCGTCATCGCATTTCGTGGCGGTCCTGGGTTGCGGCATTCACTATTTGCGCTGGGGGCCCGCGGTGTCGGAATTGCCGGGTATTTTGTTCATCCACGCAGGCGGCGCCAACGCGCAATGGTGGTCCTTTATCGCCCCGTATTTTGCCGAGAACAGGCCCGTTGCGGCGATCGACCTCTCAGGCATGGGCGATAGCGGTCGGCGGGAACGCTATGGCAGTGAATTTCATGTGCCTGAAATCGCCGCTGTCCTGGCCCATGCCGGGCTTGGCGGGCGGCCCATTGTCGTCGGACACAGTTTCGGCGGATTTATGGCCCTGTGCTACGGCAATCGCCATGGCGGGGATATCGCGGGCGCGGTCATCGTGGATTCTCCGCTGCGCGCGGCTGCGGCGGAAAAGGCCAATCCAACCCAGGCCTACACGCGCCCAAAGCCGGTTTATCCCGACCAGGAAAGCATCCTGAAACGCTTTCGGCTCGGCCCCGCACAACCCTGCAAGAACGATTTTATCCTCGACTTCATCGCGCGGAATTCGGTCACCCAATGCGCGGGCGGCTGGACCTGGAAGTTCGATGTGGCGGCGCGGGGCGCGGCGCATTTTGACGAACCGTTGGCGGATTACCTTAAAAACATGCCCTGCCGTAAAGCTCTGGTGTATGGCGCCGAAAGCGCCATGGTAACCGCGGAAGTGGCCGAATACATGGCGAATTTATTCGCTGCCGATGATCCGATCATCCGCATACCGGCGGCGCATCATCATCTGATCCTTGATCAACCCCTTGCCTTCGTGGCCGCCTTGCGCGAGATCTTCGCGGGCTGGGGTTCGTGATGACCTGCGCTGCCGCTGAATTCATCAACAACGGTGCGCAGACTGGCAAGAATGTGCCGGGTTTCTTCACCAATGGGCGTGTTGGAGGGCGCAAAAATACTGTAGCTGTGGCGAATGGCTGGGGATGTTTTGCGCAGACTCACCTTTGGACCGGCAATTGTCCGGGCAACGAAAGGATCAAGGAAGGCACAGCCAGCCCCAAGTGCGACAAGCCGCGCGGCGGTCACCACCGAACTGGTTTCGCAGGTGAACCGGACCGTTGTGCCCGCTGCCGTCAACGCCCGCACCACGCTTTCCTGGTAGCTGGCAAAAGGATCCAGGGAAATGAACGGCAAGCCATTCAAATGAACGAGCGAGACATCGTCGCTATCGATGGGCAACAGATCCACGGGGGCTGCCAGGCATAGTTGAAAATCCATGGTCTCCAATAGATCGTAGTGGCGCGGCTGCAATGGCGCCGGCGCAACAATCAAATCAAAATGACCTTGGGCGCCAATTTCGGCAATCTCCTGCAGGCTGCGCATGGTGATGCTCGGCGGTGAGCCGGGCCGTTCATTGATATAGCGCGCGACCGCGAAAGGCAGCAGGCCATGGACCACCGCAGAGGTGCCCGCGATCACCACCCGATCCGCCGCGCCGGAGGCGATGGCCAAGGCCGCGCGCGGCAAATTCTCGACTACGTCCAAGGTGCGCTGGGCGTGGCGTAGGAAAGCAGCGCCCTTGCGGCTGACCGACAGGCGCCCGCGGATACGATCAAACAAGGCGAACCCGACCTCTTCCTCAATGGCCGAGAGTTGCCGGCTCACGCCCGATTGGGTCAAGGCGAGCCGATTGGCGGCTTCGGTTACGCTGCCGCATTCCACGACCGCGAGAAACGCCTTCAAGCCTTTGAGGTTACTTGTATGCATGACAAATTCTCATGAATTGATGACTAAATAGAAATTTACATCATGGCTCTGCGGACGCTAGCATTAAATTCAGTGCGGGCTTCGATATCACCCGCGCGATATTGGGAGGCGAAAGGAATCATGCGTATGTTCAAATTTCTGGCTCTTGCGTTCTTGCTGATGCCGTTCACGGCCTCGGCAGGCAGCTATCCTGAAAGACCAATTACCCTGATATGCCCCTATTCCGCGGGCGGCGGGGGCGATACGGCCACGCGGATGATCGCCAAATTGGCTGGCGACATGATGGGCGTAAAAATCAACGTCGAGAACAAGACCGGTGGCGGCGCCACTATTGGCATTGGTGCGGTTTCGAAAGCCAAGCCCGATGGCTACACCCTGGGCTTTGTCTCGACCAGTCCGATCACGATCCGGACTCACATGATGAAAGCGCCCTATGATCCGCTGAAGGATCTGAGTTACGTCGGTCAATTCGTTGCCAGCAGCCAGCCGCTCGTGGTGCTCAAGGACAGCCCCTACAAAACCCTGGCCGACCTGATCGCCTATGCCAAGGCAAACCCGGGCAAGCTACGGTGGTCAACCTCCGTGCAACGCGGCGGCCCGCATGTGGCGGTCGAGGCAATGTTCAAGCAGGAAGGCGCGGAGGCGACCTTTATTCCCTTCAAGGGCGGCTCCAAGGTTCTGGCGGCCCTGCTCGGCGGCACCATTGATGCGGCCATGATGTCGGAAGGCAACAAGGCGACGCTCGACGGACTGACGCGTATCCTGGCCGAAGGCACACCGAACAAGAACCCGGTCGACCCAAGCGTGCCCATCCTGACCGACGCCGGCTATCCGATTGCGCCGGCCATCTTCTTTGGCCTGGCGGGTCCGGCTGGATTGCCGGCGGATGTTTTAGCCAAATGGGACGAGGTTCTGGCCAAGGTTGTCGAGACCGACGAGTTCAAGGCATTGGCCGACAAACGGAAATGGACCCTTGCCTTTGCCGGCCATGCGGCTTTCACCAAGACGGTTGAAACCGACTATGCCGCCGCCAAGAAGGCGATCGCCGAAATTGGAATGAAGTAGGTACCGATCCTTCAATGCGGCCGCGGCCTCGGCGCAATGGCAGCCGGGGCCGCACGCAGGATCGATTGACGCATGCTGCCAAGGAAGTTTGACTGAAATGACTGCGCGACTAAGTGTTGCCGGAACAGAGATCCTGCAACTCGCTATTCTGCTGGCGGTTGTCGCCGTGTTTTATTTTGTCATTATTCCACTAGGGGTCAGCGATCCGGAAAGCTTTGGGCTGAACCAGGGGCTGCCCCCTAGCTTCTCGGCCCGGCTGGTGGCCGTACTTGCCGCGCTTTTGATGCTCTTTCGCCTGGGCCGTATATTGATCAATGAGGATGCCGCCATGGCAGCCTCGATCACCGATGAAAACGACGAGTTGTCGAGCGGATTGCCGCAGCGGGGGTTGATTGGCATGGCGGCCGCCTTGGTTTTTTCCATGCTGCTGGTTCCCTATATCGGGTTCTACCTGGGAAGCGCCCTATTGCTTTGTGGGCTATTGATCACTCTGGGCGAACGGCGCCCCCTCCGTCTGCTGGCCGATCCATTGCTGGTTTTAGCGGTGATATGGCTGGTGTTCGGTCAGCTTTTGTCAATCCGGCTGCCTGCCGGATCGCTGTTCTGAGACCGCTGCCTCATGGACCTGATACTGGAGGGGCTCAGCCTATCACTTTCCTGGGAAAGCTTCCTTGCCATTGTCCTGGGCGTCGCAGCCGGTCAGGTCCTGGGGGCGATTCCCGGATTGACGGCGTCCATGGCGGTCGCCTTGCTGATACCCTATTCGTTCTATTTCAGCCCATGGGTTGGTATCCCGATGTTGATGGGCATGTTCAAGGGCTCGCTCTTCGGCAGTAGCACCACGGCCATTTTAATTCGCACGCCGGGCACCCCCGCAGCCTCCGCCACGGTGCTGGACGGCTACCCCCTAGCGCAACAGGGGAAGGGGGCCAAGGCCATCAAAATGGCGCTTTATGCCTCGGTCTTTGGCGATACCTTTTCGGATATCTGCCTGATTTTTTTCGCCAGCCTGCTGGCCATGGTCGCCCTGATGTTCGGCCCCGCGGAGTATACCATTCTGATCGCCGTGGCTCTGGCTTCCCTTGGCATGCTGTCGAGCAAACCGGCATGGAAGGGGCTTCTCGCGATGTTGTTGGGCGTCACGATTGGCACCATCGGGCTCGACCCGATCACGGCTACCGAGCGCTTGACCTTTGGCAATCCGGAATTGGAAGAAGGCATCGGACTGATCCCCATGTTGATCGGTTTTCTCGCTGTCTCCGAAGTGTTTCGGCAGATGGAAAGCTCTCTGGCGGATCTTTCCGGGCGCGCCATTCAATTCTCCAAAAAACGCGCCGACAATCGGGTTTCCTGGGCCGAGTTCAAGTCCTGCATCCCGGTAATGTTCCGCGCCTCCGCCCTGGGCACGGCAATCGGCGCCATGCCGGGCCTAGGCTCCACCGTGGCGGCTTTCCTGGCTTATGGAGAGGCGCGCCGGACATCAAAACAGCCCGAGTTGTTCGGCAAAGGCTCGTTGGAAGGCATTGCCGCGCCCGAGGCGGCCAATAATGCGGTGTCCGGCGCCAATCTAATTCCACTGCTGGCTTTTGGCATTCCCGGCGACATTGCCGCGGCGCTGATCCTAAGCGCCTTCATGATCCAGGGGATAAATGTGGGCCCGTTGGCGTTCTCGGAAAATCCGGTGCCGCTGTACGCCATCTATGGCGCCCTGATCATGGCCAACCTGGTAAATTTGGTGCTTGGCTTCGGCCTGATACATGTCTCCCGCTTTGCCTTTGCCATCCCTCGCCGGTTGCTGTTGGCCAGCGTGCTGGTCATCGCTTCCGCTGGCAGTTATGCCCTGCGGGGCTCGCTATTTGACGTACAGATGGTTTTCGTCTTCGGCATCCTGGGCTTTGTCATGATCCGCTTTGGCTTCCCGACCGTGCCGCTGCTGATTGGCTTTATCCTGATGCCCCTGCTGGAAGAGAATTTGCGGACGGTTTTGCTGCTAGCCTCCACCTATGACAACAATCTGCTGTTTGTGTTCAGCCGCCCCGCGTTCAATGTTTTGCTATTCATCGTCGCCGTCATTCTCGTCTTGGTCGGCTGGCGAAGGTTGAAACTTCGACGGTTGCCATTGCCGCCGTTTGATTCGTGAAACCGGTCACAATATCGACAAGGATCCGCCATGGATAAGGACCGCAAGTTATCAGACCGACCCGAGTTCGCCGTTCTCAACGGCGTTGTCGTGCCGTTTGCCGATGCGCGTATTTCCGTTATGGCGCCCGGGCTGACATTCGCGGCGGCGGTCTTTGAAGGTATGCGCGCCTATTGGAATCCAGACCACGAACAGCTTTATGTTTTGCATCTGCACGATCATCTGGAACGCTTGCAATTTTCCATGCGCGTCATCGAATTGGACAATCCGCCGTCGACGGAAGACCTGACCAGCCAGGTCATTGCCGGGCTGCGGGCCAATAATTTCCGGGAAGATTGTTACATCCGGGTTCAGACCTATGTCGATGATTGGGGCGAGATGATCGCCACTGGACCCGTCGGCAGCTCTATCATCTGCCGGCGCCGGCCGCGGGTCGAGGCGTTTGCCAACGGCAAGCACTTCGCCGTCAGCAGTTGGCGGCGCAATGCCGATGACGCCTCTCCACCCCGGATCAAGGCGACGGCCAACTATCTCAATAGCCGCTTGGCGGGTTTGGAGGCAAAACGTATTGGCGCCGACGGCGGGATCATTCTGAACCGCGACGGCACCGTCAGCGAAGGGCCGGGGGGGTGTCTATTTATCGTGCGCGACGGCCGTCTGATCACGCCGCCGGTAACCGCGGGTATACTGGAGAGCATAACCCGGCGCACCCTGCTGCTCCTGGCCGCCGGTATGGATCAGCCGGCGGATGAGCGCGACGTGGGGCGTACAGAACTATATCTGGCACAGGAATGTTTTTATTGCGGCACCGGTCAGGAAATCGTGCCAATCCTGTCCGTTGACGGAAAAGCGGTGGGAACCAGCGAGGCCGGCCCGCTGACCCGCCGCCTGCAAGAGGCCTACGACAAAATCGTCCGCTGCCGTGATGCGGCCTATCGCAACTGGCTGACGCCCGTCTATGAGTGAGAACTTGAAATGAGCAAGGCGGAACTGAACGCGGTCAGACTGGGGCTTATCTGGCGACGCCTCGATGGCATCGTCGATCAAGTGGCGGAGACCTTTCTGCGCGCCGCATTTTCCGTTGTCGTGCGGGACAATTATGACATGGCCTTCAGCCTGTTTGACGCCCAGGGCCGGCAGCTAACCCAGTCAAAGCGCTCAATCCCAAGTTTTCTGGGTACCTTGCCCCGCACCCTTGCTGCCGTTCTGGAACGGTTTCCCAGAACGCGACTGGCGCCCGGCGATGTCGTCATCTCCAACAACGCCTGGATCGGAACCGGCCATTTGAATGATATTTCCATGGTGCATCCGATCTTTCGCGGCGATCGGTTGGTGGCCTTTGCCGCCAGCACCGCGCATACCGTCGACATTGGCGGCGCGCCCTCGCCCAATGCCAAGGATTGCTTTGAAGAAGGGCTGTGCATACCCATCTGTAAAATCGTGGTGGCGGGCGAGGATAATTCAACGGTGATGGATTTTCTGACCGAAAACTTGCGGCAACCAGGGGAGACCCTGGGCGACATTCGCGCGCAGTTCGCCGCCTATCGTGATTGCAATACCAAGCTTATGACCCTGATGGACGAAGAGGGCTTGGCGGATTTGTCACCGGTAGCGGATGAAATCATCGCGCGGTCGGAACAAAGCATGCGGGCGGCCATTTCCGCGCTTCCCGATGGTGAATATAGCGACGGCTTCGATATTGACGGTGTCGATATTCCACTGCGCATCGAATGCAAGGTCATCATAGACGGTGACCAATTGACCGTGGATTTTGCCGGTACCTCGCAACAGGTGCCCTGGCCGATCAACAGCGTTTTAAACTATACCCAGGCCTACGCGCGGTATGCCGTGAAGTGTCTGGTCGATCCTGATGCGCCCAACAATGCGGGTTCTCTGGCGCCGATCCATATTACGGCGCCGGAAGGATGCCTGCTGAACGCGACACCGCCCGCGCCGGTCTGGGGCCGTCATTTGTCTGGCCATTACGTGCCGCCGGCGATTTTCGGCGCCTTGGCGCCCATCATGCAGGATCGTATTGTTGCAGAATCCGGTTCGCCCCTTTGGAATGTATATTTCTCCGGTCGTTATGATGATGGCCGCGGAAATTTTGTGAAAATGTTCTTCATGAATGGTGGCCATGGCGCCCGCTCGAAAGGCGACGGGCCGGGCTGTTTGAGTTTTCCCAGCAATGTCTCCAATCAGCCGATTGAGGCCTTCGAGCATCAGGTGCCTTTATTGGTGCGGGAAAAGAGCTTCATCGCCGATTCCGGCGGGGCGGGAAAGTTTCGTGGCGGCAATGCCCAGCGGCTGGTGTTTGAAGCCCGCGCCGACAACCCCATTACCATGACCATCCGCCATGAACGTATTCATTACCCGCCTCGCGGGTTGCTAGGCGGCAGGCCGGGCCGTGCCGGGGTTGATCAGGTCAACGGCAAAACCATCGCCGCGAAGTCCCGAACGGAACTGAATAGGGGCGACCGGGTTGTCTTCGAGACGCCGGGCGGCGGCGGTTTGTTTGCGCCGTCGGAACGTGACGGCGGGTCGATCGAACAAGACCTAGAAAGCGGCCTGACAACCCCTGCCGGCAGCCGCGAGTTCTATGAGCATGGTTGAGGTTGCCACTGCGGACTGGCGGGTCGGCGTCGATATCGGCGGCACCTTCACCGACATCGTGCTGTGGTGCGAGGGCACGGACAAACTGGTGCAGGTGAAGTTACTGACGACCCCGGATGATCCGTCCCGCGCCGTCCTTGATGGGGTCGGCCAGGCGCTGGCTCAGACGGGGATCGCTGCGGGGCAACTCACTTCCATCGTGCATGGTACAACCCTTGTCGCCAATGCCTTGATTGAACGAAAGGGTGTGACCACGGGCCTGATCACCACGCGCGGCTTCCGCGACGTGCTGGAAATCGGGCGGGAATGGCGCTACGACCTGTTCAATCTTGATATCGAGATGCCAACACCCCTGGTGCCGCGTCGCCTGTGCCTGGAGATTGACGAGCGTCTTGATGCGGCGGGCAAAGTGGATACCGCGCTTGACCTCGGTCAGATGTCCGGGTTGATCGACATTTTTCGTACCATGGCTGTTCGGTCAGTGGCGGTTTGCCTTTTGCATGCCTATCTGAACCCGAGCCATGAACAGGCGATCGGCGCCGCGCTTGACAAGGCGATGCCGGATGTCGCGGTTTCGCTGTCATCCGATGTCAGCCCCGAAATGGGCGAGTATGAGCGCACCTCGACGACCGTCGCCAACGCCTATGTACACCCCATTTTTCGTGACTATGTGGAACGCCTGGTGACGGCCTTGCGAGAACTGGGCTACCACCGCGAGTTGCTTTTAGTTCTTTCGGACGGTCGTTCCATCGGAGCGGACGTCGCGGTGAAGTACCCCATCCGGCTGGTGCAGTCGGGTCCGGCCGCGGGCGCCGAGGCGGCGCGCCTGTTTGGCGAACTGGCGCAACAACGGGATATTCTGTGTTTTGACATGGGCGGCACCACCGCCAAGGCTTGTCTTATTCACGATGGCGAACCCGAACGCACGGTCAGCTTCGAAGTTGCCCGCGAGACCCGGTTTGCCGAAGGCAGCGGCTTGCCGTTGCTGATACCCGCCATCGATATGATTGAAATCGGTGCCGGTGGCGGTTCCATCGCGCGGGTTGACCAACGCGGCCTGTTACAAGTTGGCCCCGACAGCGCCGGTGCCGATCCGGGGCCCGCCTGTTATGGCCGGGGCAATCAGTTCCCCACCGTGACCGATTGCGATCTGTTGCTGGGTTATCTTGATGAGAATTCCTTCCTGGGCGGCAAGATGAAACTGGACCGCGATGCCGCCACCCTGGCCGTGCGCACTCATCTGGCCGACCCCTTGGGTATCAGCCTGATCGAGGCGGCCTGGGGCGTACATGAAACGGTCACCGCCAACATGGCCCAGGCCGCCACCATCCACGCCATCGAACGCGGTCTGGACGCGACCCGATTCGCTATGCTGCCCATTGGCGGTGCCGGGCCCGTGCATGCCTGCAGCATGGCCCGTAAAATGAACATCACCCGGCTGGTTTGCCCCGCCGGCGCCGGTGTTGCATCGGCCATCGGTATGCTGGCCGCCGCCAAGTCATTCGAAATCGGCCGTGCGGCCCCCAGCGAACTGTCGTTGTTGGATTTCACCAAAGCCACCGCGTTGCTGAATGATATGGCGAGGGAAGCGGCGGCCCTCGTCGCCAGTGCCGGCGCGGCCGATGACGAGGTGATCGAGCGTTTCAGCGTGATGATGCGCTATCTGGGCCAAGGCTACGAAATCGAAGTCCCGGTAACACTGGCGATGCTGGAGCGCCATGACCGTGATGCGCTGTTGGCGCGTTTTTCCGAATGCTATCGTAACCGTTACGGCCGCAGCGAAGATATGCCGGCGGAACTGCTGTCTTGGCGTCTGGCCGTTACCGGGCAGCGCTCAACTTTGGGCGCCAGCTTAGGTCAGCGCGCGGTGGCTGGTGCGGCGGCGCCTGTCAGCAAAACCGCACGGCTTGTTTGGTTTGGCGACAGCTTTGTTGAAACGCCTGTATTCAAGCGTACGGATTTCGGCATGGACAGTTGCATCCATGGCCCGGCCATTATCGAAGAGAACGAATCCACGCTGGTCCTGCCCGCCGGCTTTCAACTTAGTGTCGACGGGGCACTGAACTTGATCTTGGACACAACGGCATGAGCGAACCGACCGCCGCCTTCCTCGATTGGTTCGCCGCGCGTTTGCGCGACGCCGGATTGCGGCGGGCATTTGGCGTGCCGGGTGGCGGCGCCAGTCTTGATCTGATCGCGGCTCTGCGGCGGCGGTCGATAGAAACCATCGTCACAGCGCGTGAAGATGCCGCCGTCATGATGGCTGGTGTCAGCGGTGTGCTTGCCGGAGGGCCGGGTCTGGCCTTCACCACCAAGGGACCTGGGCTGGCGAATGCAACAAACGGCTTGGCGTCAGCCGCCCTTGACCGCATGCCGGCGCTGTTGGTGAGCGAGACTTTTGACAAGGCCGAGTTGGAATTTCTCTCCCATCAGGTCTTCTCGCAAACGGCCCTGGTCGCACCATTGTTGTTGCAGGCCCATGGTGAAGTATTGCCGGCGGAACAGGATGCAGTCGAAGGCTGGCTCAATGGTGAAAATATGGCGCCGGCGGTGATGTTTCCCTCGACGTTGGATTTCAAACAACAGGTGTCCCTGAATACTCGCTCAATGCCGAGGCCTGCGCCGGAGACACCCAGTATTGATCAGGCCCTGGTATTCGTGCAGGCCAGCCGGCGACCGGTGGTGATCGTCGGTTTGGAGGCAGCGCGTCGCGCCGTGGCATCCCATCTGCGGGCCTTTGTCGACCGTCTGGGCGCGCCGGTATTGTGCACCTATATGGCGAAGGGCTGCATCGCCGATGATGATCCCCACTATGCGGGCATATTTACCGGCGGGGCGATTGAGCAGGCTACCATGGAAGCGGCCGATCTGATCATTCTGATCGGCCTGGATCCGGTTGAATTGATCCGCAAGCCCTGGACCTATCAAGCGCCCGTGCTTGATCTGGCCGAGCGGCTCTACGAGCCGCACTATCTGCTGCCGGCGGGCCGCATCATTGCGCCATTGCCCTTAACCTTGAGTGCGCTCGCCGCCACGATCGAAGGTTGTGACTGGCGCAGCCCGGAAATTGCCGAACTTCGGAACGGCTTCCTGCGCGGCATGGAAGCGGGCGATGGCGATGGCCTGTCGGCCACCGCCGTGGTCAAGGCAGCCTGCGCGGCCTTTTCCAATCATCCCAGACTAAGCATCGATGCCGGCGCCCATATGTTTTCCGCCTGCGCCTTTTGGCCCGGCAGGGCGCCGCGCGATATCCTGATCTCCAACGGCCTGGCCTCCATGGGTTTCGCCGTACCGGCGGCCATTGCCGCCGCCTTGCATGAACCGGCGCGCGGCGCCATTGCCATGACCGGTGATGGTGGTTTGCTGATGTGTCTTGGCGAACTCAAGACAGCTGTGGAAACCAGGGCCAACATCATCATCATCGTTTATAATGATGGCCGCCTGTCGTTGATTGACATCAAGCGTGAGGACCGCCAGATGCCGGATCTCGGCCTCACCTGGACAGCGCCGGATTTTGCGGCGATCGCCAAGGGCTTCGGCTTTAAGTCCTGGCAGGTAAAACAGGCGGCCGACCTGGCCTTCGCGTTGAACGCTGCGGCTGACGACACCGGCCCGCGCTTGATCGATATAAGGATTGATGCAGCCCCATACCGCGCGCAATTACGGGCTCTGCGCGGTTAATAGTAGTGAAATATGATTCTGCGCTCGTAATCCAGGCTGCGCAAAAGCGTCTGAAGAAGTTGCGCCGACGCAGCAATTGATTCGAATAAATGGCGATGGCAAAGCTTTTCTGCATCATGCCGGCTGGGCGCGTATAATGTAATAGGCGGGGAGATTGTCAGCGGTCATGATGGCCCGCACTCAAATCCAAAACAAAACTATGCCCTTGAGATGGCCGAGAAACTTCCGGTCCAACTCGGTCCACGCCACTCAGTAGGATATCGACAACATCGCCGCTCTCACTGATCGGCAGGAACAGGGCTTCAACCATCACCCAATCCTTATCGGCAAATTGGACTTTCTCGCGCACCGCAAGTGGTTCGCTGTTATCAGCACAAGCCCTGAAGGCCCACAACATCTGTTCAGTACCGTCGCCGTAAAGCTCTTCGTCGAGCCATCTGCCTGTCACATCGCGCTCCGCGAGATTTGTTATCCATGTACCAATGAGGCGGTAGCGAAATCTCAACGGATCATGGAAAACATCAGTCAATGCGACGTGGGGAAGCAGTTTTGGAATTTTGAGAGGGTCTATGTTGCTTCGCGTTGGCATATTCCTGCCGTTCCGCGCGCTTGACCAATAGTCATACAATTGACGCAAGCAATTAGATGACAAGTATTCTTGAACAAACGATCGCTGCATTTATTTGATTCAATTACGTTGAAGTGCGAAGTATTGTAAACAAACTAGCATAAAAAAGGTAGGTCGTCTTGAGAATCTGCTTCAGTTCATGTTATACTGGCCTTCCGGATTTGGCCTGCCTCCTACTCCATTCGATATATCGCGCATCTCCACTTAGCCCCTGGTACAGAGCAATACAGGTGGGCCGGCATTCGACCCAGATGCCCCTTTGCTGGTAAATCTGGCCGTGGCGGCGATGAAACATGATGAAAGGCAAGACTGATGAGCGAGCACAAGACGCCGAGAGCGATTGCTGTCGAGGCTGCGCGCGTTCCGTCGCGTACCAAGCCATCAAATTATCCGGAGCCGTTTTTCAGCCGTATGAATGGCCGGGAAAAACGGCAGCTCGGTGATTTTTTTGGCCTAAGCAACTTTGGCGTAAATCTAACGAGACTGGCGCCGGGCGGCGTATCGGCCCTGCTGCATCGGCACAGCAAGCAGGAAGAATTTGTCTACATATTGGCGGGTGAGCCGACACTGATCACTGACGCGGCAGAAATGCGACTTCATCCGGGGATGTGCGCGGGTTTTCCGGCCCAAGGCGCCGCGCATCAGCTGGTCAACCGGACAGCACAGGATGTTGTCTTTCTTGAGATTGGTGACCGTACGAGCGGTGACGAAGGCAGCTATCCAAACGACGATATACAGGCTGTGCTCGGCGTTGATGGCAAATGGACGTTCACCCATAAGGACGGACAACCATACTGAAGCGGCGGCGCGAGCCGCCCGACGGCTTCGGCACGAAGCATGGTAATTCCGGCACCATCGACCTCACCCGAATGCCCCGTAGCGGACAATGGAACCGCCGCATAAAATAGGGTTGGCGCAAATTTCAGTTAATCGGAGTCGCTAACGCGGCTTAAGGAATTGGTTCAATTGCTCTATTCTTAAAGAGTCTGAGCATGTTTCAGGGCAGCATGCTCAGGTGCTTTCTTCACGAGGGACCCAATCCATGAGTTACGCGAAAACAGAGGCGCTGTTGCGGCGCGGCGGTATTGTCATTCTTGACGGGGGAACCGGTACCGAACTCGAACGGCGCGGCGTGCCCATGGACCCGAAAGCCTGGTGCGGACCGGCCGCGCTGGAGAATTCCCTGGTTCTCGAAGGCATTCATCGGGACTACATTGCGGCGGGGGCGGACATTGTGACGGCAAATACCTTCGCGTCCTCGCGGCTGATGCTCCAGCCGGCCGGGTTTGCCGATCGGTTTGAAGAGATCAACCGTGCCGCCATCGGCGCCGCGCTCCGGGCGCGTGCGGCAAGCGGTCGGGACGATGTATTGGTCGCCGGTTCCTTGTCCCATATGCACCCCTTCATTGGAGATCCGCCGCAAGTGGATCCGTCGCAGGTATTGTCCGAGGCAGAGATGGCGGACGCTTTCGGGGAACTCGCCATGCTGCTGTGCGACGAAGGGTGCGACCTGATCATCCTGGAAATGATGTGCGTCCCGGAACGAATGGGTCCCGCATTCACCGCGGCGGCGGCGACCGGCCTACCCGTATGGGCCGGCTTCTCAGCCCGACGCGGCGAAGATGGGCAGGTTCTGAGTTTTGCGACCGGGAGAGATATTCCGTTTGCGGAGTTACTGCAGGTCCTCAAGCGTCTCGACGTGTCGGCCGCCGGTATCATGCACACGCCGGCGAACGTAATTGGTGACGCCCTCGAAATATTGCGCGGTGTCTTCAGCGGGCCGTTCCTGGCCTATCCGAATTCCGGCTACTTCAAAATGCCCCAATGGCAGTTCAAGAACGTGATCCCGCCGGATGAACTTTTGGAGTTTGCGACGGACTGGGTAGAGAAGGGCGTGCAAATCGTTGGCGGCTGTTGCGGTCTGTCACCCGAGCATATCGCGGCTCTCGGGCCGCTCAAGCATCGGAATTTGCCCTGACACCGCTGGCGCCCATTCCTTTGATAACCCGGCCTCTATTACTCAAGCCGAATTTGCGGCTCCAATTAATTGAAATTTGCTCTGCGTATTTGCCGCCACATAGAGCCACAAACCACCGAAGAGGATCGGCTGGTGGATCACGTAGACGAGCAGACTGTGGCGTCCGAGCAGCCGCACCGTTTTGCCGATCGGATCCTCGGGCCGCCAAATAAAAAGCCTCTGTAGGCGCTCTGCCTGGACCGCCCTGCGCCCCGCGACCAGGCCGAATAGTGGTGCCGCCACCCAGGGTATCAGCGGGACATAGTCAACCGAAAGCACGGGATAAGGTGACAGCCCAAGCCATAGAAGCCAGGAATAGGCGAATGTGTCCGATGCAAAGAGGTATGGCGCCGCCAGACAAACCAGTCCGACAAGCAGCAGAAGCGACGATGGCAGAGACCGCAGCAGGAGCAACAGCAGGCTGGCGAGAAAAACGTGATGCAGGATACCGAAGAAAACAAAACTGTGGGCATCCACGATATAGGTCGCCAGGCTCACCAGTCCGGCACAGACGCCGATCAATACCAGGCGACGGATGCGCGCGCCCGGCGGGGTGCCCCGGTGTTCCGCCAGGGCGAAGGCGAAACCGCTGACTGACAGAAATATACTCACGATCAGCCAGACGAAACCGATCCAGAACGGATCGCCGAACAAATCCGCATCGGAGAAGCCGAAATAGCTCAAATCCCAGGTGAAGTGATAGACGAACATCAGCAGGATGGCGACGCCGCGGACCCCATCGACAATGGCAAATCGGCCGCGGTTATTCATCATCCCTGCCACCGCGTCACTCTGCACGGCTATTCAGCCAGCGCCGCGCCCCAATAATTGAAGGTATGGGTGCGCGGGCCGGGGATATACATGGTCTCCATCTCAGTAATCCGAAAGCCGGCGTCCTGCAGCAGGCGATCGATGGGGCGGTTCAAGTGGCAGCCGCCTGAAAATTTGCTCCAGAGTGGATCAATGCGGTCCTGCCAGCGTCTGACGTTTTCGTCGGGCGCCCGGCCATGTTCGCAGAACAGCAGTTCCGCCCCCGGCTTCAAGACCCGGTGTATTTGCTGCAGCGCCAATGCCGCCTGCGGGATCGTACACAGGGTATAGGTGACCAGCACCGTATCGACGCTTTGATCGTCCAGGGGAATATCTTCCCCTGGCAGGTCAAGGAATTCAACCGGGAAATCGACACGGCCAGCAACCCGTTCGGCCATGCGGCGCATCTCGGGGCAGGGTTCCAGGCCCCAGACCTTCTGGACTTTGGCGCCATCGTAGAACGGCAGGTTCAGGCCCGAGCCGATGCCGATCTCCAGCACCTCGCCCCTGGCCCGCGGTACGATCTTGGCGCGCTGCCTGGCGATGGGCTTGCCGCCGCAGGCGAGATTGATGCCCCAGGGCAGAATGTATTTACTGTAAACCGACATGCTCCAAACCGCCTATCAATGTCGCCGCGATGGTAACTTATATCAACCCATAAAGTTCCACTTGCTTCATCCCCGCCCTCTAAAAAAGCAGAAAGCTTACCACTGGCGGATTTTT
>JAQBYC010000059.1 GCA_027623205.1 Pseudomonadota bacterium | reverse complement strand
CTGACAACAAGAATCCTTTAAAATGAATTTGGCAAGGATTTTTCGCTTACTCAATGAGTCGGAGTATAGCACTTTATATTGTTCTCAGGCAACGAACGGGTAGTTGCGGTCGCATCAAATCGGACAATCAAGAAAGCCGTTCGCCGACCTCGCCAATCTATTTAGCTCGCCGGCCTAGAATTCTTGGACCGCGTGAATACCGGGCAGCCATAAACTTGTTCCCAGAATGTTAATTTTTTATTAATTTGTCCGAAATGTCGGGATGCCGGGTTGTTGTCGCCGGCAGATGAATACCAGATGACGGTGCGCGCGTTCAAAATCGCGATTTCCATGAGTTTTCCATGGCCCGCCCATTCCTATAATTATGCGGCGGGCGGGCAAAAGGGCGAACAAGCCAGACTGCTCCTGGCCGCCAAAATGAGCAGAGCCGCTGGCAGGTGGCGTCTGCTTCGGATCAGAGCGGCCACGGACTATGCCGGCAGCCGTAGGCGATTGCGGTGCCAGGGTTCCCCGGGTGGGTATGACGTACCAACTGACTTTATTTATCGTTGATCGTCAAAATGGGTCTATGCAGAGAGGCTTGCCAATATGTTGCCGTCGAGGTCGAAACAGGCGGCCTGCAACGGGCCATCGATACTGCTGGCGGCGTCAAGGTTGATCGTAAAGGGGCCGGTCCGAAAGCCCTTATGGGCTGCATCGAAGCCACGAATGACAAAGCTGAAATCCTCGAACGGCGCGGTCATGGCCTCAAAGCCGGCGGCATTCCACCAGAAGGCGTCGTTCTGTTTTTCAAGCGGCAGGCCGGGATCAATGCCGGCACTGACAAAGAGCAATTTACCGTCCGCGGTGGGTGCGGCAGACGCCAGACTGTGCAGAAATTCGTAGTGGCCGGAATGCTCCTGGAAATTCTCCCGCAGTTTGGTGGTCCAGCGGGTGGTTACGACCACGCCAGCGTGAAATTTGGCCTGGGCATGGGCTGGATCGCCGCCGTAAGCACGCAGGGTTGCCTCGACCCCGTGCGCCATCATCCATTGGAAGGTCTCGGTCGGCCGCATGGCCCATTGGATTTCCAGTAGCTTGACCCACATTTCCTCCTGCGCACCGCGCAGATGCACCACCTGAATGCCCTTCAGTTCGGCGCGAAATCGCAACAATTCGTCCATGGTGTCCGCGACCGCCTGGCCGTGGCCCATATAATTGCCCAGATAGACCAGACAATCCTCGGGGCGCAATTCCGCCATCAACCCGGCATGCAGACTACGCAAGGCATCAGCCTGTCCCAGCACTGCCGGAACGGCCCAGATCCGTTGCGTTGCGTTCAAGGTCATTAGCATTGCCGCGGTCCATCCGAAATAGTATTGCTCCCTCCCTAACATACAGCGTAATTCCGACGGTCGCTCTCCTTGATTAGCCTATCCATAACAAGCAGCACAACACGCGTGACAAATATGCATGATCCGATCCACCTGACCGAGGATTTGCGCCTGATACGCGACCAGTTGCGGCGTTTCGTGGCCGAGGCAGTCGTGCCGCACGGCGAGGCCTGGGAAGCCAATGGCATGGTGCCGCGGGAGGTCTTGCGGGAGATGGGGGCGTTGGGCTTTCTGAGCATGCGCCACCCGGAAGAGCATGGCGGTTCGGGATTGGGCGCCATGGCGTCATTGATCCTCGCCGAGGAACTGGGCCGCTCCACCTTTGGCGGCTTCTCCGCCACGGTGTTGGTGCACACCGATATGGCCTCGCCCCATCTGGTCCGCTACGGCAATCCGGCGCAAAAGGCCAAATATTTGCCCGCGATTTGCCGGGGGGAAATCATTACGGCGGTCGCCGTAACCGAACCGGGTGCGGGCTCGGACGTGGCCGGCCTAGCGACCCGCGCCGTACGGGACGGCGAGGATTATGTTCTGAACGGGACCAAGATTTTCATCACCAACGGCGTACATGGAGATTTATTCTTTGTCGCCGCCCGCACCGACCCTAACGTCAAGGGCAGTCGGGGCATCTCCATCTTCATGGTGGAGAAAGGCGCGCCTGGATTTTCCGTTGGCCGTCGATTGGACAAGCATGGCTGGCGCTGTTCCGATACGGCGGAACTGGTTTTTACGGATTGCCGCGTCGCTAGGGCCAATTTGCTGGGTGATGAGAACAGGGGCTTCTACGCCATCATGGACAACTTCCAGAACGAACGTCTGGTGCTCTCGGGCATGGCCGTCGGCGAGGCCGGCAAGGCTTTGGAAATTACCCTGTCCTACCTGAAGGAACGGCAGGCCTTCGGCGCCACCCTTTGGGACAAACAAGGGATCCGCCAGCGCCTGGCCATGCTATCGGCCCAGGTCGAGGCGACCCGACAACTGGCCTATCACGTGGCTTGGCTGGATAGCGAGGGCCAGGATTGTGTCGCCGAAGTATCCATGTTGAAGGCGATGTCGGCGGAAGTCGCCAACCGGGTGCTTTATGACTGCGTCCAGTTTCACGGTGGCATGGGTTATATGCGCGAAAGCACCATCGAGCGGATGTCACGGGACGCCCGCATTCTGCCCATTGGCGGCGGCGCGACCGAGGTGATGTTGGAAGAGGTCGCGAAACGGCTATAGTACGCAAGTCTGCCGGTTCGCCGGCACCAGACAAGAGGTTGTGATGAGTGAAATGAAAGAAGCCTCCAGCTTTGGCTGGACCGACGAAGAATTGCTTGCCTACCCGCTGGTCTATCGGCCCGACCTGTTCGCGGGCAAGGTCGCGCTTGTATCTGGGGGTGGCAGCGGCCTGGGCAAGGCCATCGCCTATACCTTTGCCCGGCTGGGCGCGACATTGGTACTATGCGGGCGCAATGCCGAGAAGCTGGCCCAGGCCCGAGCCCAAATCGAAGCCCTCGGGGCCAGGTGCGACACCCACCAGATGACAATTCGCGAACCCGATCAGGTCAACGCCATGATCGCCAAGGTGTTCGAAAGCCATGGCAATCTGGACGTACTGGTCAATAACGCGGGTGGCCAATTTCCCCAGCCATCCATTGACTTTTCCCCCAAGGGCTGGAAGGCGGTAATCGACACCAACCTGAACGGTACCTGGTACATGATGCAGGCGGCAGCGCGGCAATGGCGCGATCACAAACAATCGGGTTCGATCATCAACATCGTCGCCGATGTCTGGCGCGGCCTGCCCGACATTGCCCATACCTGCGCTGCCCGCGCCGGGGTTATCTACCTGTCCAAGACCGTGGCGGTGGAATGGGCGCCGCTGAATATCCGCGTCAACTGTGTGGCGCCGGGCTGCTGCGAAACCGAGGCTTTCTCGCTCTATCCGCCCGAAGCCGCCGCTAACTATGAAGTATCAAACCCCATGCTGCATTCCGGCGATCCCATGGATATTGCCGAGGCGGTCATTTATGTGGCTGCCCCGTCGGGCAAATTCGTCAATGGCGAAGTCCTGACCGTGGATGGCGGACAGCAATTGTGGGGCGACGTCTGGGCCTATCACAAGCCCGATTGGACCAAGGTTGACTAGGAAAGAACATATGATGGCCGCAAGTAGGGACATTCTGGACGTGATCACGGCTCAACGCACCATGGAGGGAGCCGGTTTCCCCGTGCGCCGCCCATTTCCCACGCAGCATCTGGATAACCTGGACCCGTTCCTGATGTTGGACGAAGTGGGGCCGGTGGACTGGCCACCGGGCGAGGCCCTGGGCGCGCCCGATCATCCTCACCGCGGTTTCGAGATCATCAGCTATCTGTTGGCGGGCGAAAAGCTGCACGAAGATTCGACCGGCGATCGACAGATCATGAGGCCCGGCGATGTGCAATGGATGACGGCGGGTGCCGGCATCGTGCATTCGGAAATGCCCAGCCCCGCCATGCGCGATGCCGGTGGACGCGCCCATTCCTTTCAGATCTGGGTCAACCTGCCGGCGGAACATAAGATGGCCGCGCAACGCTATCAGTTCATCGCTGGCGACCAGATTCCCCTGGGCCATAGCCCAGACGGCCTAGTCACCGCCCGGGTGATTGCGGGCGAGGCCTATGGGGTCGCCGCCAAGATCGATACCTATACGCCGGTCACCCTGCAGGATTGGACCATGCGGCCCGGCGGCAAGGCGCGGCCCGTGCTGCCGCGGGAGCAACAGATCGCGCTGTATATTTTTGAAGGAAGGCTTGCGGTGGGGCCGCAAGGTCAACGGATCGACGAGGGGCAACTGGTAATTTTCGGCACCGGCGACGCCATTGATCTGGCGCTAACCGCCCAGGCGGACGAAACGGCGCGCTTTCTATTGTTCGGCGGCGTGCCCCTTGGGGAACCCATCGCCCGCCATGGCCCGTTCGTGATGAACACGCGGGAGCAATTGCTCCAGGCCTTCGATGATTATCAATCGGGGCGCATGGGCGTCATCGCACGGTAGAACAAAGCGCCGCCAATGTTCCGGGCATTCGCACCAACGCTTTTGCGGCTTGCCGGCGAGTGGCGCAAGACGCTGGACAGGCATTCGGTCAGCTTCGTGGCCACTCGTGTTCTTTATCCAGACCAGTCCCATGAAGGCGGGTGAGAGTGAAACCAACCCAAAGCGAACATCGGTCAACGGTTGTTGATGCCTGGCCAGACTGGTGATGGGTAAATTCTGTTGGGGCGTCAATTGTGCCGATGGTATCTAAAATAGTCATTGCCGCAACACCCAGCCAAGTATAGGGATCGTTAGTGAAGACCAAACCCATTCCTCTCTTTGCCATTATCTTCGGCGCTACGATCCTCCAGATCGCCAACGGCGTTCTTGGCGTCATTGTTCCCTTGCAACTGGGATTGGCAAAGACATCCGCCACCGGAATTGGCCTCGTCGTCACAGCTTATTCAGTCGGCTTTCTGATCGGCTGCCTAAAATCTCCGGGCATCATTCGCAACATAGGACACATTCGCGCATTTGCAGCGTTGGCGGCGATTTTTGCTATTAGCTCTTTGCTTTTTATGACGGTTGATTGGCCACCCGCATGGGCCCTGCTTCGATTTGCCGGAGGGTTCACCGCCGCCGGCCTTTATGCGGTAATTGAAAGCTGGGTAACCGATCACGCCCCGGCAACCGGGCGAGGCCGCCTACTTGCAATCTATATGATCTGCAACAAGGCCGGACTGATGCTAGGTCAGGGCGTTTTGGCGCTCGGTGACCCATTGGACATCGGATTTTATTTTCTGGCGGGTGTCTGCGCAGTCGTTTCCATCATTCCTGTCTCGTTGACCCGCACGGGCGGTCCACCGACCCGCGATGTTGCCACCCTATCGTTTCTCGAACTCTACCGCATAGCGCCGATTGGAATTGTCGGCTGCGTCGGCGCCGGCCTGGTCAATCCCACGATGCTAGGGCTGATGCCGGTTTATGGTTTGGAAATCGGCGTCGGCGCCCAACACATTCCGCTCCTGGTCGTGGCGGCGCAAATGGGCACCTTCCTCCTGCAATGGCCGCTGGGATGGTTTTCGGATCGCGTGGACCGGCGTTGGGTCATCGTCCTTGCGACGGTGGGAAGCAGTGTGGTCGGGCTGGTTTTGGTCGCGGCCGGCGATGTTGGCTTACCATATTTATTGATCTTGTTCAGCCTTTGGGGCGGCTTCGCGTTGTCGATTTATTCAGTCTGTATCGTTCACGCCGGCGATCATGTTGATCGCAATCAGTTCGTGCCGCTTGTCAGTTCCCTGATGTTGGCCTGGGCCATCGGTGCTTCCGCCGGCCCCCCCTTAGGGGCTATCGCCATGGAACTGTTCGGCGCGGTCGGCTTATTGTACTTCGTCACCACGATTTCGGCGATGATAGGCGGATTTGCCTTGTGGCGCATGAACCGTCGCGGCCCCGTCGCCGCCGAAGACCGCGATGCATTCATAAATATCCCGGCCTCCAGCCCTGTGACCGGCGGTCTGGTCGGAAACATCGACCGCCCTCCCGCGAAAGCCAAAACGCCGTGACGCTGATTATGACAAGCAAAAAGAAGAGGTGGCCGCAACCGGTTGGCCCCGGCGTTTCCACTTTTTCCCGGCGGGCGGATTTGCAGTGACGACCGATCCGCGGCACGCCAACCGCGGGCCGCGCCTTCAAATTCGGTTGGCAGGCCCTATTTCATTCACCATTGCCGGGTCACGCCCGCCGCCAGAAGCTCGGCGATCTCGCTCTCTGAGAAGCCGGCTTCCGCTAGGATTTCGGTACTTTGTTCGCCCAGATGCGGTGGCAGCCGGCGCACGCTCGAGGGGGTCTTGGAAAACCGGGTCGGCGGATCGGTCATGCGCAACAGGCCTTCGGTGGGATGCTCCTCCAGCCGCCAAAAGCCGGTTGCCTGCAACTGCTCGTTCTGCAGCAGCGACTCCTTGGTATTGACCGCCATGACGGGAATATTGGCACCATCCAGGTCGCGTTGCCATTCGGCCGATGTCCGCGTGGCTATGATTTCACCTAACAGGTCGTAGACCTCCTGAGAATGCTTCACCCTTGCGGAAATATCCGCGAAGCGTGGATCGCCGATCAAATCGTCCCGGCCCGATATTTCGAACAGCCGCCGCCAGTTATCGTCCGTATAGGGCAGAACCGCAAGATAGCCATCCTTGGTGGCGTAGGGACGCCGCCCGGTATTAAGCAGGCGTTGATAACCCATCTGGTCGATCGGCGGCTCGAAGGCCGCACCGTACAGATGCTCCACCATGACGAAATCCACCAAGGTTTCAAACATGGGCACTTCGATGGCTTGGCCTCCGGCCCCCCGCGCCCGCGCCAGCAGACCCGCCAGAATAGCCGTGACCGCGTTATAACCAGTGGTCTTATCAGCCATGATCGTGGGCACGAAGCGCGGCTGATCGGAGGTGACGGTTTGCAGATCCGCCAGGCCACTGGCCGCCTGAATGATGTCATCGTAGGCGGGGTTGTCCGCCATCGGCCCATCCTTGCGGAAGCCATAGGTGGCGCAAAAGATCAGATCGGGGAAGGCGGCCGCGAAATTTTCGTAGTCCAAGCCAAGTTTTTTGGCCACTTTTGGACGCATATTGTGCAGAAAGACATCGGCCGTTCCTACGATCTTGAATAACGCATCACGCCCGGCCTGCTGGGTTAGATCCAGGACGATGCTGCGCTTGTTGCGATTGGTGGCGAGATACAGCGAAGCCATGCCCTCGTTCCGGCGCGGGCCAAGGTTGCGGGTCGTATCGCCGGCGGGGGTCTCGATCTTGATCACGTTGGCGCCCATGTCCCCCAGCATTTGCGTCGCCCAGGGGCCCAGAATGACCGTGGTCAGATCGACCACCCGGATACCGTCCAATGCACCGGTCATGTCAGCCCCGCATCTTGATCTGCTGGGCCATGGCCAGCACGTTGCGGGCCTGTTTGAGGTGCGGCATGTCGAGCATCCTGCCCTCCAGCCCAACCGTGCCCAGGCCCGGGTTCTGTTCGAACATATCGATCACTCGCCGGGCATAGGCGACTTCCTCCACGGATGGTGTGAAGGCCCGGTTGATCACCTCCGACTGGGCCGGATGGATGGCGATCTTGCCGATGAAGCCGGCCCGGCGGTCGCGCAGACATTCCGTCTCCAAACCGTCCAGATCACGAAAGTCAACGTAGACGACGCCGACCGGCTGCACCTCGATCGCCCGCGCGGTGGACAGGCACAGGGACTTGGCCATGAGATAGACATCGTCATAGTCGCCGGTCGCCGGGTTGCGGTTGTCGGAGGCGCCAAGGGCGGCAGCCAGATCTTCACCACCCCAGGTCATCGCCACCAGGCGATCGGTCACGCCGTCCAGATAGGTGTGGAAGGTCAGCAACGAGGCGGCGGTTTCCGTCGCCACGCAATGGATCTTGGTGGAGCCGGGGGCCAGGCCTTCGCGCGCCTCCAGGGCCGAAAGATAGTTACCCATGGTGTTGACGTCGGCGGCCGAATACACCTTTGGCAGGACGATGCCGTCTGGAGCGCCCGGCATCACCGCCGCCAGATCCGGCAATGAAAGCGCGGTATCCAGCGGATTGACTCGCACCCAGAGTTGTTGCCGGGGGCGGTCGGAATGGGCCTTGAGATAGTCACAAACCATCCCCCGGGCGATCTCCTGCCGGTCGTTGGAGACCGAATCCTCCAGATCCAGGATCAGCGCATCGGCGGGATTGTCCTGGCCCTTTGCCAGCTTGCGTTCGCTGTCACCGGGCACGAACAGCCAGGAACGGATGATCATGCCGGCTGCTTCATCATCAGGCCGACGCGGATACAATAGGCGATTTCCTCGTCACGCTGGTTGAAACCAGAATGCTCGAAGGTGACCAGGCCCGCGGCCGGCCGCGACTTGCTCTCGCGCTTTTCCTTGATCCGGGTGATCGAGCGGATGGTGTCGCCGTGAAACACCGGATTGACGAAGCGCACGTCGGTCATGCCAAGGTTGCCCAGGGTTGTGCCGATCGTGGTGTCGGACACCGTGACGCCGATCACCAGACCGAGCGTGAACAGGCTGTTGACGATGCGTTGGCCATATTCGGTCTGTTTCGAGAATTCCTCGTCCAGATGCAGCGGCTGGGGATTATGGGTCATGGCGCAAAACATGATGTTGTCCATTTCCGTCACCGTACGCGTCAACGCATGTTTGAACTCCATACCCACTTCAAATTGTTCGTAATAGAGACCTGGCATTTGTATTGATCCTTATTTGTTGCGCGATGGTGTCGCTCGGGAGATTCATGGTCAGTACGATTTCGGCAGATTCAGGGCCTTCTCGGCCAGATAGCTGAGGATCAATTGCGGGCTGATCGGCGCCAGGCGGTGGATCAGGCATTCACGGAAGTAGCGTTCCACATGATATTCCTTGGCATAGCCCATGCCGCCGTGGGTCATTACTGCATTGGTGCAGGCCTTGTACGCCGCCTCCGCCGCCAGGTACTTTCCGGCGTTGGCCTCCTTGCCACAGTCCTGGCCGGCGTCATAAAGGGCAGCGGCGTGAAAAGCCATCAGGTTGGCCGCCTCCAATTCCGCCCAGGACGCGGCCAGGGGATGCTGGATGGCCTGGTTCATGCCGATCGGCCGGCCGAATACCACTCGTTCCCGGGCATAGTCGGCGGCGCGTTTCAGCGCGCAGCGGCCAAGTCCCACCATGGAGGCCGAAATCAGGATCCTCTCGGCGTTGAGGCCATGCAGTAAATAGCGGAAACCCTTGCCTTCCTCGCCAATCAGATGATCCTTTGGAACCCGCAGTCCATCGATAAAAACCTGGTTGGAATCAACGCTTTTGCGGCCCATTTTGTCGATTGGCCGAATTTCCACATAGTCGCGGTCCAGGTCCGTATAGAACAGCGACAGCCCGTCGATGGGTTTCTTCGTCTCCGACAGGTCCTTGGTGCGCGCGATCAACAGCATCTTGTTGCATTGCAGCGCGGTGGAGGTCCAGATCTTCTCGCCCTTGACCAGATAATGGTCGCCCTGGTCCACCGCGCGGGTTTTCAGGCGGGTGGTATCAAGCCCGGTGTTGGGTTCCGTCACCGCGAAGCAGGCGATGTCCTTGCGTTGAATGATCGGTGGCAACCAGCGCTGTTTCTGTTCTTCGGTGCCGAACACCACCACCGGGTTGAGGCCAAACATGCCGATGGCGATGGCGGCAAAGCCGGCATTGCCGGCCCCGGATTCCGTGATCGCCTGAACCATGACGGCGGCATCGCTTATGCCTAGGCCACTGCCGCCATATTCTTCCGGCATCGCGATGCCCATCCAGCCCTCGTCGGCAAGGGCCCGGCAAAAGTCCTCGGGAAAAACACCGTCCGTATCCCGGTCCAGCCAATATTGATCATCGAAGCGCTGGCACAGTTTACAGACGCTGTCCCTAATTTGCTGCTGTTCCGGGGTCCAAAAATGGCTCATATCGTTACCTATCCAAATGCAAAAGCGGCCATACCCAAACTACCCCATTCGAAACTGCGATGCATAGTCCGGCCCGCCTCGCCGCCCGCCCCGGCGGCGGTCAGCAAGGGCAGGAAGTGCTCGTCACGGGGATGGGCCATGGCGGCATGCGGGGCGCCGGCCCGGTAGTTCACAAGATCGGCCATGGCGCCGGCTTCAACCCGGTCCACCACCCAGGCTTCAAATTCGGCGGCCCAGTCCGGGCTGGGACCATCCACGGGCACGCCTCCCGCCCGGCGTTGCTGCACATCCGCCAGATTATGGGTGATGGCGCCGCTGCAAAGGATTAAGACGCCTTCCCGGCGCAGGGGCGCCAATGCCTGACCCACGGCATACTGATGCGCCGGGCCAAGGTGGTGCTGAATCGATAGCTGCGTGACGGGGATATCGGCGGCGGGATAACCCAGCAGCAACGGTATCCAGGCGCCATGATCCAGGCCCCGCGCCAGGTCCCGATCGCAGGGCAGGCCCGCATCGGCCAGCAGCCCGACGACCCGTTCAGCCAAATCCGGCGCGCCCGGCGCCGGATAGCGCAGCTGGTACAACTCGTCCGGAAAACCACCAAAATCATAGATCGTCTCCGGCACGGAGGCGCTGCTGACCACGGGTTGCCGGCTTTCCCAATGGGCCGAGACACACAGGATCGCCCGCGGCCGGTCACGCCGATCTATCTGCGCACCCAGGCTGCCCAGGAATTCATGCGCCGGGGTTTGCGTCAACGCCATCATGGGACTGCCATGGCTGATAAACAGACTGGGAAGTGTTGTCATGCTGTTGACCTCGTATTGAACCTACGCTGGTTTACGGCCGGTAATATGTTGCAGGATGTCGGGTATGAACTCCCGCACCTGAATATCCCGAAACCCAGCCGTTTCGAAATAGCCGATGCAGTCCGTTGGCGTATGAGGCAGAGCGGTGGACTGAAACAGGGCGCCGTGCATGGCGCACATGGCGGGGATCAAGGGGCCGCTCCAGTCCTCGTTGACCATCTCGCCACAGATATGCATTTCGCCGCCAGGCACCAGCGCGTCGAATGCTTTTTTCACCACTGACTGGATCACCTCGCCGGAATATTGCGGCAAGTTGGAGTTCATCAAAATGACATCGGCGCCGCCGGGAAATGGTTCGGAGGTGAAATCGCAGGCTTCCGCGGTGACCTGTTCCTCTACCCCATGTTCAGCAATGAAATCGCGGGATACGACGACGACTTCGGGCAAATCCAATACCACCGCTTCGATTTCCGGGTATTGCTTGGCTGCCTGGATCGAATATGCTCCCGATCCACCGCCCAGATCCAAAATCTTGCGCCGCCCCGTCAAATCCACCTCCCGCAGGAACTTCCGCGCCGCTCCCATGCCGACGGAGGCGGTGGCCTGGTGATAGCGCCGGGCATGTTCGACGGTGAAACCTTCGGTATAGAAGCCAAGTGATTTTTCCTCGCCCGTAGCCTGCAGCCGTTGACCCAATTCACCCCAGGCTCCCCATTGGTGATGGAACCAATGCACCCAGGCCCCGGCATAGCTGGGCTGATCCTGGACCAGAAAGCGCGCCACATCCGGGGCATTGCGAAAACCTGTCCCGTCCCGTTCGATCAGGCCCAGCGTCAACAGCGCGACGATCATGCGCTGCGTGTTGGGCACGGTGATACCCAGTGCCTCGGCGATGCTCTCGGCGCTGTCGCCATTTTTGGCGACAGCGGTAAAAAATCCGCACTCAATGGCACCGAACAGCACCGCCGATTGGGTAAAGGCCCAGGACAATTTTTGCAGACGAACCGTTGTAGGCCGTTCGTTGGTGGACCGGGTTTGCTTCATATCGGCGTTTCCTCATGTCTTTGCAAAATTTTCCTGGCTGATAATGCGGGAAACCCATGCTTTGATTGGTCCCCAAGAAACGAGCCCCATAATTAGTGGCATCCATTTCCGGCTCTCGGATCGACGATGACCGTTTGGCGTTAACCATACAGGGTTTGTGAGGCCAGTGCCGCCCCTTCGGCCAGGGCCGCCAGTTTGTCCCAGACAATATCCTCATCCACCGCGGCAAAGCCGGCGGCGGTTTCGAAGCCGCAATCAGTGCACGCAATAACCCGCGTCGGATCGCCCACCGCCCCTGCGATGCGGCGGATGCGGTCGGCCACGGTACGGGGGTGCTCGACATAATTTGTGGTGGTGTCAATCACGCCGGCAAGCAACAGGCCATCTTCAGGCAACTCAAAACTTTCGAAACAGCGGTATTCGTGCTCGTGGCGGGGATTGGCCATGGACAGCAGCAACCCTTGGGCGCGGACCTGCGCAATGGTCGGCCAGATCTCCTCCAACGGCACATCGAAAACATGCGGCCCTTCGTAATTACCCCAACAAACGTGCAGACGGACCCGGTCCCGCGGGATGTCGGCCAAGGCCCGATTGATAGCCGCCATGACGCAGTTGGCAAAGCGCAAGAACGCTTCGACCGGCTGCCCCTGAAACAGCGCGTGACGCTCCATGGCCAAGTCGGGGGCGTCAATTTGCAGCAATAGACCGGCATTGACGATGGCGTGGTACTCCACCGACAGGGCGGTGGCCAGGGCCTCGATATAGCTTTCAATATCCGGGTAATAATCGTTCTGCATGGCCGCGGCAATAATACCGGGCGAGGGCGCCGTCATAAACGCCTCCGTGACCTTTCGGCCCTGCAACAAGCCAGTCAGGCGGTCGCATTCGGCCTTGATTGCCCCGTTGTCCACGTAACCGACGGCCGCAACCGCCTTTGGTGCCTTCATCAGGGAAACCCGGTGTTCCGCCGTCGTCATGGCCAGCAGCTTCTTACGATAGCCTTCATACAAGGTCATGTCCGCCATCAGGCGGCGGTCGCTGTGGCCGCCAAACCCGGTCATGCGATGGCGCACATAGGTGAAGAAGCTTTCCCGCCCCATCTCGCCGTCATTGACCACATCCAGCCCGGCGGCAATTTGCTTATCCAGAGCCGCGACCGTCGCCGCTTCAATCGCCTCGGTCAGTTCCGTCCCCGTTGCCGCGTCGCCCGCCGCCAGCAGACGCCGTAGATCAGCGGGCCGGGGCAGACTGCCCGCATGGGTCGTCAGAATTCTCGACTGGCTGATTTGCACGCTGCTGCCTTTGTGATGGTGGACGGTGGGGCCAGAACAATTTTCGATCACATGGCGACGCGTGAGCGATCCAGGTGATTGGTTCAATTGCGCTGCTTTTAGGATTAGAGCGTATCAGAAACTGAAACAATTACTTAAGTCGCGTTAGCGACTCGATGAATTGAAAATTGCAATAGGGTCACGAAAACCTAAACCTGAAAGTATCCAAGCGGAATGGCGGCAGAAGCATGCGCGGGCAAGGGCGGCGCATTGTTGCCGGGTCTTATACCAACCCGCGTTGGTATTACCCGTCAATCGCCGTGCGCGCGCCGTCCTGGCCGATAATGCGGCTGGCGGGCAAAAGAATTTTGGCCCGGGTGCCGACATTGGGTTCGCTGGTCAAGAGCAGCCTGCCGCCATGCAGTTCCGCCATGCGGCTGGCAATTGACAAGCCCAGGCCGACGCCCTCTTGCCCATGCTTGAGTTCGGAGCCCAGTTGGCTGAATGGCTCCAAGGCGCGGTCGATATCCTTTGCGGCCATGCCGATACCGCTGTCCACGACCTCCAGCATCAGCCAGCCATCCCAATTGAGGCCGGCCCGGACCTCAACCCAACCGCCGGACGCGGTAAATTTAATCGCATTGCCGATCAGATTGACAAGTATCTGCTTTATCCGGCGGCCGTCCACATATACGGATCGGGGGGCGCCGGAGGTCTCAACGGAAATATTGATATTTGCTTCCAAGGCGCGCCTTAGGAACAAACGCACACTTTCGTCGACCAATCCGCGTAAAACATTGGGCGCCTCCTTCAAGGGCAATTCGTCGGCCTCAATCTGGCTCAAGTCCAGGATATCGTTGATCAATCCCAACAGCAATTGGCCGCTGATCTGGATGTCCTTGCCGTATTGCACATAGTTGGGATTGTCGATGGCACCGAACATCTCGGTTCCGATGATTTCGGAAAATCCTATGATCGCATTCAAAGGTGTACGCAATTCATGGCTGACACCGGCCAAAAAGCGCGACTTGGCGCGATTGGCATCTTCAGAACGTTGCTTAGCTTGCCGCAGTTCGACCTCGGCGCGCTTGCGCTCGGTGATATTGGAGCTGGCGCCAAAATATCCCAGAAAACCGCCATCCTGGCCAAAAAATGGAACGCCACTGTTGCTGACCCACATGGTCCGGCCATCGAGCAGCTCGCGTCGATACTGGAAGTCCCGAAACGGTTCATGGGCCCGCAGCGTGGCCATATGCAGGACCCAATCGTCCTCGTCATCGTCTTCCGCGCGGAAATCGTCGCGGCTCCTGCCGATGTATTGATCCGCCGGCAGCCCTGTCAAGGCCTCCACATTATCGGCGATCCAGCTGAAGTGCAGGTCGGCATCCATCTCCCACAACCAGTCAGAACCGACTTCCGCAACGTTGCGAAACCGCCGTTCACTGGTGCGCAGGTCTTCTAAAGTCCACAGCCAATCCATTTCCGCCGCCACGCGGGGTGCAAAAATCTTTAGTATCGGCGCGGCGATGGAATCGTCCTGCAATGGCTTTGCATCAAACGCCGACAGCACCCCCAATGCCTTGCCGTCGATGTCATGCAGCGGCGCTCCGATGTAACTTTTGATGCCATGTTCAACCAGAACCTGATCGTCCGGGAACAATTTATTCGCCCTGTCGGGAATAATGCAAATCGTTTGGCCAATGACGTTGGCGCAAGGGCTGCCGCGCAGGCAATAGTTTATATTCCCGACTGTCACCCCGCCGCGGCTGGCCGCCAGGGTCGTGACTGTCTCGGCCCCTGGGTGATCCAGCGCGCCGATGATCACCCATTCCATGGCAAGGGCGCGCGACATTGCATTGACTAGGCTTTGCAAATAGCGCTGACCCGCCGTGTGCGAAACCGCCTCGGCAATCGTTGCGACCGCGGCTTCCCGGCGGCGGGCCCCGGTTATGTCCGTAAAGGTGGCAATGGATTGCCCCTCGGAGGTTGTTTCTCGGCGAATGTCCAGAATTCGGCCATTAAGCGCACGATATTGATAGCGGACGTTCGCCTCGCGGCGTAAAAATAACATGCGTTCGGCGGTCAATTGTTGGACATCGCCATCCCCGAAATCGCCCCGTTCAGCAAGAAACCTGACGATTTCGGCGCGTTGCGCGCCAATATACGCGACGTGTTCTGGTAATTCAAAGAACTCCAGGAGAGTTGTATTGAAGTACAACAGGGTCCCGTTGTTGGAAAAGATGCAGATCGCCTGATCCATCTTTTTCACCTGAACAACCAAATTGTCGCCCGCATGTTTCCTGTCGTCCGCCAACTTTGTCTCCTCCACTCAGGCCCCAGGACCCAAGATTTTCAAGACAACGGCTAAACATCGCAGCAATTTATGAACAGAAGGTTGTAACTTTTTTTATAACATTAGAAATTTATCATAGTTCTAAAAATAGCGGTCCGACAACCCACGGTACATTGAACCCAAAATGTACTCGGACTCTTAAGAAAAGAGCAATTGAACCAACTACTTGGATCGCTAAAGCGATTCCAATCGATGGAGAATTGCGCTAGCGATGGGACTTGATCAGGGCCGTCCGCCGGCTGTCCAGCATTCGCAATACCGCCTCCAGGGTGCGGTCGGCTTTCAGGACGCCGCCCCGCCCCAGCAACTGATAGCCGCTCCCGCGGCGGCTGTTTTTAGAACGCTTGAAGATGGAATACATGGGGACGGCCGATACCTGGCCATAAATGGCAAACACGGCGCCGGCCTCGTTCCAATCAACCGCGTAATCCAGCCAGTCGCCGGCGATAACGCCATGGCTGTATGACTGCAAAATGAGGCGCAGTTCCTGACGGTTGAAGAATTCCGCTTTTCCCCTGGGATTTGTGCCACCGGCCTTGGGGTGGTGCCGGCGACGGGCCTGCTCGAAGGTGACAACCTCGGTCATCAGGAATTTTTTCTCCGGCTTCGTGGCAATCGCTCAGCCCTATTGTGTCATGCAAAATGGCAAGATGCCATATGTCCATTGTCGATTCTGCGTAGTTCAGGCGCTTCCGCGGCGCAACGCGATTTGACCTTTGGGCACCGGTCGGCGAACGCACAGCCCACGGCCTGACGGGTCTGGCTGCCCACATTACCCCGTAACGTTGTCCGCCGGCGCCGCCCCGCGCCAATCCGCGGCACCGCATCAAACAGCGCCTGGCTATAGGGATGTACCGGATTTGCGAAAAACTGGCGCCGGCTGGCGCGCTCGACCACCCGGCCCAGATACATCACCGCCACCTCGTCACAGACATAGTCGACCACCCCCAGGTCATGGCTGATCAACATATAGGTGACGCCAAAGTCATGCTGCAGTTCCTGCATCAGGTTCAATACCTGGGCCTGCACCGAGACATCCAGGGCCGAGACCGGTTCGTCCGCCACAATCAGGCGTGGCCGGGTAACCAGGGCCCGGGCGATCGCGATTCGCTGCCGCTGACCGCCAGAAAATTCATGGGGATACTTATCCAGGTCGTTGGCGCGCAGTCCGACGGCGTCAATGGCCCGGCCAACCGCCTCTTCACGGGCGCGCTCCCCGGGGCCGCCGGATGACAAGGCATCCATGGTTTCGCCAACGATACGGCGCACCGTATGGCGGGGATCCAACGAGCCGTAAGGATCCTGAAAGACCATTTGAAACTGTGCCCGTGCCCGGCGCAATTCCCTGGCCGATAATTGGGCCAAATCCTGGCCCAAAATTTCCACCCGGCCGGCAGTCGGAACATCCAATGCCATGCACAGCCGAGCGAGGGTTGACTTGCCGCAGCCGCTTTCGCCCACCACGCCCAAGCTGCGGCCGCGCTGAATGCTCAGATCAACGCCGTTCAGGGCATAGACGGTTGCGGGCGGACGAAACAGGCTTTCCCGCGGCAGCGTGAAATGGCGGCGCAGGCCCTCTGCACGCAGCACCGTTTCGCTGCTTTCAGGATTGTTCAGCGCGGCTTGGTTCATGCGACCACCTCAAGGTGGTGACAGGCGGTGCGGTGATCCGGGCCGGTCAGTTCCATTGCCGGTGCCTGACGCCAGCAGACATCCGTCGCCTTGGCGCAACGGTCGGCAAAGGCGCAGCCAGGGGGCAAATCGGCCAGTTCGGGCACGGTGCCCGGAATGGTGCGAAGGGGCGTGGTCCGGGCCTCCCCCAACCGCGGGATCGCGGCGAACAGGCCTTGACTATAGGGATGGGCCAAATGTGCAAACAGGCTGCTGGTGGCGCCCTGTTCAACCACCGTGCCGCCATACATGACGGCGATATTCTCCGTGGTCTCCCCGATCACCCCCAGATCATGGCTGATCAGGATCAATCCCATGTCCAGATCATCCACCAGTTCGTTGATCAGATCGAGTATCTGGCCTTGGATCGTGACATCCAGGGCGGTGGTCGGTTCGTCGGCCAGCAGAATATCGGGCGCACAGCTTAAGGCCATGGCGATCATCACCCGTTGCCGCTGCCCGCCGGACATCTGATGGGGATAGGCATCTATGCGCCGGGCCGGATCGGGCAGGCCAACCCGGTCCAACAGACGCAGAACTTCGTCCCGGGCATTGGCACCGCGCAGCCCACGGTGCAGGCGCAAAGGCTCGGCGATTTGCCGGCCGATGCGATGCACCGGGTTCAGGGATGTCATGGGTTCCTGAAAAATCATGGCAATGCGGTTGCCACGGATCTGGCAGCGGGCATCTTCATCCAGGCGCAACAGGTCGGTGCCGTCCAGTTCGACCCGGCCCGTGGTCCGGGCGCCGTCCGGCAGCAGCCCCATGATCGCCAATGCGGTAATCGACTTGCCGCAGCCCGATTCTCCGACGATCCCCAGGGTACCGCCATTTTCCAGTTCAAAGGACACCCCACGCACGGCCGGCGCCATGCCCCTGCTGGTTTGCAATTCGACCGTCAGGTCAGCGACCGAAAGCAACGCCATCGGCCTAGCGCCGCCGCGCCATACGTGGATCGACAAGATCACGCAACCCATCACCGATCAGGTTCAATCCCAACACCGACAGCACGATGGCCAGCCCCGGCCAGACCGCGATGATCGGGGTTAGAAAAATGTAGTCCTGGCTTTCACTCAACATTCGCCCCCAACTTGCATCGGGGGGTTGCGAGCCAACGCCCAGATAACTTAACGCGGCCTCGGCCAGAATAGCGATGGCGAACGAGATCGTCGCCTGCACCACGATGATGGAGATGATGTTGGGTAGAATATGTTCCACGGTGATGGCCAGATTGCCCTTGCCTGCGGCGCGGGCGGCCAGCACGAACTCGCGCTCCCACATGGCGATCCCGGCGCCACGCACCTGCCGGGCGAAGATGGAAATATTGTAGATACCCAGGGCCAGAATGGCATTGGTGATGCCCGGTCCCCAACCGGCCGTCAGCAATATGGCAATCAGGATAACGGGAAACGCCATGTTCAGGTCACTCAGGCGCATGATCATATCTTCGACCCAGCCGCGCCGCGCCGCGGCCCACAGGCCCAGGCTGATGCCGACGGCGGCGCCCAGGCTGACCGCGATCATGCCGACCACGATCGAGGTCTGGGCCCCTGCCATGATCATGGACAAAATATCACGGCCAAACTGATCAGTGCCGAACCAATGGCTTGCACTTGGCAGTTTCAGGCGTTCGGCAATGACGATCTCGGTCGGCGAATGGGGTGTCCAGACCAACGAGACCAGGGCGAGAGCGATCATGGTGCCGGTCAATACCAGGCCAATCATGAAAGCTCTGTGGCCGAACGCCCGCTGCAGAAAGCCCGCGGATGCCGTTGTCCGAACCGCGCCCAGATCGGTGTCTAAAACTGTTCCTGTAGCCCGCAAAAGAGCGCCCCCGTACTAGGTTTGAATGCGAATGCGGGGGTCGACCATCGCGTACAGAATATCGACCATGAAATTGACCACGACCACGATCGCCGCGAACAACAACACCACGTTTTTTACCACCATCAGGTCACGGTTTGAAATGGCATCGAAAATCAATTTACCGACCCCCGGCAACGAGAATACGTTCTCGATCACCAGGGTACCGGTCAACACGGTGGCGACAAGCACGCCGCCAATGGTCAGAACCGGCACCAGGGCATTGCGCAGAACATGGCGCCACAGGGCGGCCCGGCGGCTCAACCCCTTGGCCCGCGCCGTGCGGACGAAGTCTTCCCGGGCCACTTCCAGCACGGCCGAGCGGGTCACCCGGGTCATTACCGCCGTCAAGCTCAAGGACAGGGTAAAAACCGGCAGCAGCAAGGACCTGGCCCCGCGCCAGATGCCATCATCCCAGCCGGCAAAGCCGCCCGAGGGCAGCCAATGCAAAATCACCGCGAACAGAATAATCAACAGGATGCCGAACCAGAAGTCGGGAATGGCCAGGCCCAGTTGCGAAAAGCCCATGACCCCATAGTCGCCGATCCGGTTATGGTTGGTCGCCGCGAAAATACCCAAAGACAGCGCCGCCAGCGTGGCCAGCGCCATGGACCCGATGGCCAGCGGCAGCGTGACCTGCAGGCGCTGGCCGATCAGTTCCGTTACCGGCACCTTGTAAACATAAGACAGGCCCATTTCACCGTGAAACAATCCGGCAATCCATGCCGCATAGCGCACCGCGGCGGGGCGATCCAAGCCAAGTTCCAGACGGATCGCCACAACCGCGCTGTCCGGCGCATCGACCCCCAGCATTGTCAAGGCCGGGTCGCCGGGCAAAACCTCCAAAAGCAGAAATATGATCACCGACGCACCGGATAGGGTGATCAGAAAGGTCAGAAACCGGCGGGCCAGAAAAATGGACATCCCCCGCTTTAACCCTGAACGTCCGGCCGCGCAAGATCGATTGCCCGCTGCCCCGCCGCGCCATTTATGGCGCTGCCGCAATATTGCCCCGAACGCGCCCCTACCCTGCCCCAATGCCCCGGCAATCTCGCGGCTCTGTCATTTGGGCGACCGAGACGAAAGGCGCCGCCATGCTCATCGGCGAACTGGACCTGAACCGGGCTGAACGGGACCCTGCCTATCTGGCCCGGGTCAAAGCCTTTCTGTTGCCCGGCCATCAGATCAACCCTGGGCAGGGTCCGAAATCGGCCGAACCGCCCGCGCTGTGCGCCGCGGCGGGCCGGCCTGGGCCGGTGAGCGTTACCGATGGCACCGACAGGGAACTTGCATTAAACTGACCAGGCAAAGCGTTTTGGCGGCCTGGAGCATGTTCCCTCAAAGCATGCTCGGACTCTTCAAGATGAGAGCAATTGAACCGATTACTTGAAAGCGCGAGAGCGGCGCCATTTAATTGAAAACTGCTCTACCCGTTGAGCCGCCTGCAATGGATACTGGGGGATTGTGCCGCATGACGATCGAATTTTATGACCTGGCGGGCCAGGACGGCCGCAATTTCAGCCCTTATTGCTGGCGTACCCGCATGGCGTTGGCCCACAAGGGCCTGGACTTTGAACATAGGGGCACGGCCTTCACCGCCATCGCGGCGGCTGGTGGGACGGCGCACCGGACCGTGCCGATTATCGTGGACGCTGGCAAGATGATCAGTGATTCATCCCGCATCGCGGATTATCTGGAAGCACAATATCCGGACCGGCCCAGCCTGTTTGGCGGCGAGGCCGGGCACGCCCTGTGCAAATTCGTGCATAGCTGGACCAACGCGGTGGTCCATCCCGGCGTGGCCCGCTCGGTGGTGCACGACATTTATGATCACGTCCGTGACGAGGACCGGGATTATTTCCGCACCAGCCGAGAGAAGGTTTTCGGTCAGCCATTGGCCGCGGTGCAGGCTGGCCGCGAAGACCGGCTGGAGGCCTTTCGCGCCGATCTTTATCCCCTGCGCCTGACCGTGCGCGCCCAGGCCTTCCTGGGCGGTGAACGGGCGAACTATGCCGACTACATTGTTTTCGGCGCCTTTCAGTGGGCCCGCAGCATCAGCGATTTCCGGATCCTGGCCGATGACGATCCCATCCTTGCCTGGTTCCGCCGCTGTGGCGAACTGTTCGATGGCCTGGGCCGCCAGGCGCCGGGCTATTACTGAAGCGATTTGACGAAGGAATTGGCGAGATGACGGATCAGACGACCGAATTATACACCGGCGGCCTGCTATACGACGGCGGCGGCGAGATTGTCGCGGGGCAGGGCGTTCTGGTTCAGAACGGCAGGGTGGCAAAGGTGGCGCCGGCGGGCGAATTCGCCGGTTTCGTGGGGGTGACCATCGACACCACCGGGGGCACAGTGATGCCCGGCCTGTTCGACTGCCATGTCCATTTGTGCCTGGGCGCCGAGGGCGACCCCGGCACCGCCGCCGACAAGCTGCTGCCGGGGCAGGTCACCATGAAGGCGCTGCAGCGGGCCCAGGCTGCATTGGCGGGCGGCATCACCGCCCTGCGTGATTGCGGCGGCAAGGATTTTCTGGAATTCGCCGTGCGCGATGCCTGCAATTCCGGGCAGCAGATGGGGCCGACGATCCGCGCCTCGGGCCAGGTGATCTGCATGACGGGGGGCCATGGCAGCCGTTCGGGCCGCATTGCCGACGGCATTGACGAAGTGGTCCGTGCGGTGCGCGAGCAAATTCACGCCGGCAGCGATCTGATCAAGATCATGGCCACGGGCGGCGTGATGACGCCGGGCGTAAACCCGGAGGATGCCCATTATACCGCCGAGGAGATGGCTGCCGGCATTGCCGAGGGGCGGCGCTTTCACCGGCCCTCGGCCTCCCACGCCCAGGGGCGGGACGGTATCCTGAACGCCGTGCGCGGCGGCATTACCTCGATCGAACACGGCATCTTCATGGACGAGACCTGTGTCCGCGAGATGCTGGCGCAAGGCACCTATCTGGTGCCCACCGTTGCCGCCCTGCGCAACATCCTCGACAATGCGGGCAATGGCATTCCGGACTACGTGGTGGAAAAAGCCGAACGCATCTCGGAAAACCACAAACGGTCGCTGCAGATGTACTACCAGGCGGGCGGCAATATCGCCCTGGGCACCGACGCCGGCACGCCGTTCAACCGGCACGGCGCCAACGCCATGGAACTGGAATTCATGGCCGATCTGGGCGTCAAGCCGATCGACGCCCTGCGTTTCGGGACCTCGAACGGCGCCGCCCTGATGGGGCTGTCGGACCAGGGCCGGGTGGTGGCCGGCAACGCGGCGGATTTTCTGGTGGTGGACGGCAATCCCGGCGCAGACATCACCATGGCCTCGCGGACCGGAAACCATCGCCTGGTCGTCAAGGGCGGCATCCCCGTTGGCGGGCAAACGGCCCCCATGGCCGGCCACAACTTCCAGCGCATGGCGGCGTTCTAGGGTCTCGACTCCGGTGGACATCGATAGGGAACCGGCATGAATATTGCGGCCGCTGGGCAAGGAATCGCGGTCATGGGAACCTGACCGGGTGCGTGGTCCAATTCCATGAGCCAGGCGCAGCCAGGCCCGTCGGCGACATTTGATTACATCATCGTCGGCGCCGGATCGGCCGGCAGCGTGCTGGCGGCACGCCTGAGCCAGGACAGCACAACGCGGGTGCTGTTGCTGGAATTCGGCGGCAGCGATGACAGCCTGTTCATTCAAATGCCCACGGCGCTGTCCATTCCCATGACTATGCCGAAGTACAATTGGGGTTTTCGTTCCGAGCCGGAAGCGCATCTTGGCGGCCGCATCATGAATTGTCCCAGGGGCAAAGTGCTGGGCGGCAGTTCATCCATCAACGGCATGGTATATGCGCGCGGCAATGCCCGGGACTTCGATCAATGGGAAAGCCTGGGCGCCACCGGCTGGTCCTATCGCGATTGTTTGCCCTATTTCCGCAAGGCGGAAACCTGCGCCTACGGGGGTGATGCATACCGGGGCAGCGACGGCCCGCTACATACCTGCAATGGCAACGGCATGGTCAACCCGCTCTACCAGGCATTTATAGATGCCGGGCGGCAGGCAGGCTATCCGGTGACCGCTGACGGCAACGGCTACCAGCAGGAAGGCTTCGGCCGCATGGACATGACGGTTCGCAACGGTGTCCGCTGGAGTTCGGCGAATGCCTATCTGAAACCGGCCCGGGGCCGGGCCAATCTTCACGTCCAGGCCGGCGCCCTGGGCCGCCGGGTGCTGCTGGACGGCAGGCGGGCGGTCGGCGTTGAATACGAGCGGCATGGCCTGCGGCGGACCGCGTTGGCGGCGCGGGAGGTGATATTGGCGGCCGGCGCGATCGGATCGCCCCATCTGCTGCAATTGTCCGGCATCGGCCCGGCGGCGATCCTTGCCGGGGCGGGCCTCCCGCTGATCCATGAGCTGCCGGGAGTCGGCGCCAACCTGCAGGATCATCTGGAGATTTATTTCCAGTTCAAATGCCGATTACCGATCACCCTGAACGGCCGCTTGGGTCGAGCCAGCAAGTTCCTGATCGGCGCGCGCTGGTTCCTGTTCAAATCCGGACTGGGCAGCACCAACCACTTCGAATCCTGCGCTTTCATCCGCTCCCGGGCCGGCCTGGCGTGGCCCGACATCCAATATCACTTCCTGCCCGCCGCCATGCGTTACGACGGCAAAGCCGCTTTTGACGGGCATGGCTTTCAAGTCCATGTGGGACCCAACAAACCCCAGGCCCGCGGCTGGCTCGCGGCGCGCTCGCCCGACCCCTGCCAGGCGCCGCAAATCCGGTTCAATTATTTGGATAACGAAGCCGATCGGGAAGGCTTCCGGCAATGCGTACGGCTGACCCGTGAGATTATCGCCCAGCCCGCGTTTGATCCCTATCGCGGCGATGAGATCCAACCGAGTGCCGGCATCGCATCGGATATGGAGATCGACACCTGGGTGCGGGCCAATGTGGAGAGCGCCTATCACCCCTCCTGCAGCTGCAAGATCGGCGCCGGCGACGACCCCATGGCCGTGCTCGACCCGGACTGCCGGGTGCGGGGACTCGGCAATCTGCGCGTCGTCGATTCCTCGATTTTTCCGTCCATCCCCAACGGCAATCTGAATGCGCCCACCATCATGGCGGCGGAAAAGGCCGCCGATATGATCCTGGGCCGGACACCGCTGGCCCCCGCCAATGCTGAAAGCTATATCGACCCGCTGTGGCGCACCCGGCAACGGCCGGGCACGCCGCTGCGAAGGTTGGCATGAGCGTTCGGGCGCCGTGGCCGGCCGCGAACCGTTCAAGGCAGTTACCGGGCGGTCACATGAATTGGAATAGCTCGGAAGCATTCCTGTGATCTTGATTTGAAGGCCTCGTGGGCGGGCACCTGATGTCGGAAACCGCCGCGGCCCTAATTCTCCTTGCCGCCGACCGTCCAGTTGCCATCTGGATGGTTCGCCGCCAGCGCGAATACGGCCGACCGCGCCAGCGGAGTTCCCAATAACCTGCGTCGCATGTATTGCTTCCGCCCATGATCTTCCATCGCAAGAACGACCCGCCCGCGCGTGAAGGCACCTAATCGATGGAATTGCGCAATAACTGGCCAAAGGCCGGCGCCGACCAGACTTTTAACCATGGCGCCGTGGTAGTGCCATTGGTATGAACCCGCCCCTGCGCCCTATTGCCACAATCGCCCGCGAACCAGGACGCACCGACCGGCGCCCGCCGCCGCGATGGACCAAAGGCCGGTCATGGGTTAGCATCCATGTCCATTGCTAGGGGTGTTCCAGGATTACCGGGACGAATGCAAACATCACTGAAATTCCTATGGCTTGCCGTCGCCGGCGCGGTTGTCGTTGGGCTCGTGGGATGGGTAGGTCTCCTATTGTGGTTCACCCTGCCGGCCGGCGAGACGATCCGGACCATCCTGGCGGTTGGCTATGGGGCCGTGGCGGCCGGGGGCCTGTTATTCAGCCTCGGGCGCCGCAGATTCACGCCGTTCCTGCTGCTCCTTGTTGGCGGTTTCGTGGCCGCGCTGATGTGGTGGTCGACCATCGAACCGCGCAATGATCGAGATTGGCCCCTGGATGTCGCGAGACTGACCAGCGCCGAAATTGACGGTGATCTGGTGCAGCTGCGTAATATTCGGGATTTCGTTTACCGGACCGAGACCGATTACACGCCCCGCTGGTACGACAAGACCGTCGACCTGCGAAAGCTCGACTCGCTCGATTTGATCGCCGTCCATTGGATGGGCGATGCGATTGCGCGCACCTTCCTGAGTTTTGGCTTCGAGGGCGAACAGGTGGCGATATCCATCGAAACGCGGAAACAGGAAAACGAGGCCTATTCGGCCCTTGCCGGGTTTTTCCGCCGTTACGAGTTGTATTATGTGGTCGCCGACGAAAAAGATCTGATCGGCCTGCGCACCACCTACCGCGACCCCAACGAAGACGTATATCTATACAAAGTGCGGATACCGAAAGAGAAAATTCGACAGTTGTTTCTGCAGTACGCCGTCACGGTCGATGGCTTATCGAAACAGCCCGCGTTCTACAACACGGCGACAACCTATTGGACGACGAACATCGTTACCAATGTGCAGGCCATTGCGGGAGAGGTACCATTCAGCTGGAAAATTCTTTTCAGCGGCTATTTCGCCGAGCTGATGTACGAGCGCGGCGCATTGGACCAGAGCCTTCCCTTCGCTCAGTTGCGCCAGAAGAGTTATATCAATAAGCGGTCCCAGGCCGCCACGAGCGCGGCGGATTATTCGCGCCAGATCCGTCAAGGCCTGCCAGGTTATGCCAACCGCCCCTGATCTAGACCATTTTCGATATTCATCGAGTCACCGAGCCACCCGCCGGTCTTGTTCCCCGGCGGCGACTGAAGGCAAGCCGGTCGAACACCACCCACCAAAGGCAACAACGAAGGAATTATGTAATGCGCAAAGCAGCCAAGATCTTCACCGCCGCCCTGTTTGCAGCGGCATTGGGCGCCGTGGCCTCGTCGGCCGGAGCAGAAGGTTCATTCGAGGGCAAATGGAAAATGTCCATTGAATATTCCAAAAAGTCGTCAAGCGGGCCGCTCTGCCGGGGTTATCTGATGAAAGAACCGATGGTCATCAAGGGCCACAAAGTGACCGGCCTGTTGCGTCATGACATGCGCGGCGCCTTCTATCTTAATGGTACAATTTCGCCGGACGGCACAATTGCCAAGGGCACGGCCGAAGGTACCGGCACCGCGGTGTTTGAAGGGAAATTGCAGGGCACCTCCGGCGGCGGCACCTGGCAGGAAACCGCCACGACCATGTGCGACGGCACCTGGAAAGCCACCAAAATGTAGCAGTGGCCGGCCGGTCCGGCCGGTCCGAAGGGGGGCGGGATGAGGTCAGATGGGGGGCCGGATACGAAAGACGGTTGAGCCGCCCCCTGGAATTGACTACAACGCCCCCATGCCGGCGTAGCTCAGTTGGTAGAGCAACTGATTTGTAATCAGTAGGTCACGGGTTCGACTCCTGTCGCCGGCACCAATAAAATCAACGGCTTAGCTGGAAACAGCTAGGCCGTTTCTAATTCATGGGTTGCAAGTGGGTTACAAAATAGAGGCTTAAGCCACACAATCGGGAGATCCGGGTCCCTTTTGGCCAAATCTAGATGAGCCTACAATATCGAGAAAGTTAAGCTCCCTCAAAGTGGCCCCCGTCATCGACAGAGGCCGCCCAGGATCGTGTTCCGCGCAAAGGATACCAGGACAGTGCATCGTGGATAACGCACCACGGCCCAGGGACCCCGGCCCACGTTTCAGTAACTGATTAGCTCCTAGGCCGGAGCGGCAGCCCTGGATCAAAGGGCACGGTTCGAGGGGGCGGGGGCTTGGGCCGGGTTTGGCGCGAATATCCACATGAGCAATCATATGGTCCCAGAATATCCGATATCAAACGCTTGTCTGAATAGCCCCAAAACTCAACTAGGTTATCCCCCTCAAACGATCCGCGGTATACTGATTGAGCGCCAAACCCCTTGCAGGGCGGTCTGAACATGTTAAAGCCAGATAATCGAAAAACGCTGATTGAAGCTGGCTGTGGTACGCGGCTCGGGGCCAAATGGCCTGGCCAAAGGTGCCTCGCTAAAACCCGCCAGAGAGCACCCTGCCAGAACCCCGTTGTTACAGACCGGAACCGATGCCGCATGCACGGCGGCAAGTCCACCGGACCACGGACACCCGAAGGAAAAGCACGGGTCGCGGCGGCGCACACGAAGCACGGACGACGGTCCAAGGCTCATGTGGAGAAGGTCAGGTATATCAATGCTGAGATCAGGCGGATTACCTACGAGCTTAAGCGGGGTGGATGGATCCCCTAACAGCGGTTAACCGTAGGCCCCGGTTCGATGGCCATGAGCCACGGCGCACGGTCCAGTGTCTGGCGCAACCATTGTAAGCGCCCGGTGAACCCGCTCTGCCTTTGAACAGTAGTGAGAGCTAATGTCCATTAGAGAGTAAATG
>JAQBYC010000004.1 GCA_027623205.1 Pseudomonadota bacterium | reverse complement strand
GGAACGCTTCCAAAGACCGGACATATCGTCTGCTACAAAATCCGGACATATCATTCGCTACTGACAATAGGAAAAAAAAGAGTTGGAATTTTCGCCGTCAACGGCTAGGGTCCATAGCGAACGGCAAGGAACGACCGTCGCGATCAGAAATAGACGTCTGTCGTGGTCGGGTGAACGGTTCCGAATTGACATACCCACATTGCAAACCGGAAATCTGGGGCCAGCATTCGGCCGATGTAATACGGACAACTTGAATGCAAATGGGATGTTTTGGCTCGATCGAAAGCATTAGCGAACAGTCTGCCCGTTGGGATTATGACGGCTGGCTTGCGGTAGAAATGCCGGGGTGATGGGTCGGGCGCGGGAACCTTGAATTGGCGTTCGTTTGTAGACACAACTCAAGACGGTGCTATGAGACAGAACACACCCCAGAGACGGGGACGTGGCCGTCCAAGCGGTCGCAGGGGGTTTAGCAATTCCCCCAATCGTAGTTATGACAGCAGTGGCCCGGAGGTAAAAGTTCGTGGCACGGCATCGGCGGTATATGACAAATACCAGGCGCTGGGCCGCGATGCGATCCTATCCGGTGACCGCGTTGCAGCGGAAAACTTCTTTCAACATGGCGAGCATTATTATCGCCTGATGCAAGCCGCCAAACAACAAGCAGGCGAGAGCGAACAACGGGATATCCGGCGGCAGGAGCAGCAAAATCGCGATGAATTCGGTGACGAGCCTGCCGAGGCCGGCAGCCATGCGCGATCGACGTCAGTATCGGAAGAGGCTGTAATAGAAGAGGCTGTGTCGGAAGAGGCAGTTGTTGAAGTCGTCGGCAATAGTCTCAAATATGGCGAGGATTACGTTGCCGCGGCCGATCTCGCGACTGCCAATGCCGGGGACGCATATGTCGAGGCAGCAAGCGACGAGACGATGGATGAGTTCGGCGGCAAACCGATGAATCCGGCGGAATTGGCGGCAATGTCAGAAAGTGGCCGCAAGTCCCGGCCTGCCAATAGCGGCAATGGCCGCGGTCGGCAAAAACATGATAGCGGCGACCAAGGTGACGCTGGGGCAGAAACTGCCGGGACCGCCTCCCGCCGGCAACCGCGCCGCAGGCGTCGCCCAGCGGCGGATGCAGCCGTAGGGGAATCCGGTGGCGAACCTTCGGATGTGGTCGAGGATGTCGAACCCGGCTAATCCGGATCGAAAACCTTAAGCTAGAAATTTGCGTTGCGCCTGTGGCGGTGTCCTATGGCGGGTTTATCGTGTCGCCGAGGTTGATCGTGCCGCCGTCGACCACTTCTGCATATATGCCCATTTCGGCGTGGCCAAAGGCCTGTTGCAACTGCAGCGGTATATTGACGTCACGGTTGGCGGTCTCCAAATTCACGTTGGTGGCCGCGCATCGTACGATTCTGGACACAGCCCTGACCACCACGCGCTCGCCGATCTGGAATTCATTGTTGCACCAATCGAATTCCTGCCAGGGCACACCGGTGTCGAAATATAGATTGGCGCGAAAGCGCAAAGGATCGAGAGGCACTTTCATCACCCGTTCCAGTTCCCGCAGGCTGGAGATATTGATCAGCGACAAGCAATGGCGTGGAACATCTGAAAAGGTATGGCCCTCGGCGCGTAATAATTTTGGACTGCCCCGCACTTCATTCGCCAAATAGACGGCAAAAAATTGTTCGATCATCTGCCGTCCCACGGGCAGATCCAGACGGCCACGGGCGACCTGCTTACCGTCCCGTTCGATCACCAATTCACGAGTCTCATCGTGGTAGCGGCTTTGCAATGCGGCCAGCCGTTCGTTGCGCGCCAGCATCAAGAATTTGCTTTTTGCCAGGAATTTCGGATGGGCCGCATCGAACTGCGTTGAACCGTGCGCCAGGGCAAAGGCGCGGTCCATGGGTATGCAGCGCCCGGGCAACACCTCGGCCTTTAACAATGGCTCCGGGCTTAGGCCTTTGACCGGATAGCGGAAAATTTGTGCGATGCGGCTCATATAATTATCTCGCAATCAGTCAAGCTGCCGGCAAAAATGCCTCTCTGACGGCTATTCCACAATCTGAAAAAACCTTGTGCGGCGCGTTGGCGACACCATATCCAATACGTGATGTAAGCTGCCATGGTTGCTTCATAGAAGGACCGGGCATTGACTGCAAGGCGTTGATGGCAGGCCAATGAATAACGGAATTTTGGCTGCCTCAAGGCGTGCTTGAAAGGGATGGAAAATGGATTTTGAAAAATACACCGAACGCAGCCGCGGCTTTGTGCAGGCAGGCCAAACCCTGGCCCAGCGATCTGGGCATCAGCAATTCACCCCGCAACATTTACTCAAAGTTCTGCTTGACGATGCGGAGGGCATGGCGGCGGCGTTAATTGCGGCGGCGGGTGGCGACGCGGCGGCAGCGCGGGCGGCCAATGAAGATGCCTTGGCCAAGCTGCCAAAGGTTGAAGGCAGCGGTGCCGGGCAGCTTTACATGGCGCCGGAAACCGGTCGCCTGTTCGAAGCGGCGGAACAAATCGCGGAAAAGGCTGGTGATAGTTTTGTGACCGCGGAGCGGTTGTTGCTGGCTCTGGCCTTGGCAACCGCAACGCCCGCGGCAGCGGCTTTGAAAAAAGCCGGCCTGACCCCACAGAACCTGAATAATGCCATCAACAATCTGCGCAAGGGGCGCAAGGCTGATAGCGCCACGGCTGAAAATGCCTACGACGCCTTGAAGAAATACGCCCGTGATCTGACCGCGGCGGCCCGGGAGGGCAAGCTGGACCCGGTGATCGGGCGGGACGAGGAAATTCGCCGCACGATGCAGGTGCTTTCCCGCCGGACCAAGAACAATCCGGTTCTGATCGGCGAACCTGGCGTGGGCAAGACCGCAATTGTCGAAGGTTTGGCCACTCGCATCATCAATGGCGACGTGCCTGAAAGCCTGCAAAACAAGAGCCTGCTGGTGCTGGATCTGGGTGCCCTGATCGCGGGCGCCAAGTTTCGCGGCGAGTTTGAGGAACGCCTAAAGGCGGTATTGTCAGAGGTCGAGGCGGCGGCGGGTGAAATCGTCCTGTTTATCGATGAATTGCACACCCTGGTTGGAGCCGGCGCGGCGGAAGGCTCCATGGATGCCTCGAACTTGCTGAAACCCGCTTTGGCACGGGGTGAATTGCACTGTGTCGGTGCGACGACGTTGGATGAGTACCGCAAACACATTGAAAAAGATGCCGCCCTGGCCCGGCGCTTCCAACCTGTCATGGTGCTGGAACCGAGCGTGGAGGATACCATTTCCATCCTGCGCGGCCTGAACGAGAAGTACGAACTGCATCATGGCGTCCGCATCTCGGACAGCGCGCTGGTGGCGGCGGCGACCTTGTCGAACCGCTACATCACCGACCGCTTTTTGCCCGACAAGGCGATTGACCTGATGGATGAGGCCGCCAGCCGGATCCGTATGGAAGTGGATTCGAAACCGGAGGAAATCGATGAACTGGACCGCCGCATCATCCAGTTGAAGATCGAGCGGGAAGCCCTGAAAAAGGAAGACGACAACGCCTCCCGCGAGCGTTTGAGCAAGTTGGAGAGTGAATTGGCGGACCTGGAGAGCCGGTCGGCCCATTTGACCGCAGCCTGGCAGAGCGAAAAGGAAAAACTGGGCGAGGCTCAGGAACTAAAAGAGCAGCTGGAACATGCCCGCCAGGAGGCGGAGACCGCCCAGCGCCAAGGCGATCTGGCGCGGGCATCCGAATTGTCCTATGGCGTCATCCCGGATCTTAACAAGCGTATTGCAGAAGCTGAATCGGTTGGCACACGCGGTGTTGGTGGCGCGGGTGCCATGCTGCGCGAAGTGGTCGGTGAAGAAGACATTGCCGCCGTGGTGGCGCGTTGGACCGGTATTCCGGTGGAGAAGATGTTGGCCGGCGAGCGCGATAAACTGCTCGCCATGGAGCAGCGTCTGCGCGATCGCGTCATCGGTCAGGATGAGGCGCTGGCCGCCGTAGCCAACGCGGTGCGCCGGGCGCGGGCCGGCTTGCAGGATCCTTCGCGGCCCATTGGCTCGTTCCTGTTTTTGGGCCCCACCGGCGTGGGGAAGACGGAATTGTGCAAATCCCTCGCGGAATTCCTGTTTGATGATGAAGGCGCCATGACCCGCATAGATATGTCGGAATATATGGAGAAACATGCCGTTTCGCGGCTGATCGGCGCGCCACCCGGGTATGTCGGATACGATGAAGGTGGCTCCTTGACCGAGGCCGTGCGGCGCCGGCCCTATCAAGTGGTGCTGTTTGATGAAGTGGAAAAGGCGCACCCGGATGTCTTCAACGTGTTATTGCAGGTATTGGACGATGGACGCATGACCGACGGCCAGGGCCGCACCGTGGATTTCACCAATTGCATTATCGTCCTGACGTCGAACCTGGGGGCGGAATATCTGGCCGCCTTGGCCGATGGCGAAGATTCCGAGGCCGCGCGCACGGATGTCATGGCCATGGTTCAGGCCCACTTCCGGCCGGAATTTCTCAATCGTCTGGACGAGATTATTCTGTTCCATAGACTGGCCCGGGAACACATGGGCGGCATCGTGGATATCCAGCTGCGTCATCTGGCGGCCCTGCTGGCCGACCGGAAGCTTGAGTTGAACCTGGACGCCTCGGCCCGCGACTGGTTGGCCAAGGCAGGTTATGACCCGGTTTACGGAGCGCGGCCCCTGAAACGGGTGATCCAGCGGCAGTTGCAGAATCCATTGGCTGGCCTGATCTTGGAAGGCGCGGTAAGCGAAGGCGACGTTGTCAACGTTTCGGCTAGCGCGGCTGGCCTGACCATCAACGATCGCCTGATCGAAGCGGCGTAGGATTGGCTCCCACCGGCTCTGGTCGACTGCGTATCCTGGATTGACCGTTCCACTGGCGCCAGCGCAGGCTTGCCTTCGTAGCCCATCCTTGCCCATACTGCCCGCTTGAATGCGGTGGTATCGGCGGGGATGACGCTGCCGCCGTGCAATCCGCGAAGCAGGAGTAGCCTATGGAGCCGACCATCACGCCCCTCGACGCCACCTTCGGCGCCACGATCACCGATATCGACTTGGCCCGTTTGGATGAGGCGGCCTGGCGGCGGGTCGAGGACGCTTTTCATGAATATGCCGTGCTGATTTTTCCAGGACAGAATCTGACCGACAAGGCGCAGGTCGCGTTCGCAAACCGCTTTGGCGAGATCGAACTTTTGCGCGGCGATCCCGAGGCTAAAGCGGTCGCGATCAGCAACCAAAATCCGGATGGCAGTGTTTTGAAACCGGATGAGCATCGCTATCAAGCATTGCGCGGCAACGAAGGCTGGCATACGGACAGTTCGTACATGCCGCTCGCGGCCAAGGCATCCGTGCTATCGGCGCAAATCGTACCCTCCGCGGGGGGCGAGACGGCATGGGCCGACATGCGCGCCGCCTACGATGCCCTGGACGAGGACAGAAAAACACGCATCGACGGTCTTTCCGCTTATCATTCGCTGTATCAGTCGCAAGCCAAGATCGGGCACATTGTCAAGACCGGCGCCGGTTACGGTTATCACAACAAGGGCGCACCGCTGCGTCCGTTGGTAAAGACCCACCCGGTTACCGGTCGCAAGTCGCTTTTTATTGGCCGGCACGCTTACCGGATTCCCGGGCTCGACGATGACGAAGCGAAAAGTCTATTGGACGGTCTTCTCGATTTCGCCTGTCAACCGCCGCGTACTTACAGCCACAACTGGCAGCCGGGTGATGTGATTATTTGGGACAATCGCTGTGTTCTGCATAGCGCCCGGCCCTATGACTACAGCGAGGCGCGGGTCATGCGGCACACCCGCATTGCTGGCGATCCGGCCAGCGAGCTTGCCACCACCAGCCGCGATGAACGTGCCAGTGGTTTCGCACCCTCCGCCTCAAACATCTAGCCCAAAAAAGCCCCAGAGCACATTCGATCCAAATGGTCTAGGCCCGTCGGCAATGCGCGGCTTTCGGTGATTGCCCGGCGGATCAGGCCGGGGGCGTCACGGGCTCCGCCTGTCATTGGTCAAAAACAAGACAGGGCCGGTCAATAGCCTAAACCGCCAACGCCGGCAGATATTTGTACAACTCCAAAGCTTCCGGGTTGGCCAGGGCTTCGCGGTTCTTGACCGGCCGGCCGTGGATGACATCGGTGACCGCCAGTTCGGTGATTTTGCCGTTGACGGTGCGGGGGATATCGGACACTTGCAGCACCTTGGCGGGCAGGTGGCGCGGCGAGGCGCCCGTGCGAATCTTGGCTCTGATGCGGGCGATCAGATCGTCGTCCAAATCAAATCCGGGGCGCAGGATGACGAACAGAATGATGCGTGTGTCGTTCTCCCATTGCTGGCCGATCACCAGACCTTCCAGGACTTCTTCCAACTGTTCTACCTGGCGGTAAATTTCGGCGGTGCCGATGCGTACGCCGCCAGGATTGAGCGTCGCGTCGGAGCGCCCATAAACCACCATGCCGCCGTGTTCGGTAAACGACACCCAATCGCCATGCCGCCAAACGTTCGGATAGACGTCGAAATAGGCGGCGTGATAGCGGGTGCCGTCGTCGTCGTTCCAAAAACCGATGGGCATGCAGGGAAAGGGCGCGGTGCAGACCAATTCGCCTTGGCCGGTGGCCAGGGCCTGGCCGTTTTCGTCGAACACTTCAACCTTCATGCCAAGGCTGGGTGCCTGGATCTCCCCTCGCCAGACAGGAAGAATGGGCACCCCGCCCATGAAGCACGAGATAATGTCAGTGCCGCCGCAGATTGAGGCCAAGTGCACATCGCCCTTGATCTTCCCGTAGACGTAGTCGAATCCTTGGGGCGACAGCGGTGCGCCAGTGGAGAGCAGCACGCGCATTTTCGCGAGGTCGTGGCTTTCCATGGGTGCGAGGCGGGCCTTAGCGATGGAGTCCAGCCATTTGGCCGAGGTGCCAAAGTGCGTCGCGCCCTCGGCCTGTGCGAATTCGAACAGGATATTGCCGTCGGGATAGGCCGGTAGGCCATCATACAATAGAATGGTCGCATTGGAGGCCAGCGCGGACACCAGCCAGTTCCACATCATCCAGCCGCAGGTCGTGAAAAAGAACACCCGGTCACCTGGCCGCACATCGGCGTGCAACTGATGTTCCTTCAAATGCTGCAGGATGGTGCCGCCGACGCCATGCACGATACACTTCGGCGCCCCCGTGGTGCCGGAGGAATACATGATGTAGAGCGGTGCATTGAACGGCACCCGGGTGTATTCGATCTCGGCGCGATCAAAGGCCGCCATGAAATCATCAAGCAGCACGGCGTTATCGAGTCCCGCAAGCGGTGGCGCCGGGCGTATATAAGGCACCAGAATCAGTTTTTCCAGGCTTGGCAGCTGGGCTGTAATATCCTTTACCTTGTCCAGGCAATCGAATTCCTTGCCGCCATAAAAATATCCATCAGCGACAAACAGCACCTTGGGCTCGATCTGGCCGAAACGGTCAAGCACGCCTTGGACGCCAAAATCCGGCGAGCAGGAGGACCAGACCGCGCCTAGAGAAGTGGTGGCCAGCATGGCGATTACGGTTTCCGGCAGATTGGGCAGAAAACCGGATACCCGGTCGCCGACCCCGACGCCCGTGGCACGCAAGGCCTGTTGCAGGCGCGAAACCTCCCCGCGTAGATCGGCGTGGCTCAAACGCCGTTTGACCCGGTCTTCACCCCAGAAAACGATCGAGTCGCCGGGCCCTTCGCCGCGTAGCAGGTTCTCCGCAAAATTCAGACGCGCCTCCGGGAACCACTCGGCGCCGGGCATCGCGTCGCCGTTGCGCAGGGCCACATTGCCTCTGGTGGCCGCGCGAACGGCGCAGAAATCCCATACCGCGGACCAAAAATCTTCCCGCCGATTGACCGACCATTGATGCAGGGCGGCATAATCGGGAATCTCTTCGTTCCAGCGGTGCGCCACTTCAGTCATGAAGCGGCCCATGTTGGTGGTGGCGGCTTGTAACGCGTTCGGCCGCCACATGGGGGTCTGGCTCACGTTAGTCTCCTAAGTACGGTATTGTCCGAACCTGCTTTATATCAAGGACCATTGGTACGAACTGCGTATTGCTTGGCATGGAGCAGTTTACGCCATGTGGGATTTTGCCACCATCCCATCGTATGTGGCCGCCCGGTCCGGCCATCCTTTTGCCGCAACCCTGCCATGCAGGCTTCGTTCTGGTTTCCTTAACGGCCAGCCCTTACATTGCGGCGATGCAAACAAGCGATAATTTTGGCGGGGCCCGGGGGTGACGACGGCGGAATTGCGTGGCCGGGTTCTAGGCTTGCCCGACAACACCCGCGGGGCACTATGGATCATTCTGGGCTGCATCATGTTTTCCTGCATGACCGCGGTGGTGAAGTTCTTGGGCGGCTCGTTCGATTCATTTCAACTGGCCTTTTTCCGCGCACTGTTCGGCCTCTTTGCCGTGCTGCCGTTTTTCGTCCGGTACGGCCTGGGGGTCGTGCGCACCCGGCGCCTGGGCCTGCAATTGACGCGCGCTATTGGCGGCTCCTTCGCCATGTTGTGCGGCTTTTATGCCATCACCCATCTGCCATTGGCTGATGCCGTCTCCATCAGCTATGCCCGCGCCCTGTTTCTAATCCCCCTGGCCGTGTTGTTCCTGGGCGAGGTGGTGCGCCTGCGCCGCTGGACCGCTACCGCGATCGGCTTTGTTGGCGTCGTCATCATGCTACGGCCCGGCGGCGACATCGCGCCGGCGACATTCGCGGCCGTGCTTGGGGCGTTTCTGGCGGCCTCTCTCACCATCATGATCAAGAAGCTGTCGACCACCGAGCGGCCCGAATCCATGTTGTTCTATTTTGGCGTGGTTTCGTCCCTGGTGGCCCTTGGCCCCGCCCTGATGGTCTGGCGGGCGCCGAGCTTAAGCGAACTGGCGTTTCTGATGGCGATCGGCGCCCTGGGTGCGGCGGGGCAGTATTTTATGATCCGGGGCTATCGCATCGGCGAGGCAACGGCGTTGTTGCCCTTTGACTATACCCGGCTGCTTTTCGCCGGCGCCATCGGCTATCTGGTGTTCGCGGAAGTGCCAGATGCCTGGACGATAACCGGCGCCCTGATCGTCGTCGCGGCAACCCTGTATATCGGTGTGCGGGAAGCCAGATTGGGAAAAAAATCCCCACCGTCCCAGCCTGCCATCGATCCGCCTGCCATCGCGCCGCGCTAGCGCGCATTTGACTCAAATGTGCTCAGAATTTTCAAAATAGGGTAATTGAAACAAGTGTTTAAGTCTCATTCACAACTCTAATTAATTGAAAATCGCTCTCGCATATTGTTTTAGTTCCTACCGCTGGCGAGGAAGGCCCGGGCGCGGTCCAGATGCTCGGGCCGAATATGCCGGCGCACGCGGTTGATGGCCATGAACAGCACGGTGGCATCATCGGTGAAACCCAGCAGCGGGGCAAAATCAGGCACCAAATCAACCGGCATAATGAAATAGGCCAGGGCGCCCAGCAAGATGGCTTTGGCGTGCGCCGGTGTGGCCGGATCGAGGGTGCAGTAATAGGCGGCAATCAACTCTTCGGCGAAAGGAATACGGCCCAGGGCCCGGCGAATTTTGGGCCAGAAATCCCGCCGTACGCTGGCTTCGTCTCCACGCGTCCCGCCGCGGGCCCCGCCATGGAAATTTGGCCATTTGCCATCTGTCATTCCCAGTTTCATCATAGTCCGGATATGGGAGCGGCGGTGATAATTGCAACGATTGCCGATTGGGTGGCGCATCTGCTATGACGCGGCAACGAATTTCGAGAATATAGGGAAGGGTAGATCATGCAAATCGATGGACAGATAGCGATCGTTACCGGCGGCGCCTCCGGCCTGGGCGAGGGCACGGCCAAGGAACTGGCCGCCGCCGGCGCGCAAGTGGCGATCTGGGACATTCAGGAAGATAAAGGCATGGCCGTGGCGAGCGCCGTGGGCGGGATTTTTTGCAAATGCGATGTCACCTCGGAAGACAGCGTGATCGCGGCCCTGGGCGAAACCAGGGAAGCCCTGGGCACGGCCCGCATTCTGGTCAACTGCGCCGGCACCGGCGTGGCGGTCAAGACGACCTCGCGCGGGGTCGCCCATCCTCTTGATCAGTTCGAACGGATCATCAGGATCAACCTGATCGGCACCTTCAATTGCATTCGCCTCGCCAGTACCGATATGGTGGGCCTGGAGCCCTTGGAGCATGGCGAACGCGGCGTGGTCATTAACACCGCTTCCGTAGCCGCCTTTGACGGTCAGATTGGCCAGGCGGCCTACGCCGCCTCGAAAGGCGGTATCGTCGGCATGACCCTGCCGGTGGCCCGCGACCTGGCGGACAAGGGGGTGCGTGTCTGCACCATCGCGCCGGGCATCTTCGAGACACCCCTGTTGGGCACCCTGCCCGACGACGTGCGAGCCTCGCTGGCCGCCAGTGTGCCGTTCCCGAAAAAATTGGGCATGCCCAGCGAATATGCCCAACTGGCCCGGCAGATCGTGGAAAACGTCATGCTGAATGGCGAAACCATCCGCCTGGACGGGGCCATCCGCATGGCGCCGCGCTAGACCATTTTCGATATTGAGTGGGTCGCCGAGCCACCCAAAGCTTGTGATTCCATGCGTGGCCGGATGCGGGCCGGTCAGGAGTTGATGGAAAACTATTCAGCGGAAGCCGCCGCTTCAATCCACCGTGATGCTATCGATGAAGCCGGCCAGGGCGATGTCCCGCTCGCTCAGACCGGCAACGTCGTGGCTGGTCAGGACCATGTCAACTCGATTGTAGGTATTGCGCCATTCCGGGTGATGGTTCATGGCCTCGGCTTTCAGGGCAACGCGGGTTATAAAGGCGAAGGCAGCGTTAAAGTCCTTGAACGTGAAGGATTTCTCGATGGCGTCCCGGTCATTTTGCACGCGCCAGCCGGAGAGGCCCGCCAGTGCGACCCGGCGGCGGTTGCGGTCTAGTAAATCACTCATGGTGCTGCTCCAATGCGCTATTTCGGGCGAAAGGCCATGGCTTCCCGGTCGGCCTCGTCCAGTTGTGCCGGCGTCATGCGGGCCGCCAGAACGCCCAGGGAGCGCCGCGCCGTTTGCGCCACCCCGTTACTTTCCCTGTGGTCCACGCCCTGGGGAATCGCAGCCAAAAGCAGCCATTTACAAGCCTGGACTGGGTCATAGGGCAGTCCGTCGGCGGTCATGTAGCGCGTCGCCAGATTATACTGCGCCCTTGTGTGGCCCTGCTCGGCCGCCCGGCGATACCACTTCGCCGCCGCCACCGGTTGGGCCGTAACACCAAGGCCCTTTTCGTGCATAAAGCCCAGATTAAACTGCGCCGACGGATACTCCTGTTCCGCTGCCCGCCGCACCCAGACAGCGCCCAATTTTGCGTCGCGCTTGACGCCCAGGCCGCGCATCAAGACGCGGCCCAGGGCATTTTGCGCCCTTGGTAGTCCGGCAACGGCCGCACGGCGATACCATTGCTGCGCCGTGCCCAAATCGATCGGCCGGCCCAGGCCATATTCATGGACCCGGCCCATGACGTACTGGGCCACGACCTGGCCCAACTTGGCCATATCGGCGCAATGTTCGTCAATATTTTTCCAGGCTGAAATTGCATGGGCCAGCAGGCAGAAGGCGGTCGCGTCGGGGTCGATTATTGCGCGCGGGTTTTGCCCCTGTATTCGTGATGGCAGTTCCCTGGCGAGCTTCGTGATCAGCGCCTGGGAGTCTGTGTCCTTTTGCCGCCAGGCGCGGCCGATCCAATCAAAGGCTTCGAACATCAATAGGGGATGGGCCAGCTCGGTCAGCTGCAAGCGGCCAAGCTGAAATTGCGATTGTGCGATACCGGCCGCGGCCGCCCGCTGCAGCCAAAACCGCCCCTCGGTCAGGTCAACCTCGTCCAGCAGGCCCTGGATATGGAACATGGCCAAATCATGCTGCGCCTTGGCGTTGCCGGCTGCGGCGGCGCGGCGATAAAATTCCCGCGCCTTCGTCTGATCTTTTGCCACGCCGGCACCGCGATTGTAGCGTCGTGCCAGGTCATACTGGGCCTGATGGTCGCCGCCGTCGGCGGCCAACGCCAACCAGCGCATGCCCTTTTCCGGGTCCGGATCGACCGCGATGCCGGCGGCCAGATATTGACCTAGACGGCGTTGTGCTGGCGCCACGCCGTTTTGCGCCGCGAATTGGAAATGCCGCAGGGCCTGGTGATAATCCAGGCCCACGCCAAGGCCGCGGTCATAATGGCGGCCCAGGTAAAAGCGCGCCCGCGCATTGCCGGTTTTGGCCGCGGCCCGGCTCCATTTCAAGGCTTCGGGATAGTCCTGCGGCAGGTCGATGCCAGTGAACAATAGCTCGGCCAGATCCAACTGGGCCATAATCAGTCCCGCGTCTCCGGCCCGGCGCAGCCAGGCCAGGCCGGTATCCGGGTCTTTGTTCACGCCGGTACCCTGCACCAGCATAAGGCCCAGATGGTAATGGGCCGTGGCGTTGTTCCGGTCGCCCGCCGCCGTGCCTTCCCACTGGGTCCGTGCAGTGGTGAAATCGCCCTGGCCATAGGCTTTCAGGCCGGCGGAAAGGTCCGCCCGCGCTGGCTGGGTGTAGGCCATAATGACAGCCAGCAGCAGCATCGGGCCTGCGCGTCTCCTATTCACGGCGGGGAACCTAGCGGCGACGCGGGTAGAACGCTAGACTGCGGTTCATGGCAAAGGGCAAAAGCAGGGCCCCTACTTTGGCCGATATCGAGGATCTGGCGCGGGCCACCCTGGACCGCATTCCCTTTCCGCTGCGGCAAAACTTGACCGATCTGGTGATCCAGGTGGTCGATTTTCCCGATGACGACACCATGCGCGCGATGGCCCTCGATACGCCCTACGATCTGCTGGGAATGTATAGTGGCGTCAGTCTGGAGCGTAAAAGCGTCACCGTCGTGCCCGAGGATGTGGACATCATCTTTTTGTATCGCCGACCCCTGCTGGAATACTGGATCGAATGCGGCGAAGACCTGAGTAATCTTGTCGGTCATGTTCTGATCCATGAAATCGGCCATCATTTCGGATTTTCAGATGCGGACATGGCGGCCATAGAAGATTCCAACAATTGAACCACAGAGGCCGGGACCACCTGGGCTGCCAGACAGTGCATGCACGCGGCGAAGCGGCCGTTGCCCGCCCCCGACGCAATGACGATATGTTCAGTATCATAGGGCATTGGCCGAAAATTCCGAAATCAGGGCATAGTCCGATTCTACGGTATAAATGGCGCCCTGCCGCGCCAGATGGGACGAGAACAGGCTGAAACTGTCCACGGTGAAGGGCGGTGAGGCATATTCGCTATAACGCGCGGCATAGCCTTCGGCCTCGAAAGGCGCGATGCCGTCCAGGCGGGCCAGGGTGACGTGGGGGTGGTAGCGGCGACGCTCCGGGGCCAGGCCAATGGCCTGCAGACCGCGCTGGACCTTGCCATGCAATTTTCGTAACGGTTCGTCGTGTTCGACGCCGGACCATAGCACACGGGCCAGTTTGCGCTCGCTGAAAAACCCGGTGCGCCTAAGGGTCAGGGAAAAGGCCGGTGCCCTAATCCGTTGGAGAACGTCATCAATATCCCGGGCCATGGCGCCATCGACCTCGCCGATGAAGCGCAGGGTCAGATGCAATTGCCCGCGGCTGCGCCAGCGGGCGCCATCGACACCCCCGCATAGCGCGGTCAGTGTATCCTTGATCCGGTCCGGCAACGAAATCGCCACGAAAAGCCGCAATCTGTCACTCCCCTGCTTTGCTATACAGCAGGTCTAGCACATAGGGGGTCATGGCAGCGACAATGACCTCAACCCCTGCGGCATTGGGATGGAGGCCATCGCGTTGATTGAGTGCGCGCCGCGCGGCGACCCCTTGCAGAAAGAATGGATACAGTGGGACGTCAAATTTGCGGGCAAGATCGGGATAGACGCTGTTGAAGGCCTGGGCATAGTCCGGTCCCAGGTTGGGTGGCGCCAGCATGCCGGCCAGCAGCACGGGCAAGCCGCGTTCGCGCAGGGTTCCCAGGATGGCGTCCAGGTTGCGGCGGGTTTCCTCCGGATTGACGCCGCGCAGCCCGTCATTGGCGCCCAGTTCCAGGATCACCAGATCGATCTGCCCGGTCAAGGTCCAGGCCAGCCGTGCCCGGCCGCCGGCGGTGGTCTCGCCCGATACGCTGCCGTTGCGGACCCGCACATCGCGGCCCCGCCGCCGCAGGCTGGCCTGCAACCGGGCCACGAAGCCCTCCGCCTCCGGCAGGCCGTAACCGGCGGTCAGACTGTCACCAAAGGTAAGGACCACCTGTTCCCCAGCCCAGGCGGCGGAATTCACCCATAATAGGGCGGTTAGAAGAACCGCCGCCTTGACAAGTCGCGTGACGTCGCCATGTGCCACGGATACCTTGCGCGTGGATAGAGGGCGTATGACAAAATCTGACGATATCATGATTGACCTGAAGGATGTGCATTTGACCCTGCCCAGCGAGGCGGGGCCGGTGGATATCTTACGCGGCGTTGGCCTGTCTGTCTCCCGGGGTGAAACCATCGGCCTGGTCGGCCCCTCCGGCTCGGGCAAGTCCACGTTGATGGCGGTGATGGCCGGCCTGGAACGTCCTAGCCGCGGCCGGGTCCAGGTGGCGGGCCAGGCCCTGGAGGATTTGGGCGAGGATGCCCTGGCGCTGTTCCGCCGTGATCATGTGGGCATCGTTTTCCAGTCCTTCCATTTGATCCCGACCATGTCGGCGCTGGAAAACGTCGCCATGCCGCTGGAATTCGCCGGCGTGCGGGATGCTTTCGCGGGTGCTGAAGCGGCCCTGGCCGAGGTTGGCTTGCAGCATCGTTTAAGCCACTATCCATCGCAACTATCGGGTGGGGAGCAACAGCGGGTGGCCCTGGCCCGCGCCGTGGTCCGCCGCCCAAGCCTGTTGCTGGCGGACGAACCCACGGGCAATCTGGATGGCGCCACGGGCGGCGCGATCATTGATTTGATGTTCCGCCTGCATCAGGCCGCCAACAGTACCCTGATCCTGATCACCCATGATCCGGCCCTGGCGGAACGTTGTGACCGCATTGTTCGCATGCGCGATGGCCGCCTGGATGAAGCGGCGTCCATGGCGGCGGACTAATCGCCGTGATCCCGCACCGCCTTGCCTTCACCATTGCCCGGCGGGAATTGCGCGGCGGTCTGCGTGGCTTTCGTATCCTTTTGCTGTGCGTGGCCCTGGGCGTCAGCGCCATTGCCGGGGTTGGCTCTCTATCGGATGCCCTGGTCGATGGGCTGCGCCGGGACGGCCGTCTGCTGTTGGGCGGCGATGTGGAATTGCGCCTGTCCCATCAGCCGGCCAGTGCGGCGCAGTTGGCCTATTTGCAGGCCGCCGGTCAGGTCAGCGAGGTCATCGAAATGCGTTCCATGGTCCGGCGCATGGACGGGAGCCAGCGGGGCCTGATCGAATTGAAGGGCGTGGATGGGCGCTATCCTTTGTATGGCCGCATGCAATTGGATCAAGGCCGGGACCTGGCCACTGCGTTCGCGGTTAAGGACGGTCTGCCCGGCGCGGTGGCGGAAGCGGTACTTTTACAGCGTCTGAAGCTGCAGGTCGGCGATCAGGTCCGGGTTGGCGAGGCAACCTATCGTATCGCCGCCGCCATTCAGCGGGAACCGGACAGGGGCGCCGATGCCTTTGTGCTTGGCCCGCGCCTGATGGTGGCCAAGGCCAGCCTGCAGGCCACGGCGTTGATCCGCGAAGGCAGCCAGGTGAAGTACCGCTATCGCATCGCCCTGCCGGCCGATCGTGAGGCGGTGGCCTGGGTCGGCGACCTCGAGACGCGATTTCCCGATGCCGGCTGGCGCATTCGCGATGTGCGCAATGGTGCTCCGGGCCTGAAACGGTTCATTGACCGCATGCGCCTGTTCCTGACCCTGGTGGGCCTGACCGCCCTGTTGGTGGGTGGTCTGGGTATCGGCAACGCGGTGCGCAGCTTTCTGGAAGGCAAGACCGGGACCATCGCCACCCTGAAATGCCTGGGTGCGCCGTCGCGGCTAATTTTTCAGGTTTATTTGCTGCTGGTGATGACCCTGACCGGTCTGGGGGTGTTTGCGGGATTGGTGGCCGGTGCCGGCGTACCGCCGCTGCTATCAGGCTTGCTCGCTGATCTGCTGCCGTTTCAGATCCAATTCAATTTGCACCCGCTGCCACTATTACTGGCCGCCGCCTATGGCTTTCTGACCGCTCTGGCCTTTGCCATCTGGCCTCTGGCCCGGGCCCAGGGCGTGCCGGCGGGCGCCTTGTTTCGCGATCTCGCCGCGCCGGCTTTGGCACGGCCATCATGGCGTTATATGGCGCTGGCCGCCTTGAGCTTTGCGACGCTGGCCGGTTTGGCCATCTTGACGGCGGAGGAGCAGCGGTTCGCGATTTGGTTCGTTTGTGGCGCGGCGGTCGCCATGGCGGCGTTCCTGGGCGCCGGATTGGCCATCGTCAATTTGGCGCGCCGGTTGCCCCGACCCCGATCCGGGCGTTGGGGCGCGGTGCTGCGCCTGGCCCTGACCAATCTGTACCGTCCGGGCGCCGCGACCATCCCCGTGGTGCAATCGTTCGGTCTGGGCCTGTCCGTGTTGGTGGCGGTGATTGGGGTAGAAGGCAATATGAACTTGCAGATTAATGAAAAGCTGCCGGAAAAAGCGCCGGCTTTTTTCTTCATCGATATTCTGCCCGACCAGGTCGCGCCCTTCGAAGCCTTGGCCAGGGCCATTGGCGGCGTGGAAGAGATCCAGCACGTCCCGGCCCTGCGTGGCCGCATTGTCCGGATCAACGGTATCGATGCGGCCAAGTACAAGGTGGCGCCGCACGCTGCGTGGGCGGCGCACGGCGACCGCGGCCTGACCTATACCGCCCTGCCGCCATCGAACACCGAGATCGTCGCCGGGCAGTGGTGGCCCGCGGATTACTCAGGGCCGCCCCTGATTTCGTTCGATGCGGCCATCGCCGAGGGCATGAACATTGGTGTTGGCGACTACTTGACCCTGAACGTGCTGGGCCGCGAGATCGAGGCTGAAATTGCCAATCTGCGCCGTATCGATTGGGCCACGCTGGGCATTAATTTTGTTATCGTGTTTGCGCCCGGCGCCCTGGAAGGTGCCCCGCAGACCTTCATCGCGACGGCGAAAACCACCATCGCCGCCGAATTGCCGTTGCAGATGGCGGTAACGGACACCTATCCCAACATCACGGCGATCCGTATTCGCGAGGCGCTGGAAGCGATCAATGGGATCCTGCGCAACATTGGTATTGCGGTTCGCTCCACTGCCGCCGTTGCCCTGGCGGCCGGCGTTCTGGTCCTGGCGGGCGCCGTTGCCGCCAACCACCGCCGCCGGGTTTACGAGGCGGTGGTCTTGAAAGTTCTTGGCGCAACCAGAAGGCGTGTTCTGGCGACTTATTTCCTGGAATACTCTCTATTGGGGCTGATTACCGCCTCTCTCGCCGCCGGGATCGGTACGGCTGCCGCCTATGCCGTGGTGGCGCAAATCATGGGCATGCCCTGGTTTTGGCTGCCCGGCGGCGTCCTCCTGACGACATTGATCTGTCTGGTGGTGACCGTGGGCGCGGGGATGTTGGGCACCTGGCTGGCCATGAGCCAAAAGCCGGCGCCGCTGCTGCGTAACGAATAATGACGCTAAATCATTTTCACCCGGAATTGCGCGACGAAATTTCGCATGGACACCAAAAGCCTTGAAAGTTCGGGTGTTTTCGACAATATGCAGTTTAGTTTTATTCGCGGCTTGGAACAGCCGCGACAACGCGGCTGTTACAACAAGGGGTTGGAAGCATGGCAATGGATCCTAGAGGTTCCGTTTTCGGTCAAACCAGGGGACAGGCCGGCGCGGCAGTTGATGCGCAGGTCGATGCGGGTCTGCGTTCCTATATGTTGCGGGTATACAATTACATGGGCTCGGGCCTGCTGCTCAGCGGCATTGTCGCCTATGCAGTCGCCCATACGCCGGCCCTGATGCAGGCGATCTTTGGCACCCCGTTGATGTGGGTGGTAATGTTGGCGCCCCTGGCGCTGGTGTTTTTCCTGAGCGCCCGGATTGAGAAGATGAGCGCGGGCACGGCGCAGGCGACGTTCTGGGTTTTTGCCGCGCTGATGGGGGCATCGCTGGCTTCGATCTTCGTGGTCTATACCCAGACCTCCATCGTTCGGGTCTTCATGATCACCTCCGTGACGTTCGGCGCCATGAGCCTGTACGGCTATACCACCAAAAGGGATCTGTCAGCTTGGGGCAGTTTCCTGATGATGGGTCTGATCGGTATCATCGTGGCGTCGGTCGTCAATATATTTATTGAATCGTCGATGATGCAATGGGTCATCTCGGTCATCGGCGTCCTGGTCTTCACCGGTCTGACCGCCTATGACACCCAGAGGATCAAGGAAATTTATTCTCATGCCGATGGCGAAGCGACCATGAGCAAGAAAGCGATCATGGGAGCATTGCGGCTTTATCTGGACTTCATCAACCTGTTCCTGATGCTGCTGCACCTGTTTGGCAACCGCGAATAGCCCAACCAAAATTTCGGTTGAGACGCCCGGCCAACGCGCCGGGCGTTTTCTTTTATACTATGCACAGCAATAACGATTCGAAGATGACGCGGAGGGTCAATCATGCGCGTAGTCATGGCCATGATGAAACATGAAACCAATACCTTTTCACCGGTGCCTACGCCCTGGTCCCGCTTCGAGGATTGGAGCGCCGCTTTTGGCAAGGATGTGATCCGCGCCTACGAACCCACCAATATGACCCTGTCGGCCTACATAAAACTGTGCCGGGAAGCGGACGCCGAGATCATCTCACCCATCGCGGCCGAGGCGATGCCGTCGGGACCGGTCAGCGATGATGCTTACGCGCGCATGTCGGATGCCATATTGGAGGCGGTGGCCAAGGGCTGCGATGCCATCATGCTGGATCTGCACGGCGCCATGGTGACCGAAAGCACGCCGGACGGCGAGGGCACCCTGTTGGCCCGGCTGCGCCAGGCGGCCCCCGCGACGCCGATCTGCGTGACCTGCGATCTGCATGCCAATCTGACCCAGGCCATGGTCGACAATTGCGACGCCCTGATCGGCTACAAAACCTACCCCCACACGGACATGTTCGAGGTCGGCACAACCGTGGGCCGGATCCTGTTGGCCAAGTTGCGGGGCGAGGCGGACCCGGTCATGGCCTGGGGGCGGGTACCCGTGCTCAGCCAGACCCTGCGCCAGGGTACTGATGACGAACCCTTCAAAAGCCTGATCCGTTTGACCCGCGAGGCCGAGGCATCGGGCGAGGTCATGGCGGCGACCGTATTCGGCGGATTTGCCTTGGCCGACATCCAGGACGCCGGCATCTCGTGCATCACCATCGCGGACGGCGACCAGGCCGCCGCCGTTGCCGTGGTGGACCGCCTGCGGGCCGAGATGTGGGAGCATCGCGGCGATCATCTGTATGGCCCCGAACCGTTGCCCGACGCCGTGGCCCGGGCCAAGGCGATCACCGACGGGCCGGTCATTTTGTTGGATCACGCGGACAACACCGGTTCGGGCGGCAATCAGGACGTCATGACGGTGATCGAAGAGGTGATCCGCCAGGACCTGGATGATGTGGCCGTGGGCGGCCTGTGGGATCCGGGCGCCGTGCAGCAGATGATGCGGGCCGGGATCGGCGCCACGGTCACCCTTGCCCTGGGCGGCAAGACGGATATGCCGTCGATCGGCCGCAAGGGCGAACCCTTGATGGTCACCGGCAGAGTCAGGGTGCTAAGCGACGGCGAATGGGTCGTGCGCGGCCCCATGTACAACGGCCTGGCCGTGCGGATGGGGCCGACGGCGGTGCTGGATACGGGCAAGATGCAGATCGTCGTGGTTTCCCGCCACCATGAACCCTGGGATCAGGGCATTTTTCTCTCGGTCGGGATCGATCCGGCCCATAAGCGCTATATCCTGCTGAAATCCCGCGTTCATTACCGGGCCGGCTTTGCCCCTATCGCCAGGCACACCATTACCCTTGATGGCGTCGGCGTCACCACGTCGGACAACAGCCTGTTGACCTACCGGAATGTGCGCCGGCCGATCTATCCCCTGGACAATATCAACGAGCCGGGGCCGGGCTGAGCCTCGCCGACGGTCAGGGGTTGGCGGTTGCCACCGGCCGGCCCGAGTTGATTGCCGCCATCGATGCCTTCTTCGCCTCGGCCTTGGCCTAAAGCACCAGTTATCAGCCGATCCTGGTGGCGGCGGGCAATCTATCCATGGCGATACAATCTTGGTATGGTAGGGGCGAGTTCGACGGTCATCCGGGATTTGTCCAATAGGCGCCGGCGTCATTTTGGAAATCGTGGATAGTGCTTCGAACGGTTGCTTACTGTTTTGGCTGAATGCGTACCGCGCCACTGAAGAGTAGGAAGCCCCATGAAGACCTTTGACACACTTCTGATCGCCTATACGGCCTGGTTGTGCCGAATCCTGGCCATTGGCCCGGCCCAGCTCGACAAGGCCCTGACCCGCAAGGACCAGGCATTTGCCCCGCGGCCCGAAGGCGCGCTTGGGTTCTATTACTGATCGGGTCCCGGATTTTCCAGCAGCCGCCACCCAACTGATGGCGGCCTGAGACGCCAATGCGGCATCTGGCAGGAATGATGCAAAGGAAAGCGGCAGAATTCGGCCGAACAGGGAAACCCGACCAGATTGCGAATGCAATGGCGACAATCAGGCTGGACAGGGGAAGCCGGTACTTGCGCGTAATAAGTTCAGCCTGCGCCAGGCCAAAAACACATAGCCCAATCGCTACTGATACAGACAAAACGGATCCTTCTTAAAGAAGCAGGCCGTTAGAAAGCCAAATTCGTCCTGTTAGCGACAACGCAGTGACCGTCAGGCCGATGGCAAAAATTGCGACACCGATCGCGATAAAGACATCTCGAAAGCCGCGCATCAAACGAAACGGTTCGTCTCGCGTATCCTGGGAAAAATCGATAGATGAGCCATCGACCCCCGAACTACGCAGCGAAAGTTCACGCAATCGCACAGCCTGATCACGCGAAATTATGCCGTCCGCCGCCGCGATATCGAGATCAAGATCGTTTGCGTTCATTTTTATCTTCCAGGTTTGTGCCGATACAGCAACCGGGCGGCGCCCGCGGTCGATAGTATAACGTTGCAAGCGATCTTAGATAGAACGCCAGGCCCCCTGGGCCGCCCGTTTGGCGTCCGCGATGGCGTGGGCAACCTGGCCGCCGTGACCGGCGCGGGCGGCGCCGATGGCGTAGAGTCCGGGCTGATCCGTTTGCATGTCAGCGTCAACGATCAGACCGCCCTCGTTGTCCCGTTCGGCATGGGCCGGCGCCAATGCCGTCCGGGGAACCAGTCCAATAAAGGGGAAAATGGCGGCGATGGGCAACATCTCTTCGCCGTCGCCGTCCTGTTCAAACAGACGCACCGCATCGACGCCCTCATCGCCTACGATTTCCCGCACTTCTGTCAGCCAGCGGAAATGCATATTGCCCAGATCCGCCGCCGCTCTCACGAAGGTGGGCCGGGCGCGGGGTTTCCGCCCGCGCAGGATCATGGTGACATTGGCGCATAGCTGGGCCAGATGCAGGGCCTCCTGAAAGGCGCCGTCGCCACCCCCCACCACGGCGACATCCTTGCCCCGATACAAACCGCCATCACAAAAGGCGCACTGGGAGACGCCCCGGCCCGTCAATTGCGCCTCGCCCGGTACGCCCAGGGTGCGCAGGCCCGCGCCGGTGGCAAGTATGACCCGACGTGCGGTGACGCCGTTGCCCGGCAGGCTCCAATAATCATTCAGGGCCACCAGTTCCGTGACGGCGCCAGGCTGGTAGTCCACCTCCGCCTCCAGGGCCTCCCCCAACATGGTGTTGACCAGATCGGCCCCGGTTGTCTGGTTCAGGCCCGGATGGCCATGCACGGCGCCCACATTGGTGATCAATCCGCCCAGCAGCCCGTCATCGAACAATGCCGTTTTCAGGCCGCAGCGGGCGGCTTCCGTTGCCGCCGCCATGCCCGCGACGCCGGCGCCTATGACAATGACCTGATGGCTGGTACGGGGTGCTCTTGGCATTCAAATCTCCGGTGCGGGGTCCCACCCCGGGGGTAAATCGATTTTCCGGGCGATGCGGCAGGCGGGAAAACCCCAGGTGGGCATATAGGCGCACTGGGGAATGGGAATATCGCCGCCCGCGACGATGACGGTGATGTCGTCAGGTTTCTCCACCGCCGGCACCCCGCCCGCCGCGAGGCCCGCCTTGACCCAGCGGGGAAATTTCGTCTGGCCGGCCAGGCGGGCGGGCAGCCAGGATTTCTCGAACGCCGCCGCCGGGGCCCGGCTGTTCGCGTGCAAATAGGCCTTCACGTCGGCTTTCGATTTGCCTTCATCCGCCAGCAGCTTTGCGATATAGGGCGCCAGGATCACCGCGACCGTGCCCCCATGCAGACGGGAAAAGGCGGAGGTGGCCGAGGCCATGACAGAGGCAAGGTCGTCCAGGCCGCCGGTGACGTTGACCACGCTCTCGGCCCGCTGCACCACCAGCACGTTGTCCTCGCGCGCGAAGCCCAGTTCCTCGCGCAGGCTTTCCCAGGGGTTGAACTCTTCATCCTCGGCCAGGCACAGGCTATAGCGGCCCGGCTGGCCCAGGCCGGCAAAGGCCACCGCCGCCGGCCAGCCGCCGCCCAGATTATGCATGATCAGCCGCACGGCCCGGCCAATGGCGGCGTTGGCGCGCCAGCCGGGGCCCAGGGCGCCAAACCGGCTGTTCATATGCATGGTCCTTGCCATTGGTCCCGAAAGCAGCAGCAATGGCGTGACGTTTTCGTCCGTGGTCTGCACGCCGCGCAGGTTAAATTCCGGCGCCAACAGGGCCTCGGCGGCGGTCAGGACGACGGGCATATGGGCTGCCTCGCAACCAGCCATGACAGCATTTATCGCGACCTTTTCCAGGGTCACCACGCCCTTCAACGGTTCCGCCTCGCCCAGCACGCTTTGGCGTGGCCGCCCGCCGGCCCGCAGCATGGCGTCCACACGGGCCATGGTGGGGGCAACGATGGGCAGGCCATCGGTCCAGCCCCGGCGGTAGAACATCTCGTTCACCCGGGCCTCGGCATCGGCGCCCCGGACGACTTCAACCCGCTGGCGCGGGAAGGCGGCCACCTGGGTCAGCCGGTCCAACAGGCCCTGTTCCTCGGCCCGGCTGTACAAGGTGTCGTCGATCCATTCGCCCGATGCCCGCTGCCCGGTGGGCAGCAGGATCCACAGAGACCGAGCGTCGCTCACTCCGCCCCTGCCAGCTTGTTCTTCCAGTCATTGGGCAGGCGGATCGCCCGCGCCGTGGGATAGCCCAGAATGCCGTTATGAGAGAAGACCTGGGCGTTGGTCCGTCCCGGATCGCCGCTGACCGCAATCTGGATATTCATGGGGTCGCAGACGATGGGTACCAGGCGGTCCGGATCCTTGGACAGGCCATAAAGCTCGTTCGCCTTGCCCAACTGGGCCAACTCGAACATGGAGCGGCCACCGGAATAGAAATTGGTGAACTGGACAATGTACTGCTCGAACTTGGCGGCCGGGATGCGGGCGTTCTCGAACAGCCATTGCCGCACATCGTCCTTGGTCCAGCCGGCCTTGGCCATGGTTTCCGCCAGGATGGGTGATAGCACCAGCAGCGGCGTGTAGCTGCCATCGGCCATGCCAACCGTGAAAATCAACTGCCAACCGGTCTGGCTGATCAGGGCATCGGCCAGATACGGCAGCATATCCTCTGGCTTCTGCCCATAAACCGAGGCAATGACATCGCCCCCCGTGAAGCGCGAGATGGTGACGACGTTGTCGCCCCGGGCATGACCGAAATCCGCCGAATGGGGCGGCCAGCCGATCCGTGACAGCACATCTTCGTTCTCGGCCAGAACCACCCGCCAGGTATTGCCAAAGGTGCCCTTGTCATTTTGATGCGGCAGAAAGCCCGCCACATTGCGCAGATACAAGCGCCACCAGCGGCCAATGGAGGTATTGGCCTGAAAACCATCGCGCAGGGCGCCCTGTTCATAATTGAATTCCAGGTCCTTGATGATCGGGCCATTGATGGTGATCAGGGTTTCCGCGCCCGGCGTGTTGCCGGAATGCTCCACCCCATAGCCGGGATCGGCCATGGCCTCCGCCAGGGCGACCAGTACCGGCATATATGGCGGCCGGCAGCCCGCCATGACGCCGTTGACGGCAACGTTCCAGACCGTGGCCTGGCGGTTGTCGGGGGGCAGTTTGCCGATCACGTGATCGGCGGGCAGATCGGTGAAGGCCAGAAAGCTTTCGATCTTGGCCTGCGTCGGCGGCACGATGGGCAGTCCGTCGGACCAGCCGTTTTCGTAAAAGAAGCGGTTGATCTCCTCGAAACTGCCCTCCATCACCACGTCCTGCGGGCCCGGCTCCGGTATCATCACCGCCGCCGGGGGGGCCGAGGTCAAGTTTTCGATCACCGCCTTTAGGGTGACCGAGGTCACGTTGTCGCGCAGCTCGTTATCGGTTTGCGTATCCACATGCCCCGGCACCTTGGCCATGGGCAGGTTCGGCAGGCCCAGACCCACCGCCGTGGTCGCGCCCTGGCCCAGAAAGCCATCGCAGACCAGGGAGGACGAGGGAACGCCGGCGGCTTCGGCGGCAGCTGATGCCCGCAACACGGCGGGGGTACAGCTGCCTCAACAGCCCATGCCCGAGATAATGGCGTCGACATTGTTTTCGGCCAGGGTTTTCGGCAGATCGGCGATGATCCGGCCTTCCTCCGCGCCATGGGTAGAGCCGAAGGTGGTGTAGCCGACAAACCGCATGTCCGGATAGGCGGCGGACAATTCGCTCTCCAGAATGGGAAAGATTTCGTCGCCCCGAAACAGGTAATCCCACAGGAAGGCCACGGTCTTGCCTTCCAACGTATCCAGGCGCGGCGCCAGGGGCGCGATTGCCACGGTTTTTTCACCGCGCGGCCACAGGGCGGCGTAGGTTTCCTCGGTCATGCTCACCTCCAAATCAATGCGTTAGCCGCACTTTAGCGCAACTAGGCTATTGCCTGAAAGACGAACAGATCAATTTTACTGGGCACGGGCCCCTGACCCCGGCGCCGTGGGATCTCCTCGCGCATGCGGGCCAGGCCGGCGGTGAATTCTGCATCCGGGATACTGGCCAGAAACGAATCCGCCCGGTGCGCCAGCTTTTCCACATAGTCAGCCCAGTTTGGCGCCACCTGGTGATCCACGGCGATCCGGGCCACGGCGTTGAAACCGGCCTCGACGAATGTTTCCATGACCGCTTGCCGGGCGGGCAGACGAACCGCCGCGATGGCTTCGACACTGGGAAAATAGGGCAGATAGGTGTAATCGGGAATTTGCTCCCGGCTCGGCTGGCGCATGCCCACATAGCCATTGTCGCGGCACAGCCGGCGGCACTCCCGCGCCGCCGCAACCTTGTCGGTGATATGGTGATAGACCATGGACAGGAAAACAAGGTCGCAGCAGTGGTTGGCCAGGGGCACGTCCTCGGCCGAACCCTGTTCGAAACGGACACCGGCCGGCCAGGTCTTGGCCCGGGCCTGGGCCAGCATGTCGGCCGAAGGGTCGATGCCGATAACTTCGGCGCCATAGCGTTCGGCCAAGGGGCCGGTCATGCGCCCCGTGCCGCAACCCAGATCGACAATATGGTTCACATCTGCACGGGGAATATGGCTTTCGATGATCGCCAGCCAATGTTCCAGCACATCCGGCGCATGGCTTCGCCCGCGGTCATAAGCCGCCGGCATCGCCGTCTTGTCATAGTCCATCGGCACGCCCTCGGTTTATGGCCTCAGTTCGATACCGCGCCGCCCTCGATTGCCTGCAGATCAAAGGCGGCGGCCATCAGGGCCCTGGTATAGTCGGTTTGCGGGGCATCGAAGATTTGTGCGGCCGGGCCCTGTTCCATCACCTTGCCGTTGCGCAGCACGATGACCTCGTCGGCCAGGGCGCGGACCACCTTCAGGTCGTGGCTGATGAACAGATAGGCTAGGCGGTGGCGTTGTTGCAGATCACGCAACAGATCAATGATTTGCGCCTGGACCGAGACATCCAGGGCCGAAGTCGGCTCGTCCAGCACAACGAAGCGGGGCTGCAGCACCAGAGCCCTGGCGATGGCGACACGCTGCCGCTGGCCGCCGGAAAATTCATGGGGGAAACGGTCCATGGCGCTGGGTTCCAGGCCGACCTCTTCCAGGGTGCGGGTGATCAGGGCGCGCCGTTCGCCATAGGCGCCGCCCTTGTCGTGCACCAACAGGCCCTCTTCGATGATCTGGGCGATGGACATCCGCGGACTGAGCGAGGAAAACGGGTCCTGGAACACCACCTGCATCTGCCGGCGCAGGGGGCGCAGCACCTTGCCGCGCAGATCGTCGATGCGCCGGCCGTCAAAACGAATTGTTCCCTGGCTGGAAATCAGCCGTAAAAGTGCCAATCCCAGGGTGGTTTTGCCCGAGCCGCTTTCCCCGACCACGCCCACCGTGTGCCCTTCGCGGACCTCCAGGCTGATACCGTCCACGGCGCGCACGTGGTCAATTGTGCGGCGGAAAATCCCGGCTTTGATGGGGAACCAGACGCGCAGGTCTTCCACCGTCATCACCGTGGCCGCGTCTGCGCGCGCCGGGGCCGGATGGCCCTTGGGCTCCGCCGATAGCAGATGCTTGGTGTAGGCATGTTGCGGGTTGGCGAAAATCTCTTGCGCCGACGCCTGTTCCACCATCTCGCCGGCGGTCATCACGGCCACCCGGTCGGCCATGTGGCGGACGATGCCCAGATCATGGGTGATCAGGATCATGGCCATGCCCAGCTTGGCCTGCAGGTCCTTCAGCAAGGCGAGGATTTGCGCCTGGATGGTGACGTCCAGGGCCGTGGTGGGTTCGTCGGCAATCAGGATTTCCGGCTCGTTGGCCAGCGCCATGGCGATCATCACCCGCTGCCGTTGCCCGCCCGACAATTGATGGGGATAGGCGCCCAGGCGCTTCTCCGGCTCCGGAATGCCGACCAGGTGCAGTAATTCAAGGATCCGGGCGCGGGCCTCGACCGGCTTCATATCTTTGTGCAGGGACAGCACCTCGCCCACCTGGTGTTCGACCACGTGCAGGGGGTTCAGTGCCGTCATGGGTTCCTGAAAGATCATCGAGATCCGATTGCCCCGGACAGCGTGCAGGGTGTTCTCGTCCGCGCCCAGCAACTCCTGACCCCGATAAATGATCGAGCCCGAGGGGTGGCTGGCGGTCGAATAGGGTAGTAATTGCAAAATTGACAGCGCGGTTACGGATTTGCCCGAACCGCTTTCGCCCACGATCGCCAGGGTCTCGCCGGCGCTCAATTCGAACGAAACACGTTTCAAAGCATGGCTCTTCCCGCCCTCAACCCTGAAGTCAACCGACAGATCCGTGATCTGTAGCAGCGGTGTGTTTGGGGGCGCGCTCATGATTTGGCCTCGACCTGGGTCGGTTCCGCCGCCACCGCGCCGGCAGCCGCGCCCTTGCGGGGATCAAAGGCATCGCGCACCGCCTCGAAGATGAAGATCAATAGGGTCAACATGACCGACAGCATGACAAAGGCGGTAATGCCCAGCCAAGGCGCCTGCAGATTGGCCTTGCCCTGCTGCAACATCTCGCCCAGGGACGGCGACCCGGGCGGCAGACCAAAGCCCAGAAAGTCCAGGGCCGTCAGGGTGGTGATCGAACCCGACAGGATGAACGGCAGAAAGGTCAACGAGGCGACCATGGCATTGGGCAGCACATGGCGGTACATGATCATGGCGTCCGACAGGCCCAGGGCGCGGGCCGCGCGGACATAGTCAAAGTTCCGGGCGCGGAGGAATTCCGCCCGCACCACGCCAACCAGGGACATCCAGGAAAACAGCAACATGATGCCCAGCAGCCACCAAAAGTTGGGCTCCACGAAACTGGCCAGGATGATCAAAATATACAAGGTGGGCAGGCCCGACCAAACCTCGATAAAGCGCTGGAACAACAGATCGGTCCAGCCCCCGAAATAACCCTGTACCGCACCCGCGAACACGCCCAGGACGGAAGATATGATGGTCAGCACCAAGCCGAACAAGACGGATATGCGGAAGCCATAGATCAGCCGCGCCACCACGTCGCGGCCCTGATCGTCCGTACCCAGCCAGTTGTCCGATGACGGCGGGGCAGGGGCCGGCACGGGCAGGTCATAGTTGATGGTGCGGTAGCTGTAGCGGATGGGCGGCCAGACGATCCAGCCGCCGCTTTCCCTGATCAGACCGGCGACGAAAGGATCGCGATAATCCGCCTCGGTCTCGAACTCGCCGCCAAACGTGGTTTCGGGGTAGGTGATGAATACCGGGGCATAGAGTGCGCCCTTGAAGCCCAGCAGCAACGGTTTGTCATTGGCGATGAATTCGGCGAACAGGCCGAGTATGAACAGCGTCAGGAATATCCATAGCGACCAGTAGCCCCGTTTGTTGGCCCGGAAATTGCGCAGCCGCCGCCGGGTCAGCGGCGTGATGCGGCGGCCCAGAAGGTGGTCCTGTCCGGCCGCGTCCATTTAGACCTCGCGGCTTTCGAAATCGATCCGCGGATCGATGATGGTGTACATCAGATCGCCGATCAGATTAAGGATCAACCCCATCAGGGTGAACACGTACAAGGTGCCCAACACCACCGGATAGTCCCGGTTCAGGGCGGCTTCGAAGCCCAACAGGCCAAGGCCATCAAGCGAGAAAATCACCTCGATCAATAGCGAACCGGTGAACAGAACGCCGATAAAGGCAGAGGGGAACCCGGCAACCACGATCAGCATGGCATTGCGGAAGACATGGCCGTACAGCACGCGTCGTTCGCTCAAACCCTTGGCCCTGGCGGTGATCACATAATGCTTGTTGATCTCGTCCAGAAAGGAATTCTTGGTCAGCATGGTCAGGGTGGCGAAACCTCCGATTGCCATGGCCAGGATCGGCAGGACCATGTGCCAGAAATAATCTGTGATCCGGGCCGGCCAACTCATATCGTCCCAACCCTCCGAGGTCAGGCCGCGCAAGGGGAAGACATCCCAGAACGAGCCGCCCGCGAACAGCACGATCAGCAACACCGCGAACAGAAAGCCGGGGATGGCATAACCGACGATAATGATGGTCGAGGTCCAGATGTCAAAACGGCTGCCGTCGCGCACCGCTTTGGCGATGCCTAGGGGTATGCAGATCAGATAGGTCAACAGCGTGGTCCAGAGGCCAAGCGAGATGGAGACCGGCATCTTGTCGATCACCAGGCCGATCACCGGCTGGTCGCGGAAGAAGCTTTCGCCGAAGTCGAACTGCAGGTAATTCCAGACCAGCAGGGCAAAGCGTTCGTGGGCCGGCTTGTCCAGGCCGAACTGCCGCTCCAGATCCTTGATCAGTTCCGGGTCCAGGCCCTGGGCGCCCCGGTATTTGCTGGAAACCGCCGCATCGGCGCCTTGGCTGGCCATTTGCTGTTCGCGGCCGACCTCGGCGCCGCCGCCGGAGACGCGGGAGGTCGCTTCCACCGCCGTGCCAGTCAATTGCGCGATTACCTGTTCAACCGGTCCGCCGGGGAGGAATTGCAGCACCACGAAGTTCAGCAGCATGATCCCGAACAAAGTGGGGATCATCAACAGCAGGCGGCGGATGATATAGGCGATCATCTAATCGCGGCCCAGCTTGGCGGCCTTGGCCGGGTCCCACCACCAGGTATCCAGGACGCCGCGGGCATATTTCGGTTTTATGGCCGGGCGCCCGAAAACATCCCAATAGGCGATGGTGTGCGAGGCCTTGAACCACTGGGGCACCAGATTGTGGGTCCACATGATGACCCGGTCCAGGGCATGGGTCGCGTGGCGCAGCTGCGCCCGGTTCTCGGCCTGAATGATCTGTTCGATCAGGCCATCGACGGCGGCGCTTTTCAGGCCGGTGTAATTGCGCCCGCCGACCACATCGGCGTTCCTGGAATTCCAGGCGCTGCGCAGGCCCAGGCCCGGTGTCAGGGACGAAGAATTGCGGAATGTGGTGATGTCAAAATCGAATTCCTGGATGCGCCGTTGGTATTGCGCCGGCTCCACCAGGCGGAAGCGCGCGGCGATGCCCAGTTTCTCCAAATTGCGGATATAGGGCATGACGATGCGTTCGAAGGCTTTGCCATAGGATAGGAACTCGATCTCGAAAACCTGGTTCTGGTTATTGATCAGTTTGCCATCCTGCACCGTCCAGCCCGCTGCCCGCAGCAGTTTTTTAGCCTGGCGCAACTGCCCGCGGATGTTACCTGAACCGTCGGTTTCCGGCGCGCGGTAGACGGCGCCAAAAACCTCCGCCGGCAACGCCTTGCGCCAGGGTTCCAGCAGGGCCAGCTCGGCCCCTTGCGGCGCGCCTGCTGCTTCCATGTCGGAGTTTTGAAAGATGCTGTAGGTGCGCTGGTACAGCCCATGGAACAGGTTCTTGTTGGTCCATTCAAAATCAAATACCAGACCGATGGCCTGGCGCACCCGGCGGTCGGCGAACTTGGCCCGGCGGGTGTTCAGGAAAAAGGCCTGGAAGCCTGACGGATTGAGATCCGGCAGCGCTTCCTTGATCAGACGGCCATCCATGATGGCGGGCACATTGTCATACTTGGTGGCCCAGTTGCGCGAGGTGAAATCCTCGCGAAAATCCATCTTGCCCGCGAACAGCGCCTCCAACGCGATGTCCCGGTCGCGGTAATAATCCCAGCTAATGCGCTGAAAATTGTAGCGCCCGGCGTAGACCGGAAGATCCTTGGCCCAATGGTCCGGCACCAGGGCATAGGTGACGGACCGGCCCGGATCCACGTTCTCCACCTTGTAGGGCCCGCTGCCGAGCGGCGCCGTCATGGTGGTCTTGTTGAAATCATGATCCTTGTACCAGGCCTGGGAAATCACCGGCATGCTGGCTACGGTCGCGGGCAGGTCGCGGGTCAGGGCGCCCTGGGCAAAGTTGAAGCGCAGCTTGCGCGAGGCCAGGACCTCGGCATCGGTCACATCCTTGAATAAAACCCGATAGACCGGATGCCCCTTGGCCTTCAGGGTATCAAAGGAATAGGCCACGTCGGCGGCGGTAATTTCGCTGCCGTCATGCCAACGGGCCTCTGGGCGCAGTGTGAAGGTAATGGACTGCCTGTCATCCGGCAGTTCCACCCCGCCGGCGATCAAGCCGTAATAGGAATCTTCCTCGTCGCCCGCGGCGGTCATCAGGCTTTCGAAGGTGAGCAGGCGGCCATCGACGCCAAACGGATTGCTGCCCGCGGCCCAATGGCCTTTCAATATGAACGGATTCAGGCTGTCAAAGTTGCCGTTGTACCAAAGGCGCAACCGCCCCCCCTTGGGCGCGTCCGGATTGACATAGTCAAAATGTTTGAAGCCGGGGCCGTACTTCAGACTGCCCAGCACGGCAAAACCATGCCTGGGTTCCGCCGCAGCCCCGGCGCTTCCCATCAGCAACAAAAACAGCGGTAACCAGGCAATGCGAATCATGCACCAGATGATAGCAGATTAGGGATGCCTGGCCCGCCTACTTCCGTCCCTTCGTGGCATTCTGCAAGGCCTGGTCCTTGGCGGCATCCAGCCACCAGGTATCGGGAAAGCCCAGGCCGTATTTCGGCGGCGCGGGCGGCTGGCCAAAACGGTTCCAATAGGCGATGCGGTATTTATTGATGTGCCAATTGGGGATGACGAAATGGTTCCACAACAGCACCCGGTCCAGGGCCCGTGAGGCCGCGACCAGTCCCGCCCGGCTTTCGGCGAATATGATGTGATCGACCAGTTTGTCGATGGCGGGATCCTTGATGCCGATATAGTTGCGGCTGCCCGGCCGGTCGGCGGCGGCGGCGCCCCAGAAGTCCCGCTGTTCGTTGCCCGGCGAGAGGGACTGGCCCCAGCCGCCGACGATGATATCAAAGTCGAAGTCGCGCAGGCGATTGATGTACTGCGAGGTATCGACCAGGCGTACATTGACCTTAACGCCCAGGCGTTCCATGGCCCGTTGCATGGGCGCCACGACCCGCTGGAAGCCCTGGTTGACCAGCAGGACTTCAACTTCCATGGCCTGGCCGGTTTTATCGTTGGTCAAGCGGCCGTCCCTGACCGACCAGCCGGCGCCCTCCAACAGCTGCTTGGCCTGGCGCAATTGTTGCCTGGAATTTCCGGAGCCATCGGTTTTTGGTGCCGAAAAGGACTTGGTGAAGACCTCTTCGGGAATTTGTCCCCGTAAAGGTTCAAGCAGCAGCAACTCCGCCGCGCTGGGAAGATCACGGGACGCCAGTTCCGAGTTGGCAAAGAAGCTTTGGGTCCGGGTGTATTGGCCGAAAAACAGGTTCTTGTTGGCCCATTCAAAATCAAATGTCAGGGCCAGGGCCTGGCGTACCTGGCGGTTCTGGAACTTGTCCCTGCGGATGTTGAAGGCGAAGGACTGCATGCCCGTAGGATTGCCGTTGGCCAGGGTTTTTTTGATTACCTGATTATTTTTGATGGCCGGGAATTCATACTGCGTGGCCCAGACCTTGGCGGTATTCTCCTGGCGGAAATCAAAGGCGTTGGCCTTGAACGCTTCCAGCGCCACGGTGGGATCGCGGTAATATTCAAATCGCAGATTGTCAAAGTTGTAGCGTCCCTTGTTCACGCTCAGATCGCGGCCCCAATAGTCAGCCACCCGTTCATAGGTAATGCTGCGTCCAGGATCGATCTTGCCGATGCGATAGGGTCCGCTGCCCAGGGGTGGTTCCAGCGTCGTCGTGGCAAAGTCCTTGTCCTGCCAATAATGTTTCGGCAGCACCGGCAGTTGGCCAACGATCAGAGGCAATTCGCGGTTCGTTTGACCCTTGAAGATAAACCTGACCTTGTGGGGGGACAGCACCTCCGCCTTGTCCACATTGGCATAGTAGAAGCGGTAAAAAGGCGCGCCCGTGGATTTCAGTAAATCGAGGCTGAAGGCAACGTCGTCGGCGGTGACCGGCTTGCCGTCATGCCAACGGGCCTGTGGACGCAGGTTAAAGGTAACCGATGACAGATCTGCCGCCACCGCGACGCTTTCCACCAGCAGTCCGTACTCCGCAAAAGCCTCGTCGCGGGCAGACTCCAGCAGAGTATCATAGATCAGGCCCAACCCGGCGGCTGCGCTGCCCTTGATGGTGAAGCCGTTCAGAGTGTCGTAGGTGCCCTGCGCTTCGAGGCGGACCAGCCCGCCCTTGGGCGCGTCGGGATTGACATAGTCGAAATGCCTGAAGCCGGCCGGATACTTCAGTTCCCCGAACATGGACATGCCGTGCCGTGCGGTGTCTTCCGACCAGACGGGCAGGCTTAGAAACAACGATCCGATGGTGACAAGAATGGCGCGCACGAGCTGATCTCCGGCCGATTGCAAGAATATGGCAAACGATGGCCGTACAATGCGGCGATAGCAAGGCCTCATGCCAGGCTGCGAGGGTTCAGCCTTGTAATACGGCCAGGGCCTGGGCGTGCAGGGTGGGGTTGGCGCAGGCTATCACGGTTTCAATTTTGATCTGACCGTCAAAACGCAAGGGTTTTCCCTGCCAGTCGGTGATGCGGCCGCCGGCATTCTCGATGATGGGAACGTGCGCCGCCAGGTCCCATTCGTGCAGGTTGGTTTCGGTGACAATATCGACAAAGCCCATGGCCAGCATGGCAAAGGCATAGCAGTCGGTGCCCTGCCGGGTCAACGCGGTGGCGGCGGACAGGCGGGCAAAGGCCTGGGCCTGGTCCGGGTGGTATTCGTTTAATGACGTGGTGAACAGATTGGCCCCGGCAAGACCATCGCGGTCGTTGGTCCTGACCGCGGCGCCGTTGAAGGTGGCCATGCCGTCCATGCCGCCGGCCCAACGTTCGCCGCTGATCGGTTGGTCGACCACGCCAATAACCGGTTTGCCATTTTTGGACAGCGCGATCAGCGTGCCGAACAACGGGATACCGGTAATGAACAGCTTCGTGCCGTCAATGGGATCCAGAATCCAATGCCATTCGCCGGCGCCGGCCTTGTCGGGGTATTCCTCGCCGCGGATGCCGTGATCAGGGCATTCGGCTTCGATTATGGCGCGCATGGCCTGTTCGGCTTGCCGGTCCGCAATGGTTACGGGGCTTTCGTCGGCCTTTCTTTCTATGTCCAGATCGGCGCGAAAATAGGGCCGGATGATCGCACCAGCGGCGTCCGCCAACCGTTCGGCCAACGCCAGATAGTGCGCTGCTTGCGCCATGCGAGGCTTATTGGGCTGGCAAAGCCGGGGGCGAATCGCTATTTTGCCGCATATAGGCGATCAGATCGGCCCGGTCCGTCGCCTTGGCGATACCCTTGAAGGCCATCTTGGTGCCTGGCATGTAGCCTTTGGGATCGGCCAGGAAGGCATCCAGATCGCCATAGCTCCAATCGCCGCCCTTATCCACTATGGCGGCGGAAAATTTAAAGTTTGTTCCGGTGCCCTTGCCCCGGCCCACCACGCCGTACAGGACCGGGCCCACTTTATGCTTGCCGTCTTTATCAAAGCTGTGACAGGCCGTGCACTTCTTGGCGGCCTTGGCGCCCTTGGCGACGTCCGCCGCCGCCAGCAGCGTTGCCAGATCCGCCTGACCGGCATTTTCCTTGACGGTATCCGCGCTCTTTTCCGCCTTGGCGTCCGCCTCGCCGTCGCCGATGGCGATAGCGGCCTTGGCCGGGGTGATCGGGTGCACCAGAGCATTGCCGATTTCATTGACAACCATGACCAATAACGCGGAGCCCAGAACAGCTCCCAGCATCTTGTTGAATTCGTACATATTCATGGCGGCAACCCCAATTGAGCCTTTTGCGATAATGGAACGACTTTCCCAGGTGGACGGCCCACCGTATAACATTGCCATAAAGGATTGGCCAGAGCACGAAGGGGCGGCATGAAACAGCGGGCACTTGTGGTTATTCCGGCGCGTCTGGCGTCGGTCCGGCTGCCGGACAAACCGTTGGCGGATATCCATGGCCAAGCGATGATCGTGCATGTCTGGCGCCGGGCGATGGAGGCTGATATCGGCCCGGTTCTGGTGGCCTGCGCCGAGCCGGAAATCGTCGAGGTGATCGAGGCTGCCGGTGGCCGGGCGGTGCTGACAGATCCGGCACATCCATCGGGCTCGGACCGTGTGTGGGAGGCGGTACAACGCGTCGATCCGGACGGGCGTCATGACGTTGTCGTCAACCTGCAAGGCGATCTGCCCACCATGGAACCGGAGCAGATCCGTCTGACCCTGGCCCTTTTGGCCGAGAGGGAGGTCGATATTTCCACCCTGGCGGCGGAAATTGTCGAGGATTACGAACGCGAAGCACCCAGCGTGGTAAAGGCCGTGATATCGTTGCCGCCAGGCGGCCGCCAGGGCCGGGGACTTTATTTTACCCGGGTGGCCGCGCCGTCGGGTCCGGGGCCGCTGTACCATCATATTGGCATCTACGGCTATCGCCGGGCCGCCCTGGCGCGCTTTATCGCCTTGCCGCGCGGCCATTTGGAACAGCGTGAGAGATTGGAGCAGTTGCGCGCCCTTGAGGCCGGCATGTGGATCCAGGTGGGCCTCGTTGACAGGGTTCCCTTCGGTGTCGATACTCCTGCCGATCTGGACCGGGCGCGCCGCGCTCTGGCGCGATGATCCGGAATTACAAGGTTATTCAATTAATTAGGGCGAGCCGCCATGGCCGATAAGACAGTTTCGAACGGCACGAGCGAGGGGGAGGATCCACGCAGGAACGTGGCCTTTCAGGGCCAGTTCGGCGCCTATTCCCACCTCGCCTGTCTGGAAGGCCTGCCCGATTACACGCCCCTGCCATGCCGCACCTTCGAAGATGCCTTTGCCGCTGTGAATGAAGGCAAGGCGGGGCGCGCCATGATCCCAATCGAGAACTCCCTGGCCGGGCGGGTAGCCGATATTCATCATCTGATACCGACCTCGGATCAGTATATCGTGGGCGAGCATTTCCAGGCCGTGAACCACCAGTTGATGGCCCCTCGGGGCGCCAAACTGGAAGATATCCGCGAGGTCCACAGCCATATCCATGCCCTGCCCCAATGCCGTAATCTGATCCGTGAACTGGGGATCGAGCCGGTGGTGCATGCCGATACCGCCGGCGCCTGCCAGATGGTGGCGGAGAAGGGCGACAATTCCTTGGCGGCCCTTGGCTCTTCCCTGGCCGCGGAAATTTATGATCTGCAAATTCTGCGCGAGAACGTCCAGGACATGGGCAACAACGTCACCCGTTTCATCATTCTGGCGCGGGAGCGAATTACCCCTCATCCCAAGGATGGCGATGCCATGACGACCATCGTTTTTCAGGTCCGCAGCGTACCGGCGTCGCTGTACAAATCCCTGGGCGGTTTCGCCACCACGGGCATCAATATTACCAAACTGGAAAGCTATATCGAACCGGGCAGCTTCGAACAGGCGCAGTTTTATGCTGATTTTGAGGGGCATCCGGAGGATCAGCGGGTGGCATGGGCGCTGGAAGAGGCGCAGTTCTTTTGCACCCGGCTGCAAATTCTGGGCACCTATCCGCGTCATCCCTTCCGCCAGTCCAAACGGGCCGACTACGAAGCACCGCATGTGAAGGCCTAGGGGTGCAATCGGCCCGCACCATCACGGTGATCGGCTGCCATGCCGAGGGCGAGGTGGGCCGGGTGATTACCGGCGGCGTGTTGCCGCCGCCTGGGGACAGCCTGTTCGCACAACGGGAATATTTGCGCACCCAGGCTGACGGTCTGCGCAAGTTTCTGTTGTACGAACCGCGGGGTGGGGCTTTTGTCCACACCAATCTGGTGGTGCCGCCCAAAACGCCGGGTGCGGATGCGGGTTTCATCATCATGGAGCCAACGGATTATCCGGCCATGTCCGGTTCCAATGCCATCTGCGTGGCCACGGTATTGCTGGAAACCGGCATGGTGGCCATGCGCGGGCCCGAGACCGTGCTGGCGCTGGATACCCCCGGCGGCTTGATCCAGGTGGTGGCGGATTGCCGCGACGGCCGTTGCCGGAATGTGCGTATCCGCAATGTTCCCTGTTTCGTGGCCAAGTTGGAGGCGATTGTCGAGGTTGCGGGCCTGGGTAGTCTGACCTGTGACATCGCCTATGGCGGCGCCTTCTTTGCCATTTTCGATGCACCGGGCCTGGGCTTTGCCCTGGTGCCGGACGAGGCGCGGGATCTGGTGGAGATGGGCGAACGCATAAAATCAGCGGTGGTGGCGCAACACCCGGTCAGCCACCCGGAAAATCCCGGCATTCATACCGTGACCTTTACGCAGTTTGCCGCACCTCTGACCAGGGATGCCGCCGGCCGCACAATCGGGCGCAATACGGTGGTGATCTCGCCGGGCAAGTTGGACCGCTCCCCCTGCGGTACGGGCAGCTCGGCCCGGCTGGCGGTGCTGCATCGCCGTGGACAGATCGGACTGGATGATATTCTGGTCAGTCAATCAGTGCTGAGCACGGAATTCCAGTGCCGGATCGACTCCGTGTGCGAGGTTGGCGGCTTGCCGGCCATATCACCCAGCGTGCAAGGCCGCGCCTGGATCACCGGCAGCCATCAATATACCCTGGACCCCGACGACCCGTTCCCGCAGGGCTATACTCTGTCCGATACCTGGTATCGGACCTTGGCCTAACGCAAAAAAAGGCACCGGCCAAATTCATGGAAGTCTGGCTCTGGATACCGATCACCTTTCTGGCGGCCTTCATGCAGGCGGCGCGGACGGCGGGCCAGAAATACTTGACCAGGGATTTCTCCGCGGTCGGCGCATCCTATGTGCGGTTTCTGTGGGGGCTGCCGTTTGCGCTGGTCTATCTGTTGTTCTTGAAGCAGCTGGGCGGCCACCAGCTGCCGTCGCCGGATTGGACGTTTTTTGTCTTTGCGGCCCTGTGCGGCCTTTCCCAGATCGCCGCCACTGTCCTGCTGGTATTCCTCTTTTCCCTGCGCAACTTTGCCGTCGGCTCCACTTATGCCCGCACCGAAGCCCTGTTGACGGCGTTGTTGGGGGCGACGGTCTTTCACGAGGCCATCGCCGGCGCCGGCTGGGTCGCCATCGCCCTGGGCGCCGTCGGCGTGGTGGTGATCAATCTCGCCCGCACCGGCATCGCCGGCGATACCCTGTTGCGGCGGTTGTTTCAGCCCGCCGCCGGCGTTGGCCTGGCCGCGGGCCTGGGCTTTGCCGGGGCCTCGCTGTTCCTGCGCCAGGCCAGCCTGTCCCTGGGCCTGGATGACTGGCTTTATGCCGCCGCCCTGACGCTCGCCATGGTGCTGTTGATCCAAACGGCGGTGATGTCGGCCTATATGCTGCTGCGCGCCCGCGATCAATTCACCGTCATGGCGCCCAACTGGCGCGGCTGCCTGTTCGTCGGCATCACCTCGGTGATCGGTTCCGCCGGCTGGTTCACGGCCATGACCATCGAGCGCGCCGCCTATGTCAAAGCGCTGGGTCAGGTGGAGCTGCTGTTCACCCTGTGCCTGTCGGTGCTGTTCTTCAAGGAACGTTCAACGCCCAAGGAACTGTCCGGCATGGCCCTGGTCGCGGGCAGCATCGTGGTCCTGCTGCTGTTTGGTTGATCAATGAAATTGCGTTCAAGCGCCACTCATCCTGGAATTAGTTGCCTGCGCCAACCCCTGATTTCTGCGCCCAGTGGAGGCTATGAAAAGGTCTGGCCGATCAATGACTTCGTGCCGCAGCCCCTGAAACGCAGATACTCATTTGGTTGGATAGGCGGGCCGGTTACTATCGGGCGGCCCGCTATTAAAGCCCGATTGAGGTCCGTGGGATGGGCACAGCGGCACAGTGTCATCTTTAAGGTTGACCCCTTTCGGATAAAGACAGGCGAACCCAGGAGACCATTTCCGGTCACGACCCCAGACCATGACCGGAACCCGCATCCAAGACGGGCCGTTTGGCCAATCCGTCGGATTTTTGATTTCATCAAACATTGCCATAATGCCGCCCCCACCTAACGGGGTCGTTTTGCTGCTGATCTGATTTCCCAAAGTGACATGGGTGACCTGTTGCAAATTTCGACCGTCGATATGCAGCTCCGCATTTTTGGTGCCAACGCTCAAATGCGCTAGCGCTTCTGGCTGGATATTCCTAGGTTCGGTTTCTCCTGGTTGAATATCTCTCTTGCAGCCGCCTCGTTCGAAATCCTCTTTCGACTGATAGATCGTCACTATTTGCGGTTCGGTTTTGCCCTCGCTCGTCCATACGAAAAGTTCTGCATGCGCCTTGCAAAAATTTCCACGACGTTGGGCACCGTCCCGTCCCTCTATGCCCCAGCGCAGCGGCGCCTTCACATCATCGAACCTTGCAATGATACCTTTCATGTCCGGCAGAATCTCGATCCCGTCAGCTTTCTGGGATCCGACCGTGACAACGGTGCTGCGCCAAAGATCAATCCCGAACAGCAACAGCTTGGCCTCTTTTTGCCCCACATAGAGCGCGCCGAGTGACCCTTGTGATGTCAATCGCGGACTGCGGCCCACGGCGTAGCCTATCTTGCGCGGGATTTCATCCGCCCGCCCCGGCAGACGAATTTTGAAGTCGAAATTCCGCTTGTTTCGTCTGGCTTCTTTGCTGGCGTCGCCGGTGGTATTTTTCCCCGTCCCTGAATTTGTGTCCGCTTCCTTTTTTTCTGGTCCGCATATGGATTTAGAGCCCTCAGCATCGGATTTGGTCAAAAGCATTGTCGTATGCGCTGGCGCGACAAAGCACGAAGCAACCTCGATCTTCGCTCTCTTCCACCAACTCGGGACAGACACCACGGCGGCAACCGCATTTTGTATCGGGACATGATGGAATGTTGGCTTTTCGCCGATGTCAAACTTGGGTCCGATCAACCAACCGAAATGAGTCACGGCGGGGGGCCTTTCTATCAAACCGTTGTAAGAATATTTGCCCGTGGCAAAATAACGATCCGAGAACCCAACAATCAATGGCTGGCGTTTGATTGATTGAACGCGCTTTTGTTCGCTCCTTAGAAGACTAATTAGACCTTCGATGTTTGCAGACGACGAAACCTTCGCGGCGGTGTTGAGCGCGAGGTTCAATTCTTGAACGTGGGAAGATAAATTCGCCACCCGTTGGATCGATTCCTTTGGGCTCACGGCGTAGGAATAAACCGGCGCGTTTTTCAAGGCTTGATAGAAACCCGCGACAATGCCCCTATCGGGACACGCCCATCTGCTGCTATTGGTGGCGCCTAGCGGTCGGTATTTCCCCGCACATTGGCCTGAATCGTTTGTATAATACCCTGATTTTGGGCTCATGGCGATGTTGCAATAACCAACATCGCATCCGGTCTTCACAAGTAGCGCAAATCGGTTGAGTGCGTGTACGTGAAGATATTTCTCGACCACGAAATCGGCAATTGCCGACTGGATCAAGTGCCGCTCCAATTCAAATGCGTCAGCGGTTAGTTGGAAGGCATCATATATCGCAGAAAAATTCTTGTCCTTCTTGAAATTGGTCAATAACTGCTGAATTTTATGGGGAGACAAACTATCGGGTGTCTTCAGCAGATCATTATAATCAGAATTCGGATCGTCGAACAGGGCGCTGAGATTATCATGGCCGGCAGGAATAGCGCGGGACGCCTCGCTCAGCGCTGTCCTCCAGGACGCATAACGAATGTAAGCAGGGCTTTGATGTCCCCCGACATACGGGTCGTCCGATTTGCCATAAACGGTGTGCATATAATCGAGTATAAACGCACGCATGAAGTCAAATTCTCGATCCGTTCCGCCATCAAGCGTGGCCTCGATCCTGCCAAATATCTGATCAGAATATGGCGCATTCAAAACTCGTTCAAAAAATCCGTCCAAGCAATCCAATCTTCGGCTGATGGTCTCGGCGCGGCAATGCGTTTGGTGCTTAGCGGGCGGTGAAGAAGATGGCTCTTTCTGGAAATAGTCACTCTCCAGAATAACATCTGGAATTTTCTGACGCATGAAAGTTTCCAACTCATGCAACACTTCCGGCTTCGCTGTTCGGGTGAAAAACGCCTGCGTCAGCTCAAAGAGATAGTCATTTAGTCGCTGTTGCGTGTCTTTCAACCACCTGGTATAGACATCCAAATTGTCCTCAGGTTCGTCGTCATTACTCAACTTGACCTCGACAAATGCCCAGTTTTCGTTTCCTTCCTGCGGCAGGACTGTGACGTCGAATTTCAGACGGTAAAGCGTGTTGCCTTTGATGTCGTGCCGGTCATCGAGTTGCGTCTCCAACAGCTCCGCCCGTATTTCTTCCCGGTAGGCCAGCCGGCTACGAAATCTTTCGATATTTGTTTCGGTGGGCTTCCCCGAACTTGCGCCGTTGGCCTCGCGCCGGCCAGGTGCCGCTGAATTCTCTACTCCTTGCGCAGGAGATCTAGTGTCCGTTGTCAAGGGCGCGATGGCGCCCGCGGAATTTTCCACCAACGGTCCTGCGCGGGCAGAAATATTAGCGCCGAACTGGCTGTTATCCATTTGTTCGATAGTTGCCTGGCTTCCGAACTTAAGATCGTCCATTTTTTTCAGAAGCTCCATTAGCCAATCGTGTTGGCGAAGCCTATCGTTCAACAAACGTTCGCGGGAATATATCTCCGGACTATCGACCAGGATAAAGCCGCCATCGCGCTCATTGGTGAGTTGCACTGAAATATTGGGGAACACTATAAATATTCTTTCCAGAGCAACGCCAATAATCAAGATGAAAAGCACTAAGCTGGCGGTTTTCCAGGATAGGACAGCACCAAAATACCTTCGCGCTTCATTGGCCTGACCTTCAGCGCCGGACGCGGAATTCGGGGTCGGTTCATTATTGTCAGTCATGACAAACACCACATAGGTCTTTGTTGGCGTGTTGTTCGGACTCGGATGGTTCGACGATCAGGTTGAAATCGGGTTCCGTCATCCCCAAGGTATCCTGAACCAGCTGCATTTGCCGAAACGGGCCGAAGCAAGCTTCACCCGGTTCCAATGCAAGCCTCACCCACGGACATGACGGATCCTGATTGGCCCACACGACGCCGCGCGGCTCGAAGCCAAAATTGAGCATTATGGTGGTTGACTCCGCAACCGGTCGACCGTCCGACGCCACTTTGTCTCCTGCTGGCGGGCCGGCGGCAGTCCAAGACGGGCCACCACCTGGACGCGAGATCTCTGCTCGAATTGTGCAGGTTCGGTTGACGGGCACACGGATGAATTCCAGGTATTCCAGCAAGCGGGCCGCAAATGCCCGATATTCCTGCGAAACGCCCGAACCGGCGGAAACCTGATCTGAATCCAAATTCAAACCCCAAGAGTCATTCCTAAGGTGGTTCGGGAAGGTAAAAACCTCGACCACCAAGAGATCGGCGCCATCGGTATCACCGCCTGTCAAACGCGATAACTCAACATCCCGTGGCGTGCGCCAGTCATCGCGCGGTGCATCGCCGTGCATCTTCAGCTTCGCGCCGGAATGTACCCGCAACTTTTGCTCGGCCCGCCAGTGGCCGGCATAGTGTGAAAATGGCCGCACAATTACCCCGCCGCCGCGTTCGGTCGGTTTTGCAGGATCAACCGGCTGAATGCTTGTCATGCGCGCTGACCCCCGGCCGCCGTGACGAATTCGGCAGCATGCTGCGCGAGGTCTGCTTCAATGTCCGATATGACAATATCCGTTACCGCCATTTTTGTGAGGCGGCAATACATCGTCTCTGTTTCGTCGAAGCGGCCATGTTCGAAGAACTTGTTGGACGGTGCGCCGCCGCCGCAGACACCGTAATAATCACATGTTTCGCGGCAGCGTGAGAGTCCCGCCTTGATCTCCCGCCGCGTCTTTTGAAACGCGGCGTTATTTTCCACGTCATCAAGCCCCCCTTGGTGAACGTTGCCAAAAGCAAAGTCTCCGTAAGTACGGGAAGACTGCCCCAGGAGTTCCGGCGAAAAGGTGCTGATATTGCCGTCGGCATCGACGCTGACGATGCCGAAGGGCATGACCTGATGATTATAGATAGCGGCATTTTCGTCGGCGGCGATGGCTGACATGGTATCATCGAATTCGCGGACGCTCAGAATTCCTGGATGCTGTTTCAGCAGATCGAGAAAACGGCGCAGAAAACGTCTGAACAGCGTATCGGTACCGACACCGGTCAACGTTGAGTCATGATTTGCGCCCTCGATCTCATCGATGTTGAAGCCGATCTGTCCGATATTGTTATCGGCGAAGAAGTCGAAGATCTCGTCGGGATAGTCGAGGGAGTCGCGCGTCAGCACGCAGATCGCATGAAAATCGATACCGTTGTCCTGCAATCGTCTGATACCGCGGAGCGTCCGCGCATGGGTACCGGCGCCGGACCGGGTTTTTCGATGACGATCGTGCAGGAACGCGGGGCCATCGACACTCACGCCGACCTGAAGGCCGGTTTCCAGGACGAAATCGCACCAGGCCTGGTCGATCAACACCGCATTGGTTTGAATTGAGTGGGTAAGCGCCAGATCTTCCGGCTTTGATTGTTCCGCAAGGGCGAACGCAGTGCGGTAAAACTCGATCGGCATCGTGGTTGGTTCGCCGGCGTGCCAAACTATGCCCAATTGGCGCCCCAGGAATTCGCTTTCGAACACCGCCTTGAAGATCCGCCTCAGAGTATCAGGATCGATTTTTCGCCTGTCGCCCCGGTTCGGCAAATAACAATAGTCGCAGTCGAGATTGCAGAAGGGCGTCGGCTGGATGACCAGCAAATCAATCACCGGAGATATATCCGCTTGATGACTTGACAAGGAATTCCTTTCCATCAGCGGCTCCGATACGTCCATTTGCGCCGCATGATCAGGGCCTACGGACTTATAGAGCCACATTCATCCGTCGGCGGTCATGCGTGTGGCGTTACCGCCGATAATTAAACCAGCGTTGGTTCCGCCAGTCGTTCCAGCCATTTCGCCAGTTCGGCCAATTGTACCATTGGGCCACTTGTTTCAGGGCGTGCAACGGCCCGCCCTCCTTGGCGCCTTGGGTGCGGAGGCTTGACCGAATGGCCTCAATCCGGTCCGCGATCGAGATTTTGGCTTCTTCGGGCGCGGCTATCGCGCTCGCCTTTTGGGCGACCGTGGCGCTTAGAACCAAACAGGCAGCCCCAACCGCCAACTTAGCGGTGATCAAATGCCTGATGAGTTGGCGGTGGCTTTTGCGATCCGATTTTTTCACAGTCATCTACCTCACTTCCCTGAGATCCAATGCCGTATGTCCTATCGACCCAACATTGCTGCCAATACAGGCAGCACACGCCAAATTAAAACATCAAAATACAAGTGCTGTCACCCATCGTGGGGTCAATATTTTAGGTAGCGTTCAAACACGCTTTCGCTATGCGACGCAGTGGCGCGAACCTTAGAACCATTGACTATTCCAAGCAATGACTTCTGCATCCAGCGGTAGACGTATTGATGAGGTCTAGTCCGAAAGTCCTCTAATCGCCGCGCAGCCAGGCCTGGGCCAGTTGATGGGCAATGGCCAGGGGGGCGGGCATGCGCAACTTGGTCTGGTCCTGCCAGCTGTGCACCATGTCCGCCACCTCGTCCCGGCTGAACCAGCGGGCTTCTTCCAGTTCGGCTGGATCGATTTTGATCTCGGTGGTTTCCGCCGTGCCAAAGCAGCCCATCATCAATGAAGAGGGGAAGGGCCAGGGTTGCGAAAAGATATAGCGCACATCGCCGACCCGAATGCCGGCCTCTTCAAAGACTTCGCGGCGCACGGTTTCTTCCATGGTTTCGCCTGGTTCCATGAAGCCGGCCAGGGCGGAATAGCTGTTCGGGGCAAAGATCTTTTGCCGCCCCAACAGGCAGCGCTCGCCATCCAGCACCAGCATGATGGTGACCGGGTCGGTGCGCGGGAAATGCATGGCGCCGCACGCCTCGTCGTTGCATTTGCGGGAATAGCCCGCCTCGCCCATGCTCGAGGGCTGGCCGCAGACCGAGCAAAAGCCGTGCCGGACATGCCAGTCCAGCATGGAACGGGATTGCGCCAGGATGGCGGCGTCGCCGTGGCCGCACGATGCTGCCGCGCTGCGTACATCGATCCATTTGCCGAAGTCCTGCAGCGGCGCGTCGGCCTTTTTCGGGCCGGCCGCGGAGACATCCACCGCGAAGTGCGAACGGCCATTGATCTGGCCCAGCAATAGAACCGTCGCGCCTTGAGCGATGAATGGCTGCACATCGGCCCGCCGGCACCAGCCAAGACGCAATTCATCCCCCGGCAGCATCAGGCCGCGCAACTGCCACAGGGGCAAAAAGCAGCTCTCCGGGTCGTCCATTTGTTGTTGCAGCCAGTCCGCGTTTCGCCGCTCATTACCCATTCGGTTCAAGGGGCTGCCGGCAAAGGTATTGATGAACTCCATAATCTGTCCGCTTTTCTCTGAACTACGCTATCTGTTGGCGCGGAGCGTGCCACAAGCCAGCCCCTTCGGCAAACCCAGCTGCATCATCGGGATGTGAGTTTCAGCCCAACGCAAAAACCGGCATTGTGGCGGTTGCCACCACCTACCTTCAGTTTCAGGAAAAAATCGCCGCCCTGCCATCGCCACTCTGGCGGGCAAAGTTTGGCGCCAGGCCAGGTGCTTTGAGAAAAATGCGTGTTGCTTGTTGGCCGGCTTGGGTCCACGATTGCAATCAAAATATGTAGCTGTAAGGGGGGTTCGAGCGCATGCTATTTCGTCAGCTATTTGATCCGCAATCGGCGACTTATACTTATTTGCTGGCCGATTCAGGGACAGGTGAAGCGGTGCTGATCGATCCGGTCTATGAGCAGGCCCGGCGCGACGGCGCGTTGTTGAATGAACTTGGCCTGAACTTGCTCTACACGCTTGAAACCCATGTCCATGCCGATCACGTTACCGGCGCCTGGTTGCTGCGGAATAGTGCCGGCAGCAAGATCGCGCAGTCGGCGGATGGTGGTGCCGTTGGGGTTGATCAACCCCTCGTCCATGGCGACAGGATCAATTTCGGTGACCGTTACCTGACCGTCAGGGCCACGCCCGGTCACACCGCCGGCTGTCTCACATTTGTGCTTGATACGGAAAAGATGGCGTTTACTGGTGACTGCCTGCTGATCCGGGGATGCGGACGTACCGATTTTCAGGGCGGCGATGCCGGGCAGATGTACCGTTCAATTCATACCCAGATATTCACCTTGCCGGACGACTGCCTGCTTTACCCGGGTCACGACTACCGCGGCCTGACGGCAACCAGCGTGGCGGAGGAGAAAGCCTTCAACCCGCGTCTTGGCGGACAATTGAGTCAGAGTGATTTTGCCGGCTACATGGACAATCTGGGTCTGGACCATCCGAAGAAGATGGATATAGCGGTGCCGGCGAACTTGAAATGCGGCCGACCCGACGATGACGATATCCCAGATGATAAGCCGACGTGGGCCAGCCTGACCTGCACATTCGCCGGCATCTGGGAGGTGCAGCCGCAGTGGCTGGAGGAAAACTTGGGCGTGGCGCAGATCGTGGATGTGCGCGAAGAGGACGAATTTGACGGGCCGTTGGGCCGTATTCAGGGCGCCAAACTGATACCGTTAGGCGATCTCGCCAGGCGCGCCGAGGAACTGGACAAGGAACAACCGATCATCGCCGTCTGCCGGGCCGGTGGGCGTTCGGCCCAGGCGACGGTTATCCTGCGCCGTGCCGGCTTCACCGAGATCGCAAATCTGGCCGGCGGCATGTTGCGCTGGCGCGCCCAGCATTGTCCCGTGGAAGGCGGACGCGAATAGCCCAATTTGGCAATTGGCTCGCTCACCCGCTCTGTGGCCCCAAGGTGACGGGCGGCAAATTGCATGACCTTCGAATGGGAGCATTAGCGGCTTGCACATTACCGGACAAAAGCGGATATTGCCGGCGGAAGGGCGGCTACGGACGGGCCTCTTGCCAATCCGGTCAGGTCCGAAAGGAAGCAGCCGTAACAAGTTTGGTCCGGGTTGTTGGCCGTTCTTCCACTTCATAACAATTGATGCAGTCCATTTATAATGCTGCCCTGCCATGCTAACCTGTGAGCGTAGGTTCCAAACCCGCTCCAAGTGAGGCCATGAACGAAATTGATGTGGATAGCGCGGCGCCCGCGGGCGCTAGAGGCACTGGCGGCAGGCCGCCGGACGATGCGGCCTATCGGGTCCTGGCGCGCAAATACCGGCCTCAGGATTTCAGCCAATTGGTGGGTCAGGATGCCTTGGTCCGCACCATCACCAATGCCATTCGCGAAGACCGTATTGCGCACGCCTTCATCCTGACCGGCGTTCGCGGTGTGGGCAAGACGACGACGGCGCGGATCATTGCCCGGTCGCTGAATTGCATCGGCGCCGATGGCCAGGGCGGCCCGACCATCGACCCTTGTGGGGTTTGCGAACATTGCAGGGCAATCGCCGAATCCCGGCATGTGGATGTGCTGGAAATGGATGCGGCGTCGCGTACCGGCGTTGATAATATGCGCGATCTGCTGGAGGGTGTGCGATATTTGCCCGCCTCGGCCCGCTTCAAGATCTATATCATCGATGAAGTACACATGCTGTCCCTGGCCGCCTTCAATGCCTTGTTGAAGACGCTGGAGGAGCCGCCGTCGCACGTGAAGTTCATCTTTGCCACGACGGAAATTCGCAAACTGCCGGTGACCGTGCTGTCGCGCTGTCAACGCTTTGATCTGCGCCGGGTGGGGGCGGAATTGCTGGTGGCCCATTTCGGCGGCATTGTCGAGGCGGAGGGAGCAACTGCGGAAGCAGAGGCGTTGAACCTGATTGCTGGCGCGGCGGAAGGTTCCGTGCGGGACGGGCTATCCCTGTTGGATCAGGCCATCGCCCATTGTGGCGGCAGGGTGACGGCCCAGCAGGTGCGCGAGATGCTGGGGCTGGCGGACCGCGTACGGATTTATGATCTGTTCGAGGAATTGATGCGCGGCGACGTGGCAGGGGCCTTGGGGCAATTGCGCGAACAATACGATCTGGGCGCCGATCCGGAAGTGGTTTTGCGTGATCTGTTGGCATTGACCCATTTGCTGACCCGTTTGCAGGTGGCGCCGGAGGCCGGCGCCGATCCCAGCCTTTCGGAGTTGGAGCGGCAACGGGCCAGGACCCTGGCAAGTGGCCTGTCCATGCCTGTTCTGGCGCGCACCTGGCAGATGCTTTTGAAGGGATTGAGCGAGATTCGCGGTGCGCCGTCGGCCCTGGCCGCCGCTGAAATGATCCTGATCCGCCTCGCCTACAGCACGGACCTGCCAACCCCCATCGATGCCGTGCGTGCAGTTACCGGTGCGGCCGGCGCCACGGACGCCAAGGCTACCCCCGGGCAGGCCCCCACGCCGGTTGGCGCGCCTGCGTCAGCATCGTTGCCGGGGCGCCAGACTGGGCGCGGCGTGGCCGCCCGGGCGTTAGCGGTGCCGGACGAAATGCCGGTGCCGATGCCGGAACAACAGGATTATGAATTTTCGGGAGAAGCGCCGGGGCGGGCTGCATCCGACCCAGCGTCAGCCGATCTGGCGGAGACCGCCCTCCAGGCCGTCACCATCGTTAGTTTCGAGGCGATTGCCGAGCATGCCAAGGCAGCCCGCGATGGGCGCCTGTACCATCACTTGATGGAGGATGTCCGGTTGGTGGCGTTCCGGCCAGGGCATCTCGAAATTCATCCCGGGGCCAATGCCCCAGCCGATCTGGCGAATAAACTGCGCGGCAAGCTGGAAGTCTGGACCGGTGAGACCTGGGCCGTCGTGATCAACAGCCAGGCTGTTGGACAGCCCCCCCTGGCCGTGCAACAGCGGCAGGTCGAGGCTGATATATTGACCGATACCGAGGGCGACCCGCTGGTCAAGGCCGTGCTGGATACGTTCCCCGGCGCTAAGGTTACCGACATTCGCCCCCTTCATGATCGCGTTGAAGACGGCGACGCTGCCGCACCGGCGCAAAACGATACCTCGAATGGAGTAGAGCAGAGATGAAAAATCTGAGCCAGATGATGAAACAGGCACAGGAAATGCAGGGCAAAATGCAGGAAATGCAGGCCCGCATGGAAGAGGTTGAAATGACCGGCCAGGCAGGCGCCGGCCTGGTCAGCGTCACCTTGAATGGCAAGGGGGAAATGCGTGGCCTGAAAATGGACGCCAGTTTGAAAGACGGCGAGATCGAGGTAATGGAAGACCTGATCATCGCCGCCCACAACGATGCCAAGCGCCGGGTCGAGGACTATACCCAGGAAGAGATGAGCAAACTGACCGGTGGCCTGAACCTGCCTGCCGGCCTGAAATTGCCTTTTTGAATGGCGGGCAGCCAGACGCAATGACCGGAACGCAGATTGATCAGCTTATCCAGCTGTTGGCGAAATTGCCCGGCCTGGGCCCCCGTTCCGCCCGCCGGGCCGCCCTGCATCTGATCGACCGCAAGGAAAGCCTGCTGCGGCCCCTGGCCCAGGCACTGAGCCAGGCGGCGGATATGGTGGCGCCCTGTGACAACTGCGGTAACCTGGACAGTATGCAGCCCTGTGCCATCTGCCGCGACGGCCGCCGTGATGCCAGCCTGATTTGTGTTGTCGAAAGCGTGGCCGATTTATGGGCCCTGGAAAGGTCCGGGGTTTTTCGGGGCCGTTATCATGTTTTGGGCGGGGCGCTCTCGGCCCTGGATGGCATTGGACCGGAGGATCTGGGTATCGGCGCCCTGATCGCCCGCGCCGGAGAAGCCGCGGTAGGCGAGGTGATCCTGGCCACCAACGCCACGGTAGATGGACAGACCACGGCCCACTATCTGGCTGAAAAGCTGGTTGGCTGCGGCGTAAAAATTTCTGGGCTGGCCCATGGCGTCCCGGTGGGCGGCGAACTCGACTATCTCGACGACGGCACCTTGGCCACCGCCCTGCGTTCCCGCCATCCGGTATAGCCCGGCGCGACACGTCTAGACTGATTTGGGATTTGGTTGAACCACCCGCCAGGGCTGCACGGTAAGGTATAAAGCCGTGGCGGATAAGGTCGTTACGGTAAGCAGGATGGCGATGGGCCAGGCGCTGCCGTCGTGGGACAGCGCGATGCAGAATGTGCCCAAACCACCCGCCGCCATGGGCAAGGCTCCCAGCATCGCGGCCGCATAACCATGGCCGGTGCGGCAGACATCAAAGGCCCGAACCGGCGCCGCGGCGAATACCAGCCCCAGGCCGAGGCCGAAAAAGCATTGTGTAGCCGTTATGGTTACGGGTGTTTCCAATCCGGCGGCAACCAATACCAGAATGGTCACGCCACCCACGGCGCACAAGACCAGGCCGGCGGCCAGCAACGGATCGCTGCCCATGCGTCCAGCCATCCGATTGGCGGCCAGGGAGCCCAGGAAAAAGGCCGACACAATGGCCGCATAATAGTAGCCATATTGCTCCGTGGGGACGGCCAAGCGTTCTATAAACAGGAAAGGAAAGGCGGCAAGCGTGGCGAACAGACCGCCCAGGACCAGGGACATGATCAGGGTATAGGTCATGAAAGGCCCATCCAGCAGCAAAGCAAGATAGCCGCCCAAAAGGCGCCTGGCGCGTAAGGCGCCGCGGTCGGGTTGCTGCAGGGTTTCCGGTAAGTATCGCCAAATCAGCAGGGTCACCAGAATGATCAATCCGGTCAACAGCACGAAATTCGACCGCCAGCCGAACCAGACATGCATATATCCCCCAACGATCGGCCCTATGGCCGGCGCCAGGGCAATGGCCATGCCATAGGCGGCGAGGATGCGAACCGCGCCGGCCTGATCGTAAAGCTCCCGTATCACCGCATAGGCCACCACCGCCTCGGCACAGGCCGTCAGCCCTTGCAGCACTCTGGCCAGAATAAAGGTGTCGATGGAATTAGCGGCAGCACAGCCCGCCGAAGCCAAAGCAAATCCCGCCATCCCCGCCAGCAACACCGGACGCCGCCCAATGCGGTCCGACAGGGGACCGTAAAACAGTTGCGCCAGGGCGTAGGCGACCAGATTCAGGGTGATCGTCAATTGCACCCGGCCTGCATTGGTATGGAACACCGCTTGTAAATGCGGCAATGAGGGGGTGTAGAGATCCGTCGATAGAATGGATACGGCGGACGCCATGATCAGCAGCGTCGGGATCAGCATCGGCACGGGCGCCTTGGCCGTGGGTTTTGGCGTTTCAGCAGTCATCGCATGCAGGATGCTGGCGCTGTATCAATTGGTGCTAGCGCAACGTCTGGAAACAGGTCCGCAGCTCCTCGACAAACATGTCCGGCTGCTCCATTGCCGCGAAGTGGCCGCCTTTTGGCATTTCGTTCCAATGGATGATGTTGTGGAAGCGCTTTTCCGCCCAGCGCCGGGAGGCGGCAAAAATATCCTTGGGATAGAGGCTGCAACCGACTGGAATTTTGACGTCGTCTATTGACCGCCGTCCGAAACTTTCCCAATACAGCCGGGCCGACGAGGCTGCTGTGTTCGGCAGCCAATAGAGCATGATATTGTCCAGCATATCGTCTCGGCTGAGCGCATTTTCCGGGTGCTCGCCGCAATCGGTCCAGGCCCAGAATTTCTCCATTATCCAGGCCGCCTGGCCGGATGGGGAGTCGGCCAGACCATAGCCAAGGGTCTGTGGCCGGGTGCTTTGCTGTTTCGAATAGCCCGAGTCCCAATCCACATAATGTTTTGCCGAAGCCAGCGCCTTGCGCTCGAAATCGGTCAGGTCATCCATGGTCTCCGGGTCAGGCCGTTCGGTCACCATATTCAGATGGATGCCCAGGCAATGTTCGCTGTCCTGCACGCCAATCTGCCGCGTGATGGCGGAGCCCCAATCGCCGCCTTGGGCGAGATAGCGGTCATAGCCAAGGCGGGCCATCAATTGCCCCCAGGCGGTAGCGATGCGCGGCACCGACCAGCCCGGTGCCTCCGGCTTGCCGGAAAAGCCATAGCCGGGCAAGGATGGTGCAATGACGTGAAAGGCGTCCTCGGCCTTGCCGCCATGGGCAGTAGGGTCTGTCAGGGGCCCGATCACGTGGCGGAATTCCAGGACCGAGCCGGGCCAGCCATGGCTGATCAGCAGCGGCAAGGCATTCGGGTGCGGCGAGCGGATATGGAGAAAATGAATGTTGAGGCCATCGATCTCGGTCAGGAACTGGTCCATGCCGTTCAGCAGGGTCTCGCAGCGGCGCCAATTATAATCATTGGCCCAGTACCGGCAGATCTCCTGCATGTACGACAATGGAACGCCCTGGGACCAGTCATCCGGGGTCTCGGCGTCTGGCCAGCGGGTGGCGTTCAGGCGCCGGCGCAAATCCTCCAAGGCGGCTTCTGGAATGGCCACTCTGAACGGATCGATTTGCTCGGTCATGTTGTTTCGCCCCCAACACGGTTAATTGCACCGCCCCGGCCCGCCTGTTGGCGCGGGATGTTCTGCAATCGTTTCATGCCACGTTAACTCGCCATGTCCGGGGGCGCAATTTTTTGCAGGTGTGGGTGGCGCCGGCTAACCTTGATACGGGCTAGCCCGGCACCCTTGGCGTCGGCGCGCTGGTGCGCTGGAGCCCAGGGTTTGTCCCATGGCTGTATTGAATTTCATCAGGCATAGAGGCAAGTCCTGAATTGGCGTTGTCAACCGGCACCATGGCCAGCGCGATCAGAGCTGCCAACCAAACGACAACCCAGGTCAGGGCTGCTTTCGGTTCGGGTCGCATCATTTCCAGCATGTCATCCTCGTGCCGCGCCGCCCGCGGCTTTTTTCCCAACAAGTTGCCCGGATAGAGTTATTTCATCCGGCATCCAACTGCCATAAGGGCTATATAGCATATTTATTATGAATCACAATATATCGATTCGATATACTGTGCCCATTTTTTAATGATATTTTTACCATAGCGACAGAAATTTTTGCCGACTGGCGCCATGTTCTGGCAAATCTACCAACGATGCGCCCAAGGGCCCTCGATACCCGCCGCCGGCAGGCCCGGGGTGTCGTCCTCCGCCGCGGCCTACCGGACGTCCTAAAATCGCGCCGCCCGGCGGAGCCAAGGCAGGTGGGCAATCCTGCCCAAAACCGGCAACAGAGTAGAAGGGGCCAGCGCGCCGATCTACATGTTGATGTCGCGGTGCGTTCCAATTTGCCCCCAAAGTGGTGCGCGGGAACTTGACCCGGTTCCGGCGCCATACTACCTAGAGGCTAGAACTCCATTTTGGTCTGTATTGATCCTGTGCACGGCAACGACATATGACGATTTTATCTATTATCACCGCACCGGACCGGCGTTTGAAGGTGAAATCCAGGCCCGTGGAAGCGGTCGACGATAAAGTGCGGAAAATTTTGGACGATATGTTGGAAACCATGTACCAGGCGCCGGGCATCGGCCTGTCCGCGGTGCAGATCGGTATTCCGAAATGCCTGATTACTATTGACGTCTCGCGGGACGACGAGGTGAATGCGCCGCTGTACCTGATCAACCCGGACATCGTGGAATATTCCGAAGAGCTGGCGAGCTATAATGAGGGTTGTCTGTCCTTGCCCGAACAGTTTGCCGATCTGGACCGACCTGGGGCAATCACGGTGGAATTCCTGGATTATCATGGTCAGCAGCGGCAATTGCATGCCGAGGGCTTGTTGTCGCGCTGTATCCAGCACGAAATGGATCATCTGAAGGGCCGTCTGTTTGTGGATCGCTTGTCTGCCGTTAAACGCGGCATGATTTTGCGCAAGCTGGATAAGGCCAAGCGGCAAAAGGTCACCGCCTAAAACAAAGGCAGCATACAAAATGGCGGACTTGCGGATCGTCTTCATGGGTACGCCGGACTTCGCGGTGCCGACCCTCGCCGCGTTGCGGGCAGCCGACGGGATCGAGGTGACGGCGGTCTATAGTCAGCCGCCGCGCCGGGCCGGGCGTGGCAAGCAGCTCCGGCCTACGCCCATACATGCCGCCGCCCTGGCGCACGACATTCCTGTTCACACGCCAGCCGACCTGAAGTCGGCGGAAGCCCAGGCTGAATTTCGCGCCTTGGGGGCGGACGCGGCGGCGGTGGTCGCTTATGGCCTGATACTGCCGGCGGCAATTCTACAGGCGCCGCGCCTGGGCTGTTTCAACCTGCATGGCTCGTTATTGCCCCGTTGGCGCGGCGCGGCGCCGATCCAGCGGGCGCTAATGGCTGGTGATCCCGTGACCGGCATTTGCATCATGGCCATGGACGAGGGCCTTGATACCGGTGCCGTGCTGTTGCGCGCGGAACTCCCCATCGCGGCCGAGGCCACGGCGGGGGAACTCAGTGCGCAACTGGCTGAAATGGGCGCACCCATGATGGTGGAGGCCCTACGAGGTGCGGCCAGTGGGCAATTGCAGGTACACCCCCAGCCCGAGGTGGGCGTTACCTATGCGAAAAAGATCGACAAAGCGGAAGCGTGCATCGATTGGAGCCGGCCGGCCGTGGAGCTGGATCGCCTGATCCGCGGCTTATCGCCCTTTCCCGGCGCGTGGTGCGAAAGGCAAAGCGTCCGCATCAAGGTTCTTTTGGCCCGGCCCGAAATGGGAGAGGCGGGCGCTCCGCCGGGCACGGTCCTGGACGATAACCTGCTGATTGCCTGTGGCGAGGGCGCATTGCGCCTCTCCCGTTTGCAGCGGTCGGGCAGGGCGGTGATGGCGGCAGCGGATTTTCTGCGCGGCAACCCCCTGCAACCTGGGGACCAACTGGATTAGGGTTAATACCCTTTACCCTGATTTACCATTCGTTCAGCTTCTGCGTTTAACCTGTCAATGTACTAGGTGGGGATCATGGTAGGATTGATGGGTTAAAGCGCGATGACCAATTTGCCGGCGAAGGCGCCGAATCCGTATAAATTGACGGTTGCACTGACAGACCGATGTAATCTGAAGTGTTTTATTTGCACCCGCGAGGAGTTCGAGGGGCAACTTGGCAGCAAGGGCCGCAATCTGGCGCTGGAAAACCTTTACGGCATGGAATCGTCACTGCGTGATGCCCGGATCATCCAATTGACCGGCTTTGGCGAGACGTTTCTGCATCCGCAATTGGGCGAAGCCCTGGACTACATTTACTCCATAAACCCGCGCGAGGATTTAATCGAGTTTGTTTCAAATGGCACCCTGTTGACACGTGCGTGGGGCGAAAAACTGGACAAGCGGCTGAACAATTTGGCGATTTCCCTCAATGCGGCGCTTCCCGAAACCTATAAGCGGGACATGTATCCCTATCTGTTCCGCTATACCCGCGAGAACGCGCCCAAAGCCTACCGCGGCAAGCAGTTTGCCGAGGACAATGAGCGTGAACGGCCCTGCCAGTTCGAGCGCACGGTGGGCCGGATCGCCGATTTCATGTCAGGTCTGGGGGCGCAATCGGCCCGGCGGGTGGCCCTGCATTATGTCGTGCATCGCGATAATATTGACGAAATGCCCGAATTCGTGCGGCTGGCGAGAAGCCTGGGCGTAAGCCTGATCAATTTCACCCATTACATGGTGAACCGGGTCGAGAACATCGAATTCAGCGTCTATTTCCAGAAGGAGCGCTATAACGCCGCCGTAGGTGGGGCGATTGCATTGGGTAAAGAATTGGGTGTCACCGTCAATGCGCGGCAGTTTTTCAAGGAGGAGATCAAATCGTTCGATGCCGAGCGCGATTGCAGGTGGCCCATCGAACAGGCCATTGTTTTTACGCCTGGCCAGACCGTGCCCTGTTGCCATATCGGCGATGTCAACATGGGCGATGCGTTCGTAAAGGGTTTTGATGCAGTCTGGAACGGCAAGCCATATCAGAAGCTGCGCCGCGAACGCTGGATGAATACCTGCCAGAACTGCACCATGTTCCAGACCTTCGATGACTGGAAAGCGCATTTCCACCCCTTGGTGAAAGAAAGTCCCCGTTTTGAAGAGCTATCGCAACATTTCGAGGAGCCAACGCCGAACCGGCCGCCACGGGTTTTAGTGCTCGGTGCCGGCCGTGATGGCACCCGTTCACTTGGCCGTTTGGTCGCCGATCTGCATGCCGCCAACGGCGAGCAGGCCGCGCTGCACCATGAAGCGAACAGTTTTCGCAGCTTCGCCGGCACGGCCAAATATTACAGGGACGGCGATGACGCGTGGATGCATACCATCTGCGATACCATGAGCGCCGAAGTGGTCTCGGGCAATATCTTTAGCTTTGTCGTGCCTGTGCTACACCATGCCTTCGGCGATGATGTGCGCGTGATCCATGTGAAACGGGACCGTGATGGCTGCATCGCCTCCATGCGCCATCAGGCGCAGTCCGATCCCTTGGCCTGGGACGGCTATATTGCGCCTGTACGAACAGATACGACGGCGACGGATGCACCTTATGATCCGGCGCCGCCGACGGCGGTCCTGCTGGGCGAGATGGAGGCGGATGTCTGGAACGCCCTTTCTCTCGACGAACGGCTTGGCTGGTTCTATGACACCGCGCACCGCCTGATCGACCAAAATCTGCATCTGTTCCCCAACAACATGCAGGTATCAACCGAGGCACTTGACGATCCCGCCACCATCCGGTGCATCGCGCAATTCATCAATCCGGCCTGGCGGCAGGCCTGTCCGCCGGTCCATCTGAACCACGGCCTGCACGGCAGCGATAGGAAGGTGGATCAGGATCAGCATCACGCCGCCCAGCAGGCTCTGGCCGACTTCGATCTGCATCAAATGGCTGCCTCCGATACCTATCCAGTGGTGTTTTTTCTGCAGCGCATGATCGCCGATCACAATTCAGCGGAAAAGAGCGACGCGCTAGCCGATCTGGAAACGCTGCGCGGCGAGATTAAGGTTTTGATCGCTCAGGCCGAGGGGCGTTCGGCGATTGCAAGAGGGCAAGGTGCGGACCAGAGAGCGGCTGACCTTCGCCTCGTAGGCGGTACCAGTTTATCTCCGGCCCAGGCGCCGCGGCTAGGCCATTTCTTCGCCGATTTCGAGCCCGCCAAGCTGGAGACCTCAAGTGCCTATCCGGTAATTTATTTTCTGCAGCGCCTCATGGCGTTGCGCCAGGTGACGGGGGAAGGCGATGGCAATCTTGCCGCCACCTATCGCTTCATGGGCGATCAGGTCGACGCCCTGATCAAAAAAGCGGGCGCGGTCGGATAAACCCGGCGGCGCTTGGTTGCAAATACGCAACGGGAAAATGCACTGCATTTGTATGGAAACTTTGAAACAATGGGTACTTCAATTGACGATGTCTTTTTCGCACGGGCGCTCGCGGAACAAGGCATAATTCCGAAAGAGGCGTTTCTGATAGATCTTGGCGCACAGGAGTTCAACAACGGCATCGATATCTTCAAGCTGCATGATGTTATGGCTCAATTTCTTCCCGAGGACGACTTCAGGAATCTCAAAATCAGCGATTTCCTGAATTTACGTTTCAGCGGCCCCCTATTTGGACTGTTGGGGTTCAAATACCTTGCGTTGGATGTCTATGAATCGGAAAACAGTGTTGTTTTCGATCTAAATCACGATCCGGTACCCGAGGACTTGATGGGCGCAGGACATCTGGTGCAAAACTTTGGCACGACAGAGCATGTTTTCAACCAGGCAAATTGTTTTAAAGTCATCCACGATTTGACCAGTCCCGATGGCGGCATCATGTGGCATAGTTTGCCGATGTCAGATTTCTATTATCATGGCTTCTATAAATATGACGTAAAGTTCTTCGAGCGTCTGTTGATCGCCAACAACTATGAATTGGTGTATCAGCAATACAGTCAGTCGCCGGGCAACCAACCCATTCCGCAAGTCCTGTTGGACAACGGCATGCCGCCGATGGCATCAATGGATACCGGCGTCAAAATCCTACTACGGCGCATATCACCGGCTCCGTTTAAATTTCCACTCGACTATGATGATAGCAAGGTCGATGTCGAGGAGCTGTTGAAAACTGGCGCTGTTCGGGCATGATGCCAATGGTTTGCAATCAGCGCGGGTTGATGCAATGCCCCCGACGCGGTCGCACGAGCGCGCTGGCCAAACGCCAGCCCATTTCGAAGTCGCGCCGTGCAAACACGTGACATCCGCCCATTCTGAAATATTCAGAAAAACACGGGCCTACGCTTCAACAAAATAGTAACTATTCTTTATATATTATCTGAGAGAGATTATTTATTGTAGTAATTCTAAATAATCTTTGTTTGGCGAATACACCCACTCCGGTTTGTTTTTCCGTGCGTCAGCCAAACTCAGGCAGTTCCCTGTCCTGGCGGAAATTTTTTTAAGGAACTAGACGATGTTGGATAACAGAGCACGGGAAGCAAAAGACAGCCGCCTGGAAGAAGTGTCTCGAATGGTGGGCAAACGCTTCAAGTCTGCCGAGGCCTCCCAGATCAGAGCGTTCTGCCAACAATTCCATGCCCGCGTGCCCCACGAGGATATCATTGAAACGCCGCCGGAAAATCTCTACGGCGCCGCCCTGTCGTTATGGAAGTTTGCCGCGCAGCGCCCCGTGGGCGAGGCCAAAATGCGGGTCTACAACCCATCGATGGAGGAGCACGGATGGAAGTCGTCTCATACCATTGTCGAAATCATCACCGATGACTCGCCGTTCCTGGTGGATTCCATCACCGGTAATCTGAACCATTGGGATCATCGGATCCATCTGGCGATCCACCCGGTGATCCGTTTGCGTCGGGATGATGAAGGCCGACGGGTGGAGTTGCTGCCGCCCGCAGGCAAAGGCAAGGCCGGTTTGTCCGAGGCCATCATGCATATTCAGATCGCGGAACAAAGCGATCCCGGTGCGTTGCACAAGATCATCGATGATCTTCGTGGTGTCCTGGCGGATGTAAAGGTGGCGGTGGCGGATTGGCCGGCCATGCAGTCGCAACTCGACGAAGCCATCGCCCATATGGAAGCCGGCGCCTGCCCACAAAGCCGGGAAGAGGTGACGGAATCCACAGCCTTTCTGGTTTGGATCCGGGACAATCACTTCACTTTGCTTGGCAGTCGGGACTATAGCTACAATAGACGGGATGGTGAAGCTCGCCTGAGCGTTGTGCCGGGCTCGTCGCTGGGTATCTTCCGAGACGAAACGCGTTACGTCCTGACCCGGCAGGATATGCGGGGGGCGCCGGCGACAGCCTCCATCGCCGAGCGCTTCTTCCAGCGCGAGGAAATACTGCTGGTTACCAAGACCGGTGTTCGGGGCACCGTACATCGCCCGGTGCATATGGATTACATCGGCATCAAGCGCTACGACGGCAAGGGAAAACTAATCGGCGAACGGCGTTTCGTCGGACTGTTTACCTCGTCCGCCTTCAATCGTACGCCACGGGACATACCCTTATTGCGGCGTAAGCTGTCCCAGGCCCTCGAACGGGCAGGGGCGGAGCCCTCCAGTCACGACGGCAAGGCCTTGACCCATATCCTGGAAACCTATCCCAGGGATGAATTGTGGCAGATCGATGTGGAGACCCTGGTCAGGATTGCCACCGGAATACTGGCCCTGCAGGAGCGCCCGCGCATTCGCATGTTCGTCCGGCGGGACGCTTTTGACCGTTATTTCTCGGTTCTGGTCTATATGCCGCGGGAGCGATTGAGCACCGAATTGCGTGAACGGTTCTCCGAAATGCTGTGTCAGGCGGTTAATGGCCGGTTGTCCAATTACTACACGGAGGTCAGCCAAAGCCCGTTGGCGCGGGTGCATTTTATCCTGGGTATCAACGAGGGCGGCGCGCCCGGTGATCTTGATACGGCGGCGCTCGAAGCGCGTTTGATCACCGCGGCGCGGGACTGGCAAGACGATTTCTACGACGCGTTGGTGGAGCATTGGGGCGAAGAGGGTGGCAACCGCCTGGCCGCGCGTTATGGCAAGGCCTTTCCGACATCCTATACGGAACGCTTCAACGCCGAGACTGCGTTGCGCGATATTGAAGGCATCGAGACCCTGATCAATGGCGCGGGCGTTGGTTTGAATATCTACCGCATGATTGAGGACGCGGATCATGTGGTGCGGTTCAAGATCTACCATCCCGGCCAGGCCCTGCCCTTGTCGGATTGTCTGCCGATGCTGGAAAACATGGGCTTGCGGGTGATCGGCGAAGAACCTTTCAAGATCAGCCTTAGCGGCGACAAGACCATCTGGATTCACAACTTTCTGTTGGAAGAGCAGGATGGAGAGGGGATCGATCTCGGTGCCGTCAAGGCAAGCTTCGAAGAAGCATTCGTGAAAGTCTGGGCCGGAGAGGTGGAGGATGACGGTTTCAACCGCCTGGTATTGAAGGCCGGTCTGGCTTGGCGTCAGGTCGTGGTGTTGCGCGCGCTATGCAAATACCTGCGCCAGACCGGCATCGCCTACAGCCAGGATTATATGCAACATACCCTGGCGGGGAACCATGATATCACCCGAATGATCGCGGCGCTTTTTTTGATCCGTTTCGATCCCGCCGCCATTGCTGACCGTCAGGCCAGGGCCGACCAGTTGGCCGCTGATATCATCGATGGTCTGGAAGCCGTTGACAGTCTGGACGAGGACCGCATTCTGCGCCGTTTTTTGAACCTGGTGCAGGCCGGATTGCGGACAAACTATTTCCAAGTCGCCGAGGACGGTGGACCCAAACCTTATCTTGCCATAAAATTTGACAGTCTGGCGGTGGACGAATTGCCGCTGCCCCGTCCGTTCCGGGAAATTTTCGTCTATTCCCCGCGCGTGGAAGGCATCCACATGCGGGGGGGCAAAGTGGCCCGTGGCGGCCTGCGCTGGTCCGACCGGCGGGAGGATTTCCGCACCGAGGTACTGGGCCTGATGAAGGCACAGATGGTCAAAAACGCGGTCATCGTTCCGGTCGGTTCGAAAGGCGGCTTCGTGCCCAAGCGGCTACCCATGACCGGGGGTCGGGAGGCGGCGCTGGAAGAAGCCATCGACTGCTACAAGATATTTATCCGCGGTCTGTTGGATCTGACCGATAATCTGGTTGGCCAAGAGGTGATTTCACCGCCGCTGGTTGAGCGTTATGACGATGATGACCCCTATCTGGTGGTTGCGGCCGACAAGGGAACGGCCACGTTCTCGGATATCGCCAATGGCGTGGCTATCGATTATGGCTTCTGGCTGGGTGATGCTTTTGCCTCCGGCGGGGCCAAGGGTTATGACCACAAGGCCATGGGCATCACCGCGCGCGGGGCCTGGGAATCGGTCAAACGGCACTTCCGGGAAATGGACCGGGATATTCAGAACGAAGATTTCACGGTTGTTGCCTGCGGTGATATGTCGGGCGATGTGTTTGGCAATGGCATGCTGTTGTCCAGGCACATTCGTTTGCTTGCCGCATTCGATCATCGCAATATTTTCATCGATCCGGCGCCCGATGCGGCGATCACCTGGAATGAACGCAAACGTCTGTTCGGGCTGCCCCGTTCCTCCTGGGAAGACTACGACGCCAAGCTGATCAGCAAGGGCGGTGGCGTTTTTGACCGCAAGGCCAAGGCAATAGAGCTTAGCCCGGAAATCAAACGTCTGACCGGGTTGCAAGAAAAGGCGGTGACCCCGAACGAATTGATCCACGCCCTGTTGCAGGTGCAAGCGGATCTGCTGTGGTTCGGCGGCATCGGTACCTATATCAAGGCCGGCGGCGAAAGCGATCTGGATGTGGGCGACAGGGCCAATGACGCGGTTCGGGTGAACGGCGCCGAGGTGCGCTGCAAGGTTATTGGCGAAGGCGGCAATCTGGGTATTACCCAGCTGGGCCGGCAGGAAATTGTCCGCAATGGTGGCCGGTTGAACACGGACGCCATCGATAACTCCGCCGGTGTTGATTGCTCGGATCACGAGGTCAACATCAAGGTCCTGGTGGATGCGGTGGTGGCCGACGGCGAGATGACCGAAAAGCAGCGCGACCGCCTATTGGTCGAGATGACCGAAGAGGTTGGTGAACTGGTCCTGCGGGACAATTATCTGCAGAATCAGGCGCTGAGCATGTTGCAGCAACGTGCGCCCGCTTTGTTGCAGGCACACGTCCGTTACATGCGAAATCTTGAACGTACCGGCCGCTTGAACCGCAGGGTGGAATGCCTGCCCGATGACGAGGCCCTGGCCGACCGCATGGCGGTAGGGGAAGGGCTGACACGGCCTGAGTTATCCGTTCTGCTGGCCTATGCCAAGATGGAGCTGTACGAGAAATTCCTGAGCAGCGACTTGACAAGTTCCAAGGGTCTGGTTCCCGATCTGGTGAAATATTTTCCCCGCCCGTTACGCAAACGCCATGGCGCGGCAATTCTGCAGCACCGTCTACGGCGCGAGATAATTGCGACGGTGATGGCCAATTCTATCGTTAATCGGGTCGGTATCACCTTCGTCCACGACGTGATCGAGGATACGGGCGCCTCGGTCGAGGCTATTGCCCGCAGTTACGCTGCCGCCCGTGACTTATTCGAAATGCGGCAGCTTTGGAATGATATCGAGACCCTGGACACCAAAGTTCCGACCGCCGTACAGATGCGAATGGTGCTGGCCGCGGCCGAGTTTTTGCGCCGCATGACCTTATGGTTCCTGCGCAATGCCGAACAACCATTGAAAATCAACTCGACCATGGCCAATTTCGGCCCCGGTATAGCGAGTTTGAGCGGGCAATTGGAGAAGGTCGTCGGTGCGCACGAGAAACAAAAACTGGCCAAGAGCGTGGCCGCGTTGGTCAAACAGGGCGTGCCCGGGAATTTGGCTCGCCGTGTCGAAGGGCTGGAACCGTTGACCGCCGCCTGTGACATCGTCCAGGTTGCCGCCGATAGCGGCCGCCCGGTTGACGAAGTTGGCCGGGTCCACTTTGCCCTGGGCGCGCGCCTGGGCCTGGATCGTCTATGCGGCGCGGCTGAAGCCCTGGAGGCCGAGGATCACTGGCAAAGTCAGGCGACGGCGTCGATCGTCGAGGATCTGCGTGGCCAGCAGCGGGCGCTGACCTCTGTCGTATTGAGCCGGGCCAATGGCGCGGCCGGGACCAAGGCGGTTGACAAATGGTGTGCCGCAAATAAGGCGGATATCGCTCGTAGCGACCAAATGATCGCCGAGTTTGAGGCCGGCGGCATAGACATCGCCAAACTAGCCCTGGCAAACCGCTATATCCGCAGGTTGATCATAAGCTAAACTCAACCCTCGGAAATACAGGGGGCGAGGATGACAACGCTGAATGACGGCCGGGGGGATGGCCCGGCGGATGGGTTGACCATCACCGGCGCGCGGCCGGCGCGGCGTTCGGGTCAATTCAGCTGGGCGCTCTTCGATTGGGCCAACCAGCCCTATTTCACCTTGGTTACCACATTCATCTTCGCGCCCTATTTCACCTCGTATGTAGTTGGTAATGCCATACGCGGGCAGGAACTATGGGGTTATGGCCAGGCCGTTGCTGGTCTTTGCATTGCTCTGTTAAGCCCTGTGCTGGGGGCCGTGGCCGACGCCAGTGGTCCGCGCAAGCCATGGATATTGGTGTTTCAAGGGTTGAGCGTGGTGGGCTGCGCCGGACTGTGGCTGGCGCTGCCCGGCGCGGCAGACCGGGACCTGATCATGATCCTGGGCCTGGTTGTCTTGGCCAGTCTGGGCGCGGAATTCGCGATTGTGTTCAACAACGCCATGCTGCCCGGCTTGGCGTCGCGGGGCCATCTGGGCCGGTTGTCGGGTTATGCCTGGGCTTTGGGGTATCTGGGCGGCCTGGTATCCCTGGGCTTCGTGTTGGGGGGATTTAGCCTGCCGGAGACCCCCTTGTTCGGTCTGGACAAGGCCAGTCATCAACATGACCGCATGGTTGGTCCCCTATCGGCGGTCTGGATGATGATATTCGTGCTGCCCCTGTTCCTGTTCACCCCGGATGCGCCACCCAGCGGTCTGGGCCGGGCCCAGGCTGTGCGTCGGGGGTTGCGCCGGTTGGGCGGCACCCTGGGTAATCTACGCCATTACCGCAATATCATGCTGTTCCTGATCGCGCGGATGATCTATTTCGATGGCCTTTCGGCGGTCTTCGCCTTTGGCGGTATTTATGCCGCAGGGATATTTGGTTGGACAACGACGAATTTGGGTGTCTTCGGCATTATCCTGGTCCTATTTGCCGCGATTGGCGCCGCTGTCGGCGGTTGGCTCGATGATCGCATCGGCTCCAAGAGAACGATTTTGCTGGCCGTAGCTGGCCTGTTCATCGCGACCCTGGGGATCGTCTCCATCACCGTTGACGGTCTGGGCAGCGGAACGCGGACGGATACCATCTTCTTCTTCGTCCACTATGGTGTGGCCGCACCCGGGGACGGCCTGTTCAATACGCTGGCGGAACGGATTTTCCTGCTCTTTGGCATCATGATCGGCATTTTCGGCGGTCCGGCCCAGGCCGCGTCCAGGACCATGCTGTCGCGTCTGGCGCCGCCCGCGATGATTGGCGAGTTCTACGGCCTCTATGCCCTGTCGGGCAAAGCCACCGCCTTTATCGCCCCCCTGGTGGTCGGCTTGGTTACCGGTATGGCGCAAAGCCAGCGGGCTGGCATTGCGGTTATCCTGGTTTTTCTGGTTCTGGGCCTGCTGTTGATGTTGCCCGTGCAGGAAAAAAGATCCCAGGCCGCGGTATAGATAACGCCCTAATGCCGGAAATGGCGCATGCCGGTCAGCACCATGGCCAGGCCGGCCGCGTCGGCGGCGGCTATGACTTCACCGTCGCGCATGGAGCCGCCCGGCTGGATCACCGCCGTGGCGCCGGCCTCTGCCGCGGCCAGCAGGCCGTCGGCAAAGGGGAAAAAAGCATCCGAGGCAACCACCGAACCGATGGTCAACGCCTGCCCGATGCCGGCTTCACGGGCCGCGTCCTCCGCCTTGCGGGCGGCAATGCGGGCGGAATCCACCCGACTCATCTGACCGGCGCCGATGCCTACCGTGGCGCCGTCCTTGACGTAGACAATGGCGTTGGATTTGACATGCTTACAGATCCGAAAGGCCAACAACAGATCGGCCATTTCCTGTTCGCTGGGCGCGCGTTTGGAGACCACCTGGACGTCATCGGCGCCGATCCGACCGGCGTCGCGCGATTGCAGCAGATAACCGCCCGCCAGGCTTTTTAATGTCATGCCGGGCGCGGCCGGGTCCGGCATGCCGCCAGTCAGCAACAGGCGTAGATTTTTCTTTGCGCCAATGGCGGCCCGCGCCGCCTCATCGGCGTCCGGCGCGATGATGACTTCGGTAAAGATTTCCACCATGGCCGCCGCCGCCGTGCCATCCAAGGGACGGTTGGTGGCGATGATGCCGCCAAAGGCACTGACCGGATCACAGCGCAGGGCTTTACGGTAGGCGTCCAGCAGGTTTTCTCCAATGGCAACGCCGCAGGGATTGGCGTGCTTGATGATTGCCACCGCCGTCTCGCCTGGGTCAAATTCCCCAACCAATTCGAACGCCGCATCCGTATCATTCAGATTATTGTAGCTCAGCGCCTTACCCTGCAACTGCCGCGCCGTGGCGACTCCGGGGCGGGCGCTGCCGGTGGTGTAGAAGGCCGCCTCTTGATGGGGGTTTTCACCGTAGCGCAGTTCCGCCTGCTTCGTCGCCGCCAGGAGCAAACGGTCGGGAAAGGTCTCGCCCTGCTGGATCGCAAACCAGGCCGAAATGGCGGCGTCATAACTGCCCGTGCGGGCATAGGCCTTGGCGGCGAGGCGGCGGCGCAAGGCGCCATCCGTAGCCCGGCTGTGCGTGGCCATGGCCTCGATCACCGGGCCATAGTCACCCGGCTCGGTCAGCACCACAACGTGGGCGTGGTTTTTGGCGGCGGAACGGATCATCGCGGGGCCGCCAATATCGATATTTTCGATGCAGGTGGCGAAATCGGCGCCCTTGGCTACCGTCGCCTCGAAAGGATACAGGTTCACCGCGACCAGATCGATGGCGCCGATGCCGTGCGCCGTCATGGCTTGGGCGTGCGCCGGATCGTCGCGTAAGGCCAGGATGCCGCCGTGCACGGTAGGATGCAGTGTCTTGACCCGCCCATCCATCATCTCGGGAAAACCGGTATGATCGCTAACCTCTTTTACCGGAATGCCGGCTGCGGCCAGGGCGCGGGCGGTGCCGCCCGTGGATAGGATTTCTACCCCATGTTCTGCCAGGGCGCGGCCGAATTCCACCAGACCATTCTTGTCGGAGACTGAAATCAAGGCTCGATTGATCACCACCAGATCATTCGCCGGCGTTGTCGACATGGTTTACTCCCACAACTTTGTGAATTCTACCTTGGCCCTATAGCACGGCATGTGAAACCGCCAAAAAGAAGCGGCGTTATTCCGCCTGGAGCGCGGCTTTTGCGGCCACGGGTTGGTCCGGGCCGGTCAGCATTTCGGGCACCAGGAGACGAATCAGGGCGAGGGTCCGGGCCGTGTCGCGGGCCGCCGCGGCAGCGGCCAGTTTCTCCACCTGGGCGCTCAGAAACTGGTGGTCAACAACCCGGGGCGCGGCGAGGTTGACGCCGGCCAGCCGGGTCGGCTGTGGCGCCTCGCCGTCGTGCAATAGTTCCTCGTACAGCTTTTCGCCAGGCCGCAGGCCGGTAAATACGATGGGGATATCGACCTCGGGCGTCAGGCCGGCCAGGCGGATCATTTGCCGGGCCAGATCCAGGATACGTACCGGCTTGCCCATGTCGAGGACAAAGATCTTGCCCCCTTCATCTCCCGTTGGCGCCGCCGCCGTCGCCTGTAAAATCAGTTCCACCGCTTCCCGTGTGGTCATGAAGTAACGGGTGACTTCAGGGTCGGTGACCGTCAAGGGACCGCCACGGGCCAGCTGTCTTTGGAATAAAGGCACCACGGAACCGGTGGAGCCCAGAACATTGCCAAAGCGCACGGTGATAAAGCGGCAGTCGGAAGCCGTCAGACTCATATCCTGGCAGATCATCTCGGCAATGCGCTTGGAGGCGCCCATGACAGAGCTGGGATTGACCGCCTTGTCGGTGGATATCTGCACCATGACCCGAACATTCGCCGACTGACAGGCCCGGGCCACATTGGCCGTGCCCATGACGTTGGTCAGCACACCTTCGTTGGGATTGTCCTCCACCATGGGGACATGCTTGAAAGCCGCGGCGTGAAACACCAGTTCGGGTTGCTCCCGCGCGAACACCACGGCCAGGCGTTGGGCATCCCGCACATCGCCAAGGATGGCGCGGCGGGACAATTCGGGCCAGCTTTCGGCAAACTCCAGATCGATCCGGTACAAGGCATGCTCGCCATTGTCCAGCAAGCTGACATGGGCCGGGGCATGGGCCGCGATCTGGCGCGCTAATTCCGCGCCGATGGTGCCCCCCGCACCGGTGATCAGGACACGCCGGCCGGCGATCAGGGTCTGCATAGCCGCCCGGTCCAAAACCTGTTGCGGCCGGCCCAATAGATCCTCGACCTGCACGGGCTGCACCTCCAGTTTCATCTCGCCTTTGCCGCTGCTTTGAAGCTCGGTCAAGCGCGGCATGCGGGAGAGGCTCAGTCCGAGGTTCTCGGCCTGCTCCAGCAACCTACCGATGGTGGCGCCGTCTAGTTTCGGCCAGGTGATGATCAGACGCTGGGGCTTGCGACCCTTGCGCTCCAGATGTTTGACCACCGCCTCGATCTCATCCAGACCGCCCAGTACGGTCACGCCGCGAATTTCCCGTCCAATGCGGGTTCGTTTATGATCCACAATGCCGACCACGCGGTAGCCGGTGAGGCGGTCCCGGGCCAGGACGCGGATGAAGGTTTCCGCCTCGTCGCCGGCGCCGATCAACAGCACCGGCACCAAACCATCGTCGGCGCGTTCGAACACGGCGCGCAAATTGCCATCCTTGGAAAAGCGGTACAACAGCCGCGAGCTCATGAGGAAAGCCACCAGCAAGGGCCAGTTCAATAGCATCGCGCTGCGCGGAAAATCTTCCAGGCGGTTCAGCACGAACATCACCGGCAAATAGATCAGGATCGCCAAAGTCACGCCCTTGACGATGGCGATCAGGTCAGAAAGCGAGGCGTAATGCCAAATTCCCCGGTACAATCCCATGCGCCAAAAGACCAGGGCGCAAACCACCGTAAAGGTCGCCGTGCCGTGCCAAAGAAAGAAGATATCCTGCGGCTTGCCATAGGTCTGATAGCGCACCCAGACAGCCAACTCGAACGACACGGCCGCCATGAAGACGTCATGCGCGGCCACGGTTGCGATGCGTCCGTTGATGCGTCCGGAGATGCGCCGAAGCCAGTTCACGCTCAGTCCGCCCCGTCCCTAATTTTCATCCTGGCAAAATAGTATAACAGAAGCGCCACCGCCACGCCGCCCAGCGCAACCGCCAGCCATCGGTCGCCGCCCAGGGCGGCCCATAGTGCGGTTGCCACAAGCGCGCCGTTACAGGCCAGAATCAGCAGCGCGACACGGCCATGATCGCCGCAGTGGCGGGCGGCGTTTTGATAAAAATGGGACCGATGAGCCCGCCAGAAAGGCTCGCCCCGCAGGACCCGGCGCAACAGGGTCCAGGTCGCGTCGCACAGGTAATATAGCGCCAATAGCAGCGCCGGGATCCAATGTCCCGCTGCCGCCAGCGACAGCAACAGCCAGCCCAATAGAAAGCCCAGGCCGACGCTGCCAACATCTCCCAGGAAGATTTTGGCCGGCCGCCAGTTCCAAAAGCCGAAGCCTACGGCGGCGCCGGCCAGAATAGCGGCGGGCGCGGCAAGGTGGACCGCGATGCCGCTGGCATGAGTTATCAGGGAAATGCCGATGCCAATGCTGCCTGTTTCCACCACCGTGATACCGTCGATGCCGTCCATGAAATTGAACAAATTGATGAACCACAGCCAAACGAATCCAGCCGCCAAACGGTCCGCCACGGGGGGAAGCAGGCCTTGAAACACCGGGCTGTCCGGCAACGCGAGGCAACCCAGAGCGACCGCCACGCTTTGCAGCAGCAACCTTTGCAGCGCCGGCAGACCGCGCAGATCGTCCAGAAAGGAATACCCGGCCAGCGCGATGGCCAACAGGGCAATGACGATCAGATTGGACGAATCGGCGATCGCCATGGCGCCAGGCCAGGCCAGCAGACACCAGGCCGCGACGATTACCGCCATCACGGCGATGCCGCCGCCGCGGGGCACCGCCCGGTCGTGGCTGGAGCGTTCATTGGGATGGTCCAGGATCGCGCGGGCCCCCAACAGGCGCACCAGTGCGCCCGTGGCCAACACGGTCACGATACAGGCGGCGGCGGCCATGGCGATGCTAAGGGTCCAGGACATGGCTGCTTATAACGCGGTTTGCCATCCCCGGACAGGGGCCGACGCATACCGGCGGGGGATACCGCGTGGTACAGGGCTTGATTGCGGTCCTTGTCAAATTGTGGTGATAATGCTACTCCCCGCCCGCAAATCCTGGCTGCCTCGGCTATCGGGCCGAACGGATATTTTAATGGTTCTGGCGCAATGAAACGCTTTCTTCCGCACACCGATACCGAATTCTGAAATCCAGCATGACCTCTTCTTCACCCATCGCGGTCGTCGGCCTGGGCTATGTCGGGCTACCCCTTGCGGTTGCCCTGGCCCGGCATTTCCCGACCATCGGCTACGATGTCGATCCCTCCCGGATCGCGGAATTGAGGGACGGGTATGACCGGACCGGCGAAATTGCCGCGGCTGTAATGGCCGATAGCGCCTTGACGGTGACCGACCAACCGGAAGCCATCGCGGCGGCCGGGATCTACATCGTCACCGTACCGACGCCGGTGGATGCGCGGAACCAACCCGACCTGAGCATTGTGAAGGCGGCCTGCGCCGGCATCGGCAAAATGCTGGCGGTGGGTGACGTCGTGGTTTTTGAGAGCACGGTCTATCCCGGCGTTACCGAAGATATTTGCGGTCCCGCGCTGGCGGCGGCGTCGGGTCTGGTTTGTGGCCGGGATTTCTTCCTTGGCTATTCTCCCGAACGGATCAATCCCGGCGACCGGGAACACACCGTCGACAAGATCACCAAGGTGGTTGCCGGGCAAACCCCGGCGGTCCTGGAGCGGCTGGCCGATCTGTATGGACAGGTCACCACCGGCGGCATCTACCGGGCGCCTAATATAAAGACGGCGGAAGCCGCCAAGGTGATCGAGAATGCCCAACGCGACATCAACATAGCCTTCGTCAATGAAGTTGCGGCGATTTGCCAGAAATTATCGCTCTCCGCCCATGACGTGTTGGAGGCGGCGGGCACGAAATGGAATTTCCTGCCCTTTACGCCGGGTCTGGTAGGCGGCCATTGCATCGGCGTCGATCCCTTCTATCTCGCCTACCAGGCGCAGCAACTGGGTCACGACCCCCAGATCATTCTGGCGGGCCGGCGCCTGAATGACGCCATGGGCGAATTTATCGCCGGCTGTATCGATGAGCACATGACCGGTCCGGGTAAGGTCTTGATGTTGGGGCTGACCTTCAAGGAAAACGTGCCTGATTTGCGCAATACCAAGGTGGTGGATGTCGTCGCGGGGCTGCGGAACCGGGGCCATACGGTCGTGGTGCATGACCCGGTGGCGAACGGCGAAGAGGCGGAACGCCTGTACGGCTTCCCGCTGCTTGCCTCCCTGGACGGTCTGGGCGGCTTCGATGCCGTGGTTGGCGCCGTGCGCCATGACGACTATCTCGGCCTGGATGCCGCCGCGCTGGCCGGCCTGGTTCGTGAAGGCGGCCTGATTGCCGATATTAAGGGGCTCTGGCGCGAAAAGGACCGGCCAAAGGATCGGCGCTACTGGCAGTTATAATCCACTGCTTATGGGTGCGGCCGGCTCTTTACCGCCGCCAGCCCGGGCCGCACAATGGGGCTTGGCGGCTTCCACGATTGCGCCCCCTGAAAGGCAATTTGATCATGAGCAGTATCGCGTTCGAAATCCCCGAGGAAATCCGCGCCCTGTGTGACGGCCTTGGCGCCTTTCTAAAGGCCGAGGTTATCGCCCGGCACGAGAAACATCACGACCTGCTGTCCAACGGCCGCCATACTTATGATGAAAATGGCCGTTATGTAGAGGAAGTGATCGCGCTGATCCGCGAAGTCCGCATGGCCGCGGCCAAGGCGGGTTATTACAACATGTGCGTGCCCGAGGAACTGGGGGGCAGCGGCCTCGGCATGCTGGCCTATTACGTGGCCTGGGAGCATGCCTTTCGCCTGTGCGGACCGCATAACTGGCTGTCGGTTTACGCCATCAGCCATTGGGCACTGGGCCCCTCGCGCCTGCTGGAACGGGTCACGCCCGAGGCGCGGGAGGAAATGCTGAACGGCATGATCGAAGGGCGGACCTCCATGTGTTTCGGCCTCTCGGAACCTGGCGCGGGCTCCGATGCCGCCGCCCTGACCACCCGGGCGACGCCTGACGGCAACGGCTGGCGCATCAACGGGCGCAAGATCTGGACCACCAATTCCCCCATCGCCGACTACTGCATCATCTTTGCCCAGACCGACCCCGCGCGGGCGGCGGCGCGCAAGGGCGGCATTTCCGCCTTTCTCGTGCCCACCGATGCGCCGGGCTTTACGGTCGAGAGTATTATCCGCATGCATGGCTCGGTGGGGGGCAACGAGGCGCAACTGGTGTTCGAGGATATTCGGGTGGAGCCGTCCCAGTTGGTAGGCGAACTGCACGACGGTTTCAAGAACGCCGTGTTCGGCGTCTCCATGGGACGGATCTATAACTCGGCCCGGGCCCTGGGTCTGGCGCGCTGGTCGCTTGAACTGGCCCTGGATTACGCCACCACGCGGCAGGCTTTTGGCAAACCGATTTCCGAATATCAGGGCGTTACCTTTCCCCTTGCGGAATCGGCCATGGAATTGCACGGCGCCCATCTGATGGGCCTGAACGCGGCCATGCTGCTGGACCGGGGGCAGCCGGCGATCAAGGAGCTTTCCATGGCCAAGGCCTATGCGGTCGAGGTCGGCGCCCGCGCCATCGACCGGGCTATCCAGACCCACGGCGCCATGGGGTTTACCAATGAAGTCGGCCTGGCCGAGGCCTATAACGTGGTCCGCGTGGTCAATGTGGCCGACGGCACCAACGAGATCCTGCGCCGCACCATCGTCCACCGTCTGCTCGGCGGCGACCGGGAGCTGTAGCCGCCCGATCGGCGGCGTCGGCTCGGCCCATGGCGGCGTCCTTTTTTCGCGGCACTATGACCGCAGAGCCGATTTCAGGGATGAATGGCGACCCGCGCCAATCGCGCCTTGACGGATCATGACGGATTTGGTCAAAAATGGATCCGTCGCCGGAATCCTGTTGGCTTGTTCATGGAGCCAAGAGGTAGGGGAAAAGCGCCACCTGGATCATGCCCGAGACACAGCTCAATCTTTTTTCCAGCAGCGCCCTGACGCCGGAACGCCGGCGGCAGGGCGTGGTCGACGCCCCCGCTATCGTCCCCGCGGAACTGGATGACGACACGCTGCTTGCCGCGATCCTGCAAGCCGGGCTTACGGATATTCTCGCCGTGATCGCGGAAGTGGAACGGCGCGGGTTGGCCGCGGCGATTCCCGTTCTCGAAAGGCTGTGCCTGCGTTTCACCGGCTTTGGCGCCGATCAGCCTATTCCCGAGCAGATCGCGGCGCTCGGGGCCCTGGCGGCGATCGGTGGCCGGGACGCGGCGGCAACGGTGACGCGGCTTATGGTCAAGGCCGTGGTCCAGGGTCCGACGTTGAACGTCGCGGTCAATGTCGCTGCCCGCCTTGGCTGCCATTTGCCCGGCGCCATGGTGCACCGGCTTCTGGCACATGACGCACCGGAGGTGCGGGCCAATGCCTGCCGTTGCGCCCGGCCGGCGCCCGGCACCATTGCCCTGCTGATCGGTCTGCTGGACGACCTGAACGGGGAGGTGAATGCGGCGGCGGCCTGCGCCCTCGGCCGCATGGGACGGCGGGAGGCGCTGCCCATGCTGTCCCGCATGCTGCGCGGCGCGCCTTCGGTGGAAATCATAGAGGCGATTTCCCGGGTGGCCGACGAGGATTGCATCATTCTCCTGGGCCGAATCCTGCAGACGGACCCCGGGTTTTCCGATGCCGCACGCGACGCCCTGGAAGCCGCCAGCCATCCCCGCGCCGCCCGGATCCTGGCCGTTCGATGGCCTGAAGCGCGGCCTTAGAAAGTGGCCTCCGGCAAAATGAGGGGTGCGATATCCCGGCTGCTTCGGCCCAGATAATCCTTGCCTGGCACGCCGGCTTCCATGCGTGCCTGGCAATCCGCCAACTGCCCGGCGGCCTCGCTACGGTTTAGGGTGAGGACCCGGTGGTTTTCGACAACCAATTCGCCGTCGATATAAACGTCCTTGACGGCCCGTTCCGCGGCCGAGTGAATGAGGCTGGCGATCGGGTCGCGTAACGGGGCCATGACGGGAAGGGTGGTGTCCACCACCACGACGTCGGCTTTGGCGCCGACGGCAAGTTTGCCGATATCGTCGCGCATGAGCGCCCGGGCGCCGCCAACGGTGCCGGCGTGGAAAACATCCGAGGTTGAAGCCAGGTGGCCGTCACGGCCGGCAATGCGGCCGAGAATGGAGGCATAGCGGAGGTCTTCCAGCATATTGTGCGGTATAGTGTCCGTGCCGATCGCCATCACGACGCCAGCCTCCTTGTATTTTGCGAAATGCTCCAGAACGGCGCCATAGCGCATGAACGGCGTCGGGCAGTGGGCCACGGCTGTTCCGCTATTGCCTAACAAAGCTAAATCCAGATCGGTATGCCAGCCGATCCTGGAATGCTGATCGATAAAGAGGGCATGGCCGACAATCGTCCCCGGGCCCAAAAGCTTCAATTCGTCGAGATACTGGATCGGCGTGATGCCATGGCGCCTGATCATGGTGTGGTGCTCCAGAACCGCCTGGGCGGCGTGGATCGTCCAGGGCAGGCCCCGCTCGCGCGCCGCGGCGTGGCTGTCGACCATCATATCCTTATCGTTGTTGTCGATTTGAAACGGCGAGATCATGCCGGAAAGACGGCCCGAGGGATGCGCCACCATTGCGTCAACGATTTTCAATGCGGCATCGAAGGCGCTGCGCCCTGCTTCCACATTCTCAATGTATTTCAACTCATGAAGATTGTCGCGATGCCAACGGGCCGTATTGAACCCAGGCGCGGCATAAAGGCGCAGGCCGCTCCGTTCAATGACATCAGTCCAGCCGGGATAGGGAAAAGCGATATCGACCAGCGTTGTCACGCCGCTCAACATCAGGTCGGCATAGGAGACTTCCGCGCCGATCTTAAGATCTTCGGGATCTATGGGATAAGAACAGGACCTCTCATAAAGGCCATTCATATAATGCTCGCGGACGTTGTGATCTTCCCGGATGCCCCGGAACATAATTTCGCCGGCGGGATGCGCATGAACATCCACCAACCCGGGCATCAGGCACAGACCCGAACCGCTGAGCACGCGGTCGGCACGCCCCTCATAAGCCTTGCCTATATGGGTAATCCGGTTGCCGTCAAAAACCAGATCCCCACCTTTGAGATAGCTGTGGGATTGTTGATTCTCATCCCAGGCAACGATCCAGTCCACATTTGAATAGTGCACAATGCCCATAATGGTTCCTCCAGATTAGCAAAGTGTGGCCGGCCAAGTTCGAGCCAAGGGTAACACTTCGCGCGACATCCTGTGCAGGGATCAGGCGCGGTGTTCCATGCCGAAAACGAAGTCATAGTACCCCGTCGCGATCTCCGTGGCGCCGCGCTGGGCGAGGGCGCTGTCGGGCAGCAATTCGGCGACCGCCGGGCGCAGCCAGGCCATGCCGATGCTCTCGATGCAGATCGTCCAGGGCGCCCAGGCATTGCCGCCGGCATTGCCGCGCATCCGCGCCTCGCTCGTCTGCGGCTTGCTTTGCGCTTCATCGGCTTCCAGCAACCGAACCCGGCAGATGCCGGAGCGTTCGGCCAGCGCCGGCAGGGCATCACGTTCGAGCCAGCCGGCGAGATCGGCGCCGGCGCCATAGCGGATGGTGCAGACGGCGCCGCCATACTGGTTGCCCAGCTCCAGTCGAACGTCGAACACCGAACGCGCGAAATTGCGGAACTGCGGCATGATCTTGCTGGTCCGCGGGGTCGGCGCCTCGAGGCGCGCGCGATAGGCTTCGCTGGCGAACACCGCTTTCGCGGTGGCCTCGTAAAGAGCCAGATACTTGTTTGGCCCGCCATCGGGCGCCGTGTAGCGCCGGCCCGATAGGAATCCCGGCAAGCTCACCCGCTCCGGTACGTGTTCGCGGAAGTACCAATCGGCGAACTCGTCCTCCACCTCCGGCGTGATATCCAGCCACGCCGCCATCATCGCGCCTGCCATTGCCTATCCTCCCTCGAATTGCGCCGGGTTTCGTAAATATACCTTCGTCGCAGCAGATGTATAGCGGCGCGCGAGAGGTCTGGCGGAACAGGCGACCGGGTGGCGATTGATAGGGTTAGCCGCTTCAAGCAATGCGCCATCATCGTTCCAATGACGGCGCTGAGTTTACCGCAAAACAGGGCATCCCGCCGGCTCAGGGAACCTGAGAAAATGAAGGCTGACGGCTTTATCGGTGATACGGAGTTCGAAGAAACAAGGAAAAAAATACCTGAGGAAGAACTGGCCAAGCTGCCGTCGTCCGGGCAACAGGCAGGGGCTATGGCAGCCTGAAACTGTCCATAGAGGCGGCGAGCTATACGAGTAACCAATTTTCCACCGTCTCATTCGAAGCGAAACATGGCCAAGAACTTCGTTGGTTCGCCGAAGAGACTCAGACTGGGGGTCTTGAGGACGCGTCTGTGGATTGGAAGGAAACGACTGGTTCTAACGGTGTCCATAGCGTCAAGGTTGCCCTTTCACCATCCGAAAGCCCCACCGGCCCAATCCTGCTGACCGTCAGCGGCGCCAGAGAATGCGAAATCAAGCTCAGCTATAAGGCTGCTCAGTAGATTGAAAAACCATTGCTGGCGGCGAGGCCCATGGCCTGACGCGCCTGTTTGACGCTCACCTTCAAAAATCGAAAAGCGCCAGTTCGGTTTCACGGAGATCGCCGGGACCTGGCGGGGTTCCGCCCTTGGCATAGCGCATCTCGCGCCCGGGAAACAGGAATGCGCCCGGCGCCGGCGGATAGTCCACGGGGGCATCAATGATACAAAGCGGCAGTCCGCGCCGGAGAACGGCCCGCATCAGGGCGCCTGACGCTTTGGCGAGCCGCGCGGAATCGCCCGCGACGAAGCGGGCGGCCGGGATCAGGCGCTTCAGCCGCCTGATCCGGTAGAGCGCAACCATTGGGCCCGCGGCGTCGTGCAGCAGAAGTCCCGTGCAACCGTAGCCAAGATGGGCTTCCACCATGCCGCGGGTTGCAACGTCGAGCCCGCCGACCAAATCCTGCGTGAGGGGACGCACGCTCGCGTCACCCATTTTTAGAGCGGAACGGGCGTCGAGGAGCAGCATCCCGCCGGTGTAGGGCTTGAATCCGAAGGCTTTCGCGATCGGCAGGGCAGCCGGGGATGGCGAGAGGTTGAGATAAACGGAACCCTTGGTCCGTATGGTTCGCTGATACAGGAAGGAGGCGAACTTGCGGTGCGGCTCGCGCACGTACCAGCTGGACAGGTTGCTGCGGATGATACCGTCGACTCGTGCGGTCAACAGCAGAAGGACGCCCTCGAGACGGCCGTCGACATCAAGACAGAAGCCGTACCGGGCATAGCCCTCAACTACCGGGCGGCGGCTAAGCATATGGACCGCGTTCCGCCAAAATTCATTCGAAGGTCTGAGACCTTCGGCGAGCAGCGCGCATACCTCGGCTATATCCGTATCCGCGATCTCGCGAACATGAACCTCGCTCACGCCGTGCTGCCCCCGTCCACGGTCATGACCGTACCCGTGACGCGGGCCGCGTCGGGTCCAAGGAGATAGGAGACCGCCGCCGCCACTTCCTCGGGCCGCGGCAGTCCCAGGGGCGCGCGACGGCGAACCGATTCCAGCTTTTCGCCTACCAGACCGCTGGTCATTTCGGTTTCCATATAGCCCGGGGCCACGCAGTTGACGGTTATCTTCATTTTACCAAGCTCGCGGGACAGCGAACGCGTAAAGCCTTCGAGGCCCGCCTTGCTGGCGGCGTAGACCGAAAGGCCATGGAAACCGGTCGAGGCGATAATCGACGAAATATTGACGATCCTCCCTTCGCCCCGTGCGAGCATGGAGCGTGAGACGTATTTCGTCAGCGCGATTGGGCCAACCAGATTTGTTGCGATGACACGATCGATATCGCTCTGATGTTGGGTCGCCAGCACACCGTCGAGGCCGATACCGGCGTTGTTGACCAGCCCGAAAACCGGCTTGTGGGCGGCGATGAGCAGCCGCGCCCGTTCCGGGATCGCCTTGATATCCGCGATATCAAGGGTCTCGAAAACCGCTGCGCCGGGATGCTGGTGCATCAATGCCTGGTAGCCTTCGGAAAGGCCGCGGCCCAGGCCGATGACCATGTGCCCATCATCGATGAGACGGCCCGCGATCGCCAGACCGAGTCCCCTCGAAACACCCGTGACGAAAATGGTGCCCATCTCTCTAGCTCCGGCTCAGCTTTCCAGCGGAATTGACGTCCAGCCGGTCCGCCAGCCTCACCAGCGCCGGGACGGCGGCGGGCGGAAGGCAGGTGCGGCAATACTTGATCAATTCGGCTTTGAAGGTATCGGGGTTCTCGGGGGTCTGCATCGGGACGACCTCAGCCACCAGAATTTCGCCGCTGATCGGGTTCTTGCGTGCAATGACGCGGCAGGCAGCGACCGCCGGCGAGGCATTCAAAACCCGTTCGACGGTTTCTGGATACACCTTCACGCCACCCACATTCACGACACCCGTATCGCGACCGAGAAAAACAACCCGATCCGCCTGGCGGCCAACCCGATCCAGGGTGTCGACGAAACCGTCGGCATCGCGGGTCAGACGCATCGGACCCAGATATTCGCTGGGCGTGCCGCGCACCCGGATCCAGAGCGTGTCGCCGGTGATCCTAAGTGCAATTCCGTCTGGGGCATCGTTGAGCCAGCTCGCCGGGAACCCCTCTAACCCGTCCTTGACGGAAAAGCCGACTCCCGTCTCGGTCGAGGCATAGATATGGGTCAGCTTCGCGTTGGGAAAGCGCGCGCGAAGCGTATCGAGCAAGGCCTGGTCGACGATTTCACCGCCAAGCGTGATCTGGCGAAGCGGTAGTTTCGCGGAAGACGGGTGCATGAGCATGTGCCGCCAGAGCGTCGGTGTCGCCGAAAGATGAGTGACCTTGGCCGCCGCGAAACCGGCCAGGCGATCCCCGATCGGAGCCGAGAGCGGCGGCGCAACCAGCCTACCGCCGCCAAGCACGGCTTGCAGCACGACCTGAAGCCCTGCAAAACAGGTTGGCGCATAGGTGAGCCCCCAGACCGGTGCCAGGCCGTCCGGCCGGGTCGGGCGGACGGTGCGGGCAAGTCCCGCCAGGGTATGATTGACCATCTTGGGACGCCCTGTCGTGCCAGACGTGGTCATGATCCACCTGGTCTCCATGTCCTGCCGCGTCACGGCATCTTGGTCGGCGCTGCCTTCCGACAATACGCTGTCGGGGCTGAGCGCGCCGGGGATCTCCGGCCGATCGGACACGACCGCGGTGGCTTCGGCATCCGCGGCGAGCGCCTGCGCATCGTCCGGCGCCAATTCTCCGGACAAGATTAACAGCGCGTCACTGCGGCCGTCGTAGGCCGCCAGGACCTTGAGAAGGGCCCCAGGCTCGCGGATGGTGAGCGCCAACCTTGATGACGGTCCGAGCGTCGGGAGCAGAGCCAGTATTGCGGCCCTCGAAAGATCCATTCGTCCGGTTGTCAGAACCGGTTCCAGGCCAGGCCGCGCACGGATTCGCTTTTGCAAGGTGGTCATTGGGCCGGTCTGTGGGTCTCGTAGAAGTCGACGAATTCGCGAAAGGTTTGGGGGTAGAACGCGTCTTCAGCAAGGGAAAATGGATCGTAGCCAAGCTCTTCTTCGAGCCGCGTGATAATGATTGCGAAACCAAGACTGTCGAGGCCCGTATCGAGGAGTACCGTATCGTCGGTCAAGAGGGGAGGCTCCGTTTCTTTTTGCTCACGCCAGGAAGCTTCAAACGCGCCGATTATCTTGTTTCGCATATGTCACCCTCTTGATCCAAAAATTCGGCAGCATCCGGAAAACCAAAACCCAGCTGACCATCAAATGTATGCAATTTACCGCCGCTATGCCACTGATGCGCTGGAAAAAGGTGATTGTGCCGGTCATTTTGCCCGCTGTGCCGACGGCAAGATCAATCAGGGGCATTCGGTCTGACATACGGATATCCCCATTTCCCGCCAAGGAAATTCCCGACTGCAATCAGGGTCCCTGCCCACCCAACTCCACCAGAGGAAGGTCGGGATATCGCACTCTGGATCAAACTGTCCGAATTCATGGGTCACGCATTATCCCCTTGCTGCAGAGCCAACGAAATCCGTCGGTAACGTACCGCGTTTTTGAACAAGGTCGTAGCGCCGGTCAACTGGGCGCGCAACCACCATACCGTCGCGTCGTCAGCAGCCTCCAATACCTTCAGGTGGAAAGGATCAGTCAAGGCGCCGTTCCAGCCCACATCTATGGTCCGCGCCGTTTCATATCCCGCTGCCTTGATCATTGCGATTTCCCGTTGGCCATAGTTGCCGTTTGGAAACGCAAAATGCAGCACGGGTTGGTTCAGCAAGCTTTCCAATTTCCTTTTTGATGCAGCTATTTCCTCATCGCATGCGGCGTCATTGCATTGCGTCAATATCGGATGGTAGCAAGTGTGAGAGCCAAACTCGAACACCTGGGAAAGTGACTTGATCTGGGATAGGCTTACGGCTGCGGCCGTTCCCTGGTCCGCATCGCGTTCAAATCCGTATTCAGCCAGCTTTGCCAACCGATCAGCGTCGGTCAGCTTTTTCAATTCCGAAATACCAAGATTTTTGGCCGCGGCGCTTTGCCACCAAAATCCCCGCTGCGTGTCAACGATGTGGCTGCATAAGTAGATCAAACCTTTTACACCATGTGCGTGCATCACCTGCACCAGCGCGGCATTCCCCACGTGACCGTCGTCGAACGTCATAACAAGGCTGCGTGGTGGCAGTGTCGAAAAATCCTTTGCCTTCAGGGCCTCGAAATATCGAGAGGGAGGGATGATGTTGTAGGCGCGGTTCAAATGCTGAAGATGTCGATGCAATACTTCCGGCTTGGGATCGTGATATACGAGAATTGATACTTTTCCCCGCGCTGCGATATTGCGAATTAGCCACCCGAGACCGCTAGCCAATACCAGAAAGCCGATAGCATTCTTCAGCATTCGTTGGTGCATGATGCCGGCTTCCTGATCACGATCGACTACGGCCGTTATAACAGAAGCCAATATCGAATTGAAAGGTGATCTATTTACGCTACCGGCCTATACGAATGCCTTAATCGCACGAGCCGACAGGCCGAATCACTACAATAAAACATCAACTTAACCAGAACATTTTCGCCATGATCGCCTATTCCGCGGCGTTGGCGCGGCCGAAGGCGGCTTCCATTTCGCGGCGCACGATAACGGCTTGGTCGGTTTGGTCGATGGCGGCATCATCCCAGGTCAATAAGGCACCCTCTGCTATGTCGCGGGTCAGGGGCACACCGCCGGCCAGACCCAGGGGCAGGCCGCCCATGGCCAGGGATTGGGGTGCCGGCAGCTGTTTGCCCCAGACCATATAGCCGCCCTCGCCATCCAGCATTTCGCCCTTTTTCAGGGGCCGCTTGGCCACCGCCACCACGTCGGAACGGAAGGCGATCGGCGCGCCGGTTGGTTCGCCCCGCAGGGCGACGGAGGCGACGGAAATTCCCAGTTCCAGGCCGATCATGTGGATGGGGCGGTACAGGGCGGCGAATTGACCGCTGCGATCCGCCAGCATGTGATATTCGCGGAAGCACTGGCGGGCATAGTCGGTCTCGCCCTCGATCACCACATAGGTGCCCATGGCCAGATGGTGCGGCACGCCGGTGCCGTCGCGGTATAGCGAGGAGACCACCTCTGTCGTGCCGTCGCGGCTGAGGCTGCCGCCATTCGCGGCCGGCTTGCAGACGTCCGCCAACTCAAAGCGGCTGGCGGGCGGAAAGGCGAGACCGCCGTCCTGGGGTGTCAGGCCGGTGGCATTGCAGACCGCCGTCATCTCGATGCCGGACTTGGTGCCGTCCAGAAAGGAATTGAACATTTTGAGATTGATGGAGCCGGGATCGATCTCAAGGTATTGCGCCAGGACTTCCGGGACCGTGTCGGGGGTCAGGCCATGATAGGCGGGTAGATAGCGGGTACCCTTGCCGGCGCAGACGACCCGGAAGCCGCAGGCCCGGGCCCAATCCACATGTTCCGCGATCAGGGCCGGCTGGTCCCCCCAGGCCAGGCTATAGACCACGCCGGCCTGTGCCGCCCGGCGCGCCAGCAGGGGACCGGCGACCACATCCGCCTCGACATTCACCATGATGACGTGTTTGCCGTTGTCGATGGCGGCCAGGCAGTGGCGAATGCCGACGCGAGGGTCGCCGGTGGCGTCGATCAGCACCTCCAGACCGGGATGGGCGATCAGGGCCATGGCGTCATCGCCGATATGGGTGGCCCCGCTTTGCATGGCATCATCCAGGGAGGCGGCGGCGATCTGTGCCTCGGACCAGCCGACCTGACGGCAGTTTTTGGCTGCCTGTTCGACGTTCAAATCGGCGATGCCCATTAGATGTATGCCGGTGGTCAGCCGCGCCTGGGCCAGGAACATGGAGCCGAACTTGCCCGCCCCGATCAGACCCACACGCACCGGGTTACCCGCCTCGGCCCGCGCCGCCAATAATCTTGCTAGATTCATCGTACAATTCCCTGATTAATTCCTTGCCGCGACTCAAGCATGAACCGGCATCGCCGCCAAACAACAATTTGGCGCATTTTTCCCGTACTTTCCTGACATTTTCATCGCCGCAACCTTTGACAGGGGCGGGCGGTTGGCTAGTATGGCGGGCAATTCACTAGATCGTAATCGCTGGGTCGGGACCACGGGACCGGGACCACGGAGGAACGCAAAAATGGCAGCTGGAAACCGACCGCTTTCACCACATCTGCAGGTCTACCGCTGGCAGATCACCATGGCGCTGTCGATCCTGCACCGGATCACCGGCGTGGGGCTGGCCCTGGGGCTGCTGCTGCTGACCTGGTGGCTGGTCGCAGCGGCCGGCGGTGAGGACTATTTCAATTATGTGCATGCTGTCATGGGCTCGGAAATTGGCCGTGTCCTGCTGTTCGGCTTCACTTTGTCGCTATATTTTCATCTGTGCAACGGCATTCGTCATTTGGTTTGGGATGCCGGCTATGGCTTTGAAATAGGGGCCATGCAGAAATCCGGTTGGCTGGTACTGGCGGCCGCCGTGGTCTTGACCCTGGGGACGTTCCTGATCGGTTACGGGGGGGCATAGAGGATGCGCGCGGGTAGCTTAAGAACGCCTTTGGCGCGGGTGCGTGGGCTTGGCTCCGCCAAGGGGGGCACCCATCATTTCTGGCTGCAACGGCTGACCGCCATTGCCCTGGTGCCGCTGACCATCTGGTTCGCATTGTCCATCGCCTCATTGGCGACGGCTGATTTGCCGGCGGTGCTGGCCTGGATGCGCGCGCCTCTAAGTGCGGTGCTGATGCTGAGTTTTCTGCTCGCGGGGTTCTGGCATATGAAACTGGGCCTGCAGGTGGTGATCGAGGATTATGTGCATGGCGAGTGGCGCAAGATTGGCTGCCTGATCCTGAACAACCTTATTTCCATATTCCTGGCCCTGGCAGCGACGCTGGCGGTGCTCAAAATGCTGTTAGGGGGCTAACGTATGTCGCAGGCCTACGAGATTGAGGACCATGTCTATGATGTGGTGGTGGTTGGGGCTGGCGGTTCGGGCCTGCGGGCCACCATGGGGGCGGCGCAGGCTGGACTGAAAACCGCCTGCATCTCGAAAGTTTTCCCGACCCGAAGCCATACGGTCGCCGCCCAGGGTGGTATCGCCGCGGCCTTGGGCAATATGGGCGCGGACGATTGGCGCTGGCACATGTATGACACCGTCAAGGGCTCGGACTGGCTGGGCGATCAGGACGCCATCGAATATATGTGCCGCGAAGCGCCCCGCGCGGTGTTGGAATTGGAGCATATGGGGCTGCCCTTCTCGCGCACCGAGGAAGGCAAGATTTACCAACGCGCCTTTGGCGGCATGACCACCAACTACGGCGAAGGCACGGCGTTGCGGACCTGCGCGGCCGCCGACCGTACCGGACATGCCATCCTGCATACCCTGTACCAGCAGTCCCTGCGCTACGATACTGACTTCTTCATCGAATACTTCGCCATGGACCTGTTGATGGATGAAGACGGCGTCTGCCGCGGGGTCATGACCTGGAACCTGGAAGACGGCACCATTCACCGTTTTCGGGCGCAAACGGTGGTGCTGGCCACGGGCGGCTATGGCCGGACCTATTTCTCCTGCACCTCGGCCCATACCTGCACCGGCGATGGCAATGCCATGCTGCTGCGGGCGGGCCTGCCGTTGCAGGATATGGAGTTCGTGCAGTTCCATCCCACCGGGATTTACGGCGCCGGTTGCCTGATTACCGAAGGGGTGCGCGGCGAGGGCGGCTTTCTGGTCAACAGCGAGGGCGAACGCTTCATGGAGCGCTACGCGCCATCGGCCAAGGACCTGGCCAGCCGGGACGTGGTCAGCCGCTCCATGACCATCGAAATTCGCGAAGGCCGCGGCATCGGCGCCAATAAGGATCACATCCTGTTGCACCTGGATCATCTTGACCCGGCGATGATCGAAGAGCGGCTGCCCGGTATTGCGGAATCCGCGCGCATTTTTGCCGGCGTGGACGTCACCAAGGAAGCCATCCCGGTGTTGCCGACGGTGCATTACAACATGGGCGGTATTCAGACCAATTATCATGGCGAGGTCGTAAACCTGAAGGATGGCGATCCGGATTCGATCGTCCCCGGCCTGATGGCGGTGGGCGAGGCGGCCTGCGTCTCGGTGCATGGCGCCAATCGCCTCGGCTCCAACTCGTTGATCGATCTGGTGGTGTTTGGCCGTGCTGCCGGACTGCGCCTGGCTGAAGTGGTGACGCCGGGCGCCGCGCAGCCCGATCTGCCGAAATCCATCGACGCTGCCGTGATGGCGCGTTTCGACGCCATGCGCCATGCCTCGGGCGGCACTTCCACCGCCGTGATCCGCGACAGGATGCAGCGCACCATGCAGAGCAACTGCGCGGTGTTCCGCACCGGCGAGGTATTGGAAGAAGGGCAGAAGCTGATCGACGAGGTTTGGGCAATGATGCCTGATATCGGCGTCTCCGACCGCTCGATGGTCTGGAACTCGGATCTGGTTGAAAGCCTGGAACTGGACAATCTGGTCCGCCAGGCGGTGGTGACCATGCACGCGGCGGCCAACCGCAAGGAAAGCCGGGGCGGCCATGCGCGGGAGGACTATCCCGACCGCGATGACGAGAACTGGATGAAGCATACGCTGACCTGGCTTGGCGATGACGGCAAGGTGACAATCGATTACCGCCCCGTGCATGCCTATACCCTGACGGACGATGTGCAGTATTTCCCGCCCAAAGCGCGGGTTTATTGAGGATACGGATATGGTCGAGTTCAACCTGCCCGCCAATTCCAAGGTCAAGGGCGGCACGACGCATAAGGCGGCGGCCGGGGCCAAGAACGTCCGCAGCTTTCAGGTCTATCGCTATGACCCCGACAGCGGCGAAAATCCCCGCCTCGATACCTACGAGGTGGACATGGATGAATGCGGGCCCATGGTTCTGGACGCGCTGATCAAGATCAAGAACGAGATTGATCCCACCGTGACCTTCCGCCGCTCCTGCCGCGAGGGCATCTGTGGTTCCTGCGCCATGAATATCGACGGCACCAACACCCTGGCCTGCACCAAGGCCTGTGACGACGTGAAGGGGGATGTCAAAATCTATCCCCTGCCGCATCTGGAGGTCATCAAGGATCTGGTTGGCGATCTATCCAACTTTTACGCCCAGTATGCCTCGATTAAGCCATGGCTGGAGGCGCAGTCGCCGGCGCCGCCCGATAGCGAAAGGCTGCAAAGCCCCGCGGAACGAAAACAGATCGACGGCCTGTACGAATGCATCCTGTGCGCCTGTTGTTCGACGGCCTGCCCCAGCTATTGGTGGAACAGCGACCGTTATCTGGGCCCGGCCGTGTTGTTGCAGGCCTATCGCTGGCTGATCGACAGCCGGGACGAAAGCCAGGGCGAGCGTCTGGACAGTCTGGAAGACCCGTTCCGCCTGTATCGATGCCACACCATCATGAATTGCACGAATACCTGTCCGAAAGGCCTGAATCCGGCCAAAGCCATCGCCGAGATCAAAAAAATGATGATGAGCCGCCAGGTCTGACGATCCGGCCACACTGATGAACGTCATCGGGCCGCCGGATCAGACCGGCGGCCCGGCTTATTTTATGGAGCCACGAGCATGTACACGCCCGCGCATTTTGCCCTGGACGATCCGTCCCAACAGCAGGCTCTGATCGCCGACAATCCATTTGCCCAGTTGATCACCATGGATGGGGACGGCCTGCCCCATGCCTCGCACCTGCCATTTTTGTTTTTTAGTGGCCGTTTGGATGGCCATATGGCCAAGGCCAACCCGCAATGGCAACATTTTCAGTCCAACCGTGACGTGCTGGCCATTTTCAGCGGCCCCCATGGCTATATCTCACCCTCGTGGTACAAAAACGCGCCCAACGTGCCGACCTGGAATTATACCGCCCTGCACGTCTATGGCCGCCCGCGCCTGATCGAGGATGCGGACCAAAAAAAAGCCAGACAGGCGCATTTGGTTGAGGTCATGGAAAGCGGCTTCGATGTGCCCTGGCGCATGGAGCTGCCGGAAAGCTACGAACAGGGCATGCTGGCCGGCATTGTCACTTTCGAGATTGAAATCACCCGCATGGAAGGCAAGGCAAAATTAAGTCAGAACCGCAAGCCGGAGGATCTCCAGGGCGCCATCACGGGACTGCGCGCGACGGGCCGGGCCGAAGACGAACGCTTGGCTGACGTGATGGCGGCTCAACTCGGATAAGTATTGTAGCTGATTGCCGCCATGAAGCCGCAGTCCACCAAAAGGTTGACGCCGGTGATCGCCGAGGCGGCCGGGGAACAGAGGAAATAGCCGGCTTCGGCGACCTCTTCGGGCTTTACCAGTCGGCCCAGGGTGCTGAGGCGTTTCATGCCGGCGGGGTCGCGGTCGCCGCTGTCGATTCTGGATTGCAGCGCGGGCGTCAGGGTAAAGCCGGGCGCCACCGCGTTCACCCGCACGCCGGCGGGGCCGAATTCCGCCGCCAGCAGCTTGGTCAGGGAATCAATCGCCGCCTTGGTCGGGGTATAGGCCGGCAAGGGCAGGGGCGTGAAGCTGTTGACCGAGGCGATATTCAAAATAGCGCCGTCTTGCCGCGCCGCCATGCGCGGCGCGCAGGCCCGGCACATCAGGTAGCTGCCGCGATAGTTCACGGCCCAAATCCGGTCGTGTTCGTCGAGGGGAAAGGTCGCGGTCTCGGCCCGGTTCTGTAGCAGACCGGCGGAGTTCACCAGAACGTCGATGGCCCCCAAATCCTGTTCCAGGGCCGCCACGGTTCGTTCGATCTGGGCCGCATCCGTAACATCGAGATGGCGGTAGCTGGCGCCGGCAATGGTTGCAGCGGCGGCGCGCCCCGCCGCGTCACTGATATCGCCCAGCACCACCTGGTCGCCGCCTTCGGCGAAGCGGCGGGCCAGGGCCAGGCCGATGCCGCTGGCCCCGCCGGTTACAAATACGATGCGCGTCATGGTCATGCGCCCCTTTGCCGCGCGCTGATGGCGTCGGCCAGCGCCAGCAGGCGCCGGGCCGCCACGACATGGAGGTTTTCCACCAACTGTCCGTTGACGACCACCACGCCCTTGCCCGCCGCCCGGGCCCCCTCGAAGGCGGTGACGATGATGTCGGCTTCCGCGATATCATCGTCGGAGGGCGCGAAAATCCGGTTTGCCGGGTCCACCTGCCGCGGATGGATCAGGGTTTTGCCGTCGAAACCGAACTGCCGGCCCTGGTGGCAGGCAGCCTCGTATCCTTGGTCGTTCTTCAGGTCCAGATAGACCCCGTCCAGGGCCGCCAGACCGTAGGCCCGGGCCGCCAACAGACAAAGGGACAGCGCCGTGGTGAAAGGTTCCCGATGCGGCGTATGCAGGGCATTCAGATCCGTGGCCAGATCCGAGGTGCCCATGACCAGACAGCGGGTTTTGGACGAAGCGGCGGCGATCTCCTCCACATGCAGGATGGCCAGCGGCGTTTCGATCATGCACCACAGGTCCATGCCCGCGGGCAGGGCCGCCGCCGCCGCGCGGACCTGGCCGGCGCCTTCGACCTTGGGCAGCAGGACGGCAGCTGCGGGGGACGCCGCGGCAGCGGCCAGATCGTCCGCATGCCAAGGGGTGGCGGGGCCGTTTATGCGGATGACCACTTCCCGTGGTTCATAGCCGCCTTTGGCCAGGGCGGCGATGACCTGCTCCCGCGCGGTGGCCTTGGCAGCAGGCGCGACGGCGTCCTCCAGATCCAGGATCAGAATGTCGGCGGGCAGGCTGCGGGCTTTTTCCAGTGCCCGGTCGTTGGAGCCGGGCATATAGAGGGCGCTGCGTCTGGGCCGAATTATATTTGGCATGATGGTTTCCTCGGGCGGGATTAACGCCAGGCAAAGACCGGCTGTTCCAGATGGTCGACCCGGATCGCCCGGCCGCGCATGGCAACTTCACAGAATTGATATACCACCGCCGCCGTTGGCGCGTGTACATGATCGTCGCCAAACCGTACCCGCAGCACCGGCCGATCGCTTTCGGGAATGGTGATGAATTCCGGTGAATCCGGGCGGATCAGATCAGCTAGCGGGATCGGCATGATCTTGGCCACTTCATCGGGGTTGGGGGACATGGTGGCATCGTGGCCGGCCCAGATCACCACCGGCGTGATGACATAGCCTGACCGGGTGGGGTAATCGTCCAACAGGCCCAATACGGCATCCGGCTCCAGATGCAGGTTGATCTCTTCCGATAATTCACGCAGTCCGGCCTGTGCGGCTGTCTCGTCCCCATCCAGGCGCCCGCCCGGCAGGGCCTTTTGCCCGGCGTGCGATGACAACCGCGGCGTACGGCGTGTCAGGACAAAGGCGGTTTGCCCGTTGCCGTCGTCGATCAGGGTGATGGTTACGGCCGCCCGTTTCAAGCGGTCGCCGGCGCCGTCATGCGCCTGTCTTTGAAAACGCCGCAGGCGGTCGGCAAACAGGCCGCGCAGTTCATTGGTGTAGGGAAAATCCGTCACTATATGTTGTCCTCGGCCCAAACTACGGTCTGCCAACACCATAGCCCCATGCGGTTGGCAATCCAATGCGGGGATCGCCAATATCACATAAAGATATAGGCATGTTTAAATCCATTATTGACTTGCTCCTGAGAATTCCTCTAGAGTACCTCTTGCGCCGATTTGAGCCAGCTTGCGGGCGCTAAAAAAATGCAGCTAAACCGGTCGGTACCCACCGCCCAGCAAAAGCTTGCGCTTGAGAATGCTGAGGCGGTTTTTTTGTTTGGGACCGGGCTGGCGCCACACAGTCATGGAGATGACGATGACAATTGAAAGCAAGAACCCGGCAACATTGGCCCTGCATGCGGGCTTCCGCCAGGATCCAACCACCGGCGCTGTCGCCGTGCCGATTTATCAAACCACCTCGTACCAATTCGACAGTCCCGAACACGCGGCCAATCTGTTTGCCCTGAAGGAGTTGGGCAATATCTATACCCGCATCATGAATCCGACCAATAATGTGCTGGAACAACGTATTGCAGCGCTGGAGGGGGGGGCGGCCGCGTTGGCCGTAGCGTCGGGGCAGGCGGCCTCCGCCCTGGCTATCCAGAATGTTGCGCAGGTGGGCGACAACGTGGTCAGTTCCACCGACCTTTACGGCGGCACCTGGAACCTGTTCGCCAATACCCTGAAGCAGCAGGGCATTGAAGTGCGGTTTGTCGACCCGGCGGATCCGGAGAATTTTCGCCGGGCCACGGACGGGAAAACCCGCGCCTATTACGCCGAAACCCTGCCAAACCCCAAATTGACGGTCTTTCCGATCCGGGAGGTCGCGGATATTGGCCGCGAAGTCGGTATCCCCCTGATCATGGATAACACGGCGGCGCCGATCCTGTGCCGCCCGTTCGATCACGGCGCCGCGGTGATCGTCTATTCCACCACCAAGTATATCGGCGGCCACGGCACCTCCATTGGCGGACTGATCGTTGACGGCGGCAATTTCGATTGGGAGGCGTACCCGGAACGCCAACCGCTGTTGAACCAGCCCGATCCCAGCTATCACGGCGCGGTCTGGACCCAGGCCGTCAAGCCCCTCGGACCCATCGCCTACATTCTGAAGGCGCGGGTCACCCTGTTGCGCGATCTTGGCCCCGCGTTGAGCCCCTTCAATGCTTTTCAAACCATCCAGGGCCTGGAAACCCTGCCCCTGCGCATTCGCGAACATTGCCGCAATGCCGATGCCGTGACCGAATATCTGAACCGCCACGATCAGGTCGCGCGCGTGATCCATCCCAGCCTGCAGGCCGGGGTGGATCGGGTTCGGGCCGATACCTATTTGCAGGGCGGCTATGGCGGCCTGGTCGGCCTGGAATTAAAGGGTGGTCTGGAGGCCGGGCGGCATTTCATTGAGGCGCTGGAGCTGTTTTATCACGTCGCCAATATCGGCGATGCCCGCAGCCTGGCGATCCATCCCGCCACGACCACCCATTCGCAATTGAGCCTGGAGGAGCAATTGGCCAGCGGGGTCAGCGAAGGCTATGTGCGTCTGTCGGTGGGGATAGAGCATATCGACGATATTATCGCCGATTTGGCCCAGGCCCTGGACCGCGCCGCGGCCGCGGTGAAGGCTGCGGCCTGACCGGTCTGACCGGGCCTGACCAAGGGATTGGAAACTATTCTGAGTAACGGCGGCGCCCCGGACCTTATGGGGCGCCGCTGCTTTTCTTCTATCCATTGCCTGGTGGCGGCGCCGATAATTGCGCCGGGGTGCGCAGAAAAAGCGCGGCGACGGCACAGGCCGCCGGATAGATCGCCAGCAGCAACAAGGTACTTTGATAGCTGCCCGTCAGATCAAAGGCGATGCCCAGGGGCAGGGGGCCGATAGAGGCGCCGATGACGCCGATCATCTGTCCGGTGCCCTGAATGGCGCCCAGATGCTTGCGGCCGAAATAGCGCGGCCACAGATAGCCGAAGAAGGTCATGGTACAACCGTTGTTCAGGCCGAAAGCAAAGGCATAAATCATCGCCGTGGTCAGATCATGGACCAGCGCCGCGCTGACCAGGGAACCGACCATGACGACCAGGCCGAAGGCAAACACGCGGTGCGTGGGAAATCGGTCCAGGCTGCGCCCGACGAGGGGAATGGCAATGACCATGACCAGCGCCGAAATGGGAAAAATGCGCGCTGCCGCGGGTTCGCTCAAACCCTGTGTGGTCAGGATCGAGACCTGGAAAAAATGTAATGACGTCACCAGCATGGACAGACCAAACAGGCCGGCGCAGAGGATCCAGAACGTACTGGTCGCCAGCGCTTCGCGCAGGGTCAATCCTTGCGCCGTAGCGGCGCCATGCTGCGCTGTGGTTTTGCCATGGCCATCGGGTTGCAAACCCAGATTTTCCGGCCGGTCGTGAACCAGGAACAGCACGGGCGGCAGCAACAGCAGCCAGGTGCTGGCGCCCAGCCAGAACCACGCCTGGCGCCAACCGACGGTATCGATCAGCCATTGGGATAACGGCGGATGGACGGCCATGGAGGCGGAGAACCCCAGGGCCATGAGGCTGAGGGCAACGCCGCGGCGGCGGTCGAACCAATGGGAGACCAGATTGGAACAGTTCAGCATCAAGCTGCCCTGGCCCAGGAACCGCAGCGCGGCGAAGCCCACCGCAAGCCACAGAAAGCCGGCGGCGGCGCCGAAGGCCAGGCAGGCGACGCCCAGCAAAAGGGTGACCACCAACAGCATGCGGCGCGGCCCCAGGCGGTCCACCAGGCGGCCCATCCAGGGCAGGCCAAAGGCCGCGACCAGGGTCGCGAAAGCGTAGGCCGACGAGACCGAAGTGGCGGAAAGGCCCAAATCGGCCTGGATGTGAACCAGGAAAACGCTGAAAGTATGGGATTGTCCAGCGCCGCTAACGAAGATACCCAGGGCCGCCGTGGCCAAAATGACCCAGCCATAAAAGACCCGGCGGTTAATACTCAGAGCCAGTGATTTCATTGTACAGAAGAGGTCGTCCAGAAAGCAGTTCTAAGCCCGAAGGGCCGATGTGCGGATGATGCCAAAGGCCAATTATAGCAGTTTCCCCACAGTGTCACCCGTGTGATTCCAAATTGGCGCCAGAATAACCCGGAACGCTTTCGAGCCGATTATTCAAGGCTCGTATGGTTACCAGCGCGCGCGCCGGTGTGCTACGATCACGATGAATATGGCGTTGGTCCGGGTTGTGTCGGTTGAGTGAACTCGAAAATCCAGGGGAAGGCGAGAAAATGGCCGACCGAACCGACCCGAAATCAAATGACCAGGGGATCATCGGTCACCAGCCAATCGAGGAACCGCGGCGCGCTGATGAGGCCCGGGTAGCGGCGCCGGAGGGCAAGAGGCGCCACGGCGACCCCGTCGTTAACCGCGAGCTTCGGCTGGCGGGAATGCTTTCCGTCGCTCCAGACGCCATTGTCGCGGTTGACGAAGACGCGAGGATCCGCGTTTTCAATGCGGGAGCCGAGAAACTGTTCGGCCACCGGGCCCCGGACATCATCGGCCGGCCGCTGGAAGAGCTGATCCCCGCCCGCTTCCGGGCGGCGCACGCCGGTCACATGAAGCACTTCCGCGCCTCGCCCGAGCAAAGCCGGTTAATGACCGAGCGCAGCGTGATTGTCGGCGTGCGCGCGGACGGCTCGGAATTTCCCGCCGAGGCGTCGGTGTCCAAGCTGGAGATGGACGGTGAGACCATCCTGACGGTGATGCTGCATGATGTGACAGCACGGAAACAGGCCGAGGCCGAATTGATTGCCGCCAAGGAGCAGGCAGAGTAGGCCCTCATACAGACCGAGAAGATGGCCGCATTGGGCACGCTGGCCAGCGGTATTGGGCACGAAATCAACAACCCTCTCTACGCTATCTTGGGCGCGGCCGAGGCCATTCGCGACGGCAACGATTTGGCGCGTGGCCAGGAGCACGCTCAGGATATCATTGGCTATTGCAAGCACGTCGCGGGTATTATCAAGAACCTGACTGGTTATATTCGACCGGCGGACAAGCACGGTCTGGAACCTGTCTATGTCAACACGGCGATTTCCGACGCCGTCTTGATGGCGCGGCTAACGCTCCTCTCGGATGCCATCGAGATCGACCAGCGGCTAGACGCCGTGCCAGCAATATTTGCCAAGTCCGAGGATATCCAGCAAGTCTTCTTCAACGTCATCCGCAACGGCCTGCAGGCGATGGGCCGCGAGGGAACGTTGGAGATCGAAAGCGTTCGCGAGGCAAACCGGGTGTTGGTGCGAATTCGCGACACTGGCTCTGGCATAGCGCCGGGCGACCTGACCAGGATCTACGATCCATTCTTCACCACCAAGGGGCCGGACGAGGGCGAGGGTATTGGGCTTTTCGTGGTCCAGCAGATCGTCAACAAGTATGACGGCACCATTGAATTCGAGAGCGAAGTAGGCAAAGGAACGGTGTGTGCCATCACATTTCCGATCCGAGAGCCGAATGGGGAGGAACCCTGACATGAAGCACAAAGTCCTGATTATCGATGACGAGGCGGCTATCCGCAAAACCATACGCCTGCAGCTCGAGGGGACCATTTACGATGTTCTCGAGGCCGAAGACGGGGAAAAGGGTATCCATGTGCTCGACAACGAGAATATCCTGGAGGTCGTCGTAATCATCTGCGATGTCCGCATGCCCAAACTCAATGGCATCGAGGCCGTTGCCTACTTTCACGAGAATTATGCCGGCATCCCAATCATCGTACTGACTGGCTATCCGGACGTACAGCTGGCGGTCGATTTCATGAAGGGCGGCGTGGTCGATTATCTGGTCAAGCCGGTGGAGAAGGACAAGCTGGTGGAAGCCGTCGGCAAGGCCGCCCGTCAGCACACCCTATTCAGCGGCTCCCAGCAGCCGAAGTTGTAATGCCCACGGTGGGCGGTAGGGCACCCTCACAGGCTCTTGGGGCGGGGGCCTATGAAAAGGGGGCGCCGTGGCGTCTCCTTCTCATTGTCGCGGGTTAGCGCCTTCGGTTCAGGCGCCTTGGCGTTCGATCCGGCCGGGAATTGACAGCGGTCTGGATACACCAACACCGAACCTAGAGCGTTTCCCAGAGATGTTCTTGATGTTCGAGCTCTTTGACTTCGTAACCCAGGAAATCTCGACGGGACAGGATACCAACCAGCCTGCCATCCTCAACGACCGGTAGGTGACGAAACTGGCCGTCCTGCATGCGGTGTAGGGCTTCAATCGCATCGAAGCCGGGGCTGGCGGTCTCCGGATCACGGGTCATCACGTCGCTCAACACCGTCAGATCCGGATTGAGGCCCGCCGCCACCACCTTTTTGACCAAATCAGTGCCCGTAAAAATGCCTATCAAACGGCTATCTTTCGTGATCAACACAGAATTGACATTTCGTTCCGCCATACCTTGTGTGGCGTCTCGAACCGTGGCATCGCAGGGTAGCTCGAAAATGTCCTGTTCGGACACGATATCGGGGATGAGTTTTCTAACCATGCGGGGTTCCCTCCTTCTGGTGATGCAAAAAATATACGCGACACCCAGATTGCCCTAAACGGCTTGATCTGTATCACCGGTTTGCCCGGTCGCCGCCGCAACCAACGCCGTCTTCACCGAAACCCGAGACCATCCAAACAAGGGATTTTCGGTATTCTGGGTCGTGGCTACGAACGCCGCGCCGCGACAACCATCCAGACGGCAAGCAGCGTGGCGACGAACACGCCGGGAAACGATACCCAAACGGGCAAAGTGACCCCGCCGATTACGATCTCTATGCTTTTGGCCAGGCGTATCACATGGCCGACGGCGCCGACGGCGAAGATGATGCCCGATGTGTAGAGGGCGGCCTTCTGCATTGGCATTCTCCGTTCCGCAGCGCCACACGCCCATGATGCGCAACGCGACCCTGAGGGCAACTGTATAGGCTGCAGAATGGCAGGGCGGCGCCTTGCCTTCCTTGACGATTATCAAATCGCATTTTTGCCAGGCAATTGCCCAACAACAGCCGCCTAGGAATGCCCCCCAATGCTACGCCGACATCGCCAACGGTGCAGGCTGGGCCAGTGGACCTCAACCCATCAATGATGAGGATTGATCTTGTGGTGGCGAGACCCTTACACTCAAGCTCCTGTCACTCGTGTAAGACAAGGAGGAGTGAATGACCGAGACCGTGAAAAAGGTTCAAGGTTCGACGGGGGCTCCGGGTAGCGTACCGGCTGTCTTGTTGGTGACGCCGAGCGACATATTGGAGATTTTGGCCGCCGGCGTGCGGGATTTCCGGGCCTCGCTCCTTTATGGCCTCGCTATCGCCGGCATCTATTCCGTGGGTGGGTGGGTTCTCATCCTGCTGCTTGTGTACTTCGACCTGCCGTACCTGGTTTATCCATTGGCCGCCGGCTTCGCATTGATTGCTCCATTCATCGCCACCGGATTCTATGCCGTTAGCCGCAGTCTTGAACGGAACGAGGCCTTGTCATGGGGCAATATCGTTACTTCGGTTTGGGAAGCCGCCAGACGTGATCTGGGCTGGATGGCCTTGGTTGCAGGATTTTCCCTGTTCATCTGGATGGATATCGCGGCGCTGCTTTTTTTTGGCTTCGTCGGCCTAAAATCGTTCAGCGCCCAAGAGTTGCTGCGCGAGATATTCACCACGCCAATGGGCCTGCTGTTCCTCATGATTGGTCATGGCGTGGGGGCGGTTCTCGCGATTGCCGTCTTCTCCATCTCGGTGACCTCCTTCCCGATGCTATTCGATCGCGATATCGATTTTGTAACCGCCATGGTCACCAGCGTGAAAGTCGTTTTAACGAACCGAACCGCGATGCTTGGTTGGTGTGTGATAATTGCCGTCCTGATCGGCCTTTCGCTGCTATCCGGTCTTGTGGGGCTTTTCGTGATCCTGCCAATATTAGGGCATGCGTCTTGGCACCTGTACCGTCGCGCCATCCCGGCTGCACCTGACTGATCTGAGCCCAAAAAAAAGCCAACAGCGGCAGGCTTCTGCCAATGGAAAAAATAAGGGGACGCCGCAGCGTCCCCTTCTCATTGTTGCCGTTTAGCGGTTTCGGATCAGGCGCCCTGGTGGCCGATAATGGCCACGGACGAAACGTTCTGGTGGGGTTGGCCACCAAGATTGTGGGTCATGCCGAATACCGGGTTTTTCAACTGACGCTCGCCGGCGCGGCCCGACAGCTGAAAGTACATTTCATACAACATGCGCAGACCCGAGGCGCCGATCGGATGGCCAAAGCATTTCAAGCCGCCGTCAATCTGGCAGGGCACCTGGCCGTCGGCATTGTAGAAGCCATCCAGCACGTCGCGCCAGGCTTCGCCTTCTTTGGAAATATATAGATCTTCCATGGTCACCATCTCGGTGATCGAGAAGCAGTCATGGCACTCGAACATAGAGATCTGTTCCCGCGGCTTCTCGATCCCGGCCTCCTTGTAGGCCCGCTCCGCCGCCTTGCGGGTGGTCAGGAAGTAACTGCCATCCCAGGAATTATGACCCGATTCCTGACCGTTCGAGACAGCCAGTTGCAGGGCCTTCACGGTGATCAGATCATGTTTGCCGAGAGACTTGGCTATTTCAGGTGTGGTTACGATGGCAGCGGCGGAACCATCGGAGACGCCGCAGCAATCGAACAGCCCCAGCGGCGCGGCGATCATCGGTGCATTCAGCACCGTCTCCAGGGTGACGGCCTTTTGCAGATGGGCCTTGGGGTTCTTGACGCCATTGGCGTGGCTTTTCACGGAAATGCTGCCAATGGCTCTTTTCACGGTGTCCATATCGACGCCGTGCTTTTGTGAATAGGCCGTGGCCAACTGGGCAAAACCACCCGGCGCCGAACCGTTGTTCCGGATCATATCGTTCAGCGGGCCGGCACCGCGCTGGGGCAGGCCGCCATAGCCGGTGTCCTTCAGCTTTTCAACTCCTACGGCCAGGGCAATATCGGCCGCGCCGGAGGCAACCGCGTAAACCGCGCCGCGAAAGGCTTCCGTGCCCGAGGCGCAGAAGTTTTCCACCCGCGTGACGGGGATGTTAGGCAGGCGCAACGCAACGGAAAGGGGTACGCCGGATTTGCCGACATGCACTTCCTCGATCGCGGTGGCGAACCAGGCGGCATCAATCTGGCTGGTTTGGATGCCAGCGTCGATGATGGCTTCCTGATAAGCTTCAACAATCAGATCTTCGGCGTCACAATCCCAACGCTCCCCGAATTTCGAGCAGCCCATCCCGAGAATAGCGACTTTATCTTTAATACCTGAGGCCATTTTTCCTAATCTCCTTATGACGCCTGAATATTCGGCGCTGCTTTCCAAAAATACTTGTTGAAGCCACGTTTCTCGTCCGCCGCCTTGATGCGGAACACCATGCGGAACTCGTCGCCGACCGCTACGCCGCCCTCGTCGACATCGGTAAAGTCGGCCATCATACGGCCGCCCTCGCTAAAATTCACCATACCGAAATGGTGTGGCGGGTCCGGCGTGTAAGTCAGGTTGTCAGCGGTCCAGGACTGGATCGTGGCGTTGGTTTCCGCCATTTTATGATCTTCCTGGGTATTGATGGCGCCGCAATTCGGGTTCACGCAAATCCGCGATTTCGGAAACTGCACGGTGCCGCATTGCCCGCACTTGCCGCCAACGAAGCCAATGACCATTTCCTTGTTTCGATACAGGGTGGTCAGCGCGGTCTGCTTGTCCGTTTCCGAACGCAGGCCGCCGTCCTGCAGCACCAGGCCGTTGAAGGCCAGGAATTTGTTGTAGTTTGTTTCTTCCTTGCGGTGCGCCAGATGACCCTTGATGCCCTGGCGGTTGGCCATGGTGGAAAGTTTGTCCGTGGTGCGGAACAGCAGCACGTCGCAGCCCTGACCCCAGCCGATCACCATGATCACCTGCCCCGGCTTGGCATCTTGCAGGCAGTCCACCAGCATAACCAGACTATGGGCTGTACCCGCCTCGCCCATCACGCCATGCAGGTTGTCGCGGGCGGCTTCCTCTCTGATGCCGCACCGCTTGCCTACCATCGCCGCGATGTTGCGAATGGTGCCGGGCATCACGAAATGATCGACCTCGTCCGCGGCAATGCCGGTGTTGTCCAGGGCCGCTTGCACCGCATCCGGCACGATCTTCATAAGGCCTTCGTCGCGAATCCAGCGTTCTTCCCAGTTATAGTCGAAATCCGCATTCTGGCCGCGATAGTGATCCACGAAGTCCACGGCAATCTGGCCGGCGCCGATATATTCGGCCACCACGTCCTCGTTTCCCAGCAATAGAGCGGCGCCGCCGTCGCCATACATCAATTCATTATTGTTGGCGGTCTGACTGCGCCGATGTTCGCCGGTGGCAAAAAGAGCACTGCCGCCCATGCCCTTCGCCACGTTCAAGGCGTTGATCAGACCAGAGGTCGCGCTCCGCTGGGACGACGTGATGTCCAGGGTCATCATGTTCTGGCCCAGGTTCAGAGCCGTACCCAGAATGCCTGAATTCTGCCGATCCGTAAACGGCAACGTGGTTGAGGCCAAATAAATCGCCTTGATATCGTCGGGCCGTGTCTTGTCCAGGCAATCGCGGGAAGCCTCGACCGCCATGGTCAGGGCGTCCTCGTCCCAATTGCACATGGACCGCTCGCCCTTGCTGTAAGCCTTCAGCGCGGAATTGAACCAGCCATTGGCTTCGACAATGACACTCCGCGGCAGCCTGCGCCTAGGCACATAGCCACCGTACGCTTTGATACCAACCATTCCTACGTCCCTTCACTGGGCCGGTCTTGCCAGCCCTTGCTCAACAGTGGCGCCGATTTTTTCGGCTCTTTCCCAGATGGGTCCATGGAATCCGGCCCACACAATTTTTGTATTTTTTTATTCTATACCCCGCTCACCTAAGAACCCGAAAATCCTTGGGTGATATGATGCGGAAATTATCTGATACG
>JAQBYC010000209.1 GCA_027623205.1 Pseudomonadota bacterium | reverse complement strand
TTATGTGACGACGTATCAGATAATTTCCGCATCATATCACCCAAGGATTTTCGGGTTCTTAGGTGAGCGGGGTATAAGATGATTTGTGTATGTTTGCCAGCCCGGTTGCACCAAGTTTAGCCAAGCAGGCGAACTTAGAGTATGGGCCAGACAAAATATGGAATGCTTTATTGCGGCCGACGCGCCGCAGTCACTGTTTGGCGCACGCCTCCTTATGTGCAGCAGTAAGTGGAGAGAACAATGCCGGATGCAAACCCCTATCCGATTTATGAGTGCATTCAGGTTTCCGTCGGCAATGGAATAGGGCGGCTGGTCTTGAACCGGCCCGGCGTCCTGAACGCCCTGACGCCGGCAATGATGGGCGAAATCATTGCGGCTCTGGTTCTTATGGAGGCTGATGATGGGGTCCGTGTACTACTGATTACGGGCGCCGGGCGCGGTTTCTCTGCTGGCGGCGATGCGGGGTTTCTGGAAAAATTGATCGATTACCGGCCGTTTGAAATAAAGGATACGGTGTATGCCTATTTCGGCAAAGGGGTGCGTGACCTGAAACTATTCTCAAAACCCACCGTGGCGGCGGTCAATGGCCCGGCCGCCGGCGCGGGATTTGAGATTGCGCTGGCCTGTGATTTCCGCGTTGCCTCCAGCAAAGCCCTGTTCCATCAATCCTGGATCCACCTTGGTCTGATCTCTCCGCTGGGTGGCATGTACCTGTTGCCACGGTTAGTCGGCCCGGCCCGCGCCAATGAAATTCTAATGCTGGGCCGGCGGGTCAATGGCGACGAGGCCGCGGCAATGGGCCTTGTCAACGAAACGGTTTCGCCAGAGGAACTGGATGAAGCGGCAACCGAATTGGCCAGGCGTTTGGCCGATGGTCCGCCGCTGGCGCTGCGGGCCATGAAGGAAGGTATCCGGCGCGGGATGGAATCGACCCTGGCGGCCGAATGGGAGCACAATGTCTACGTTCAAGCTCTGCTCATCGATAGCGAAGATTATGCGGAAGGTGTCCGCGCGTTATTGGAGCGGCGTAAGGCCAAATTTCTGGGCCGCTAGAACTACCCGCCAATGAACCCATTTTTTAACCATTTGCTAAACTAAAAAACATAGCATTCCAACTATCTTGATCATGGCCGATTGGGGCTGGTTCTATGTTGGGACGACGATGATGGTTGCGCCACTGCGGCGGATATTGCTTGGCCTTAAAAGCCTTGCGACCGGTCGAAGCGACTCCCCTTTGGAAGGGCGGCGGGATTTTGCGCGCGCGGCGGTCGATGCCAAGGTTACGATTTTCTTTGAAAATCGGACCTTTGATGGACGTCTGCGCGATGTATCGATCTCTGGCGCCATGCTGGAGCCTGATTGTGGCATGCGGATCGGCGCGGATTTAGAGCTGGAGCTGCCGAGTATAAGTGGCCGCGTGCAAGCCCGGGTCATTCATCTATCGGTGAATGGCGTCGGTGTTCGATTTACCAATCCCAGCATCGGCGTTTTGATCGCCGGTTGGAGCAGAGGGACCTCGGCTATGTCCGTCGTTCCGGCGTCCGGCGGCTCTCACGGTTGAATGCGCCCCCATGGCTGAAATTCGGAAAAACCCAATCAGCAGCAACATCGGCGACCGCGTGAAAGCCTGGTGGAATGGTGAAGAAGGAGCAGCGGGGAGGGATAAAACCAATGAGAGTGCAAAACCTCAACAGGTGGAGGCGGCTGAGGACTTTCCCTCTCCCAGCGGCGTCGCGGAATGGACGCCTCAACGCATCGCCAGCATTCAAAGTATCTACGGCGACGGCGTTGATAGTCCCTCGGGCCGGGAACGCACCCGGAACCTGATCAATCCCATAGGTCTGAACGAGAAGATGACCGTGCTGGATATCGGCGCACGTCTGGGCACGACGGCACGCCTGATTGCCAAGGAAACCGGCGCCTGGGTCGATGGCATCGAACAGAATGCAGCGCTGGTTCAAGAGGCCGCGCGCCTTTCGGCGATAGAGGGCCTTGCCAAAAAAGCAGTAATCCGGCAACTGGAATTGAACGACCCTGAAATCACGAGCCACAAGCGCGACGCCATCATCATGCGGGAAACTCTGCATCAGATCACAGACCGGGACAGGTTGTTCAAGACCCTGAGTAACCTGCTGAAACCCAGCAGTCATTTACTGATTACCGATTTCCTCACCGTTCCAAGCAAAGGCAAGAACGAACGGGCAGAATGGAATTCATTGCATCGCACCACGCCGCAATTATACGCACTGGATGAACTTCGCGATGGATTGCAGAAGGTGGGTTTTGATGTTCGTATCGCCAAGGACGAGACCAAGGCATACATGGCCATGCTGCTGAACGATGTCCGAAGCTTCAGCGAGACCCTCCAGAAAGGCGCGTTGCCGCGTGAATTGCTGGAATGGGTAATGTGGGAAGTAGAATACTGGGCGCGCACCTATCAAGCACTGCAAGCAGGCGGCATCACCTTGCATCGCATCCATGCCGTGACCCGAATGGAAGATCCGACCAAACTGTGATTTACCGCAATCGAAGTGCGGGAATTCGGGATCACAGTTCCTGGTCTCCGGTCTCGAAGTGTCGCGCCCGCGATGGAATATCCTGCCTTGCCACTGGCTAATCTCATTGTTTCGTGGCAAGCCTTCTATCAGGGCAACATGGTATGATGCATGACCGCGATCTACAACACCATCGGCGCCGGCTATGACCGCTACCGCAGCGCCGATCCGGGTATCACAGAAACTCTCGCTCGGACGCTGGGCAGGCCCAAGGTTGGCTCCTATCTGGATCTGGCTTGTGGCAGCGGCAATTACACCATCGCGTTGGCGCGGAAGGGTTATACACTAACGGGTCTGGATATTTCGCGCCGAATGCTGACGGCGGCACGGCAAAAATCCAGGGCGGCGGGGTGGGTTCTGGGTGATGGAGAGCGGCAGCCGTTCGCGGATCGTGTTTTTCAAGGTGTTGTCTGTATCCTGGCTATCCACCATTTCCACGATCTGTCGGTGACATTTAAGGAATGCCGCCGGATCTTATGTCCCGGCGCGCCATTGGTCTTGTTCACCGGTGAGGCCGGTCAGATGCGGCACTATTGGTTGAACACCTATTTCCCCGTGGCCATGACCCGCTCAATGGCGGATATGCCAACCCGGGCATTGATCGAGCGCAGTTTGCGCGATGCCGGTTTTGCCGATCTGTCGTTTGCAAACTATTTCGTTTCGGCGGATCTGCAGGATCATTTTCTCTACAGCGGTAAACATAACCCCGGCTTTTACCTGAATGATAGAGCCCGTGCCGGCATCTCCACCTTCGCCAGGCATGGTGATGAGGCGGAAACCCGGCAGGGGTTGGCGCGGTTGGACACGGATATCACCACTGGCCGTTTTGCCCAGGTGCGGCAAACGTATAGATCTGATTTGGGTGACTATTTGTTTGTCAGCGCACGGCGCTCATAGACCCATTTGCGCCAGGATGGCAGGCAGTACGGGTCCGTCCGGGTCGCCCATTGCGGCCGTCATATCGAAGTGATCGGCGCCGGGTACTTCCAGGTATTCCGCGCCAATTCCGTTGGCCTGGCATAGATCCGCGTAAGCGCGGGTCTGTTTGATCCATTCCGCGGTCTCGCCGCCGCCAACCGGCAGCAGCAACGGCAAATTCCGGCGCGGCAGGTTCGCCATGGGCGATACCGTCGCCAGCATATCCGGGGTCAGGCGAATTTCCGCGTTGACGCTGATGCCCAGCACCGGCGCGGGATCATAGACGCCGGTCAACAAGGCCGCACCCTTGATCAGATCGGCCGGCAGCCCTTCGGCTTGCCAGTCGTGGGCCAGCATCATGGCGCCCAGATGGGCGCCGGCGGAGTTGCCCGAGATGAAGATCCGGCTGGGATCGCCACCCCATTCGGCAACATTGCCATGGGTCCAGGTGAGGGCGCGGACGATCTCGGCCATGATTTCCGGCAGGGTGACGTTGGGGCACAGATCATAATTCACTACGACCACCGTGGCCCCGGCCGCAGCGAAGGGTTCGGCAAAAAAACTGACGTCGGATTTATCCTGGGCTCGCCAATAACCTCCGTGAATATAGAATTGTACCGGGGACGCCTCCGCCTCTGCTGGGAATATATCCAACACCTCCAAGGGGCCCGGGCCATAGCGCAGATCATAAATGCCTTCGATCCGGCAGCGCGCCTCGGCCGAGGCGGTGACCCGGGCATCGATTTTAACCTGATGATCGGGCACTGCCTGGCGCGGGTTGTACTGCGCCTCGAATTCCTCGACCGAATAGCCGTGCCGATCAATTTCCGCCAAGTCATTCATCCCATCTCTCCCAGGTAAATTTTCTGAACGGTGAAGTTAGCAGTCCCGGCCGCTCCGCGCCAAGGGGCATGCCCGGGAACGGACAATTATACCGACCCGCGTTGATAGGGACCCATAGAGACGCCTTACGGGGGCTCTCGGGTAGGAGCGTGCGACGCAGCGATACGGGGTATCGTCAGGCGTGCGCGACGCCATCCGAAAGCCCC
>JAQBYC010000058.1 GCA_027623205.1 Pseudomonadota bacterium | reverse complement strand
GGAACGCTTCCAAAGACCGGACATATCGTCTGCTACAAAATCCGGACATATCATTCGCTACTGACACCGATCAAATTTCCCACTTGACCTGAGTTGGTTATGGAACATAAAGTGCTGGCCCTACAGACGCGAGTCTGACAGGTCGAGGCAAAAAAACAAAAAACGCAAAGGGGATCGCCAGAATAGCGGCGATCCCCTTTTTTTCCCGCGCAGCATATTTTCGTCATGTATGACCTAACGGCGCGGTCGAACCGAAATTGTCGGCCAAGCAGCTTGGCGGTAAAGGAGAGCGGCATGAAGGTGGGCTTTATCGGATTGGGTATCATGGGTGCGCCCATGGCGGGACACCTGCAAAAAGCAGGCCACGAACTCTATCTCCATGATTTGGCGCCATCCTTGCCGGCAGCTTTGCTGCAGGGCGGTGCCATCGCCTGCGACAGCAGCCGGGCGGTGGCGGAACAAGTAGAGGTCGTAATCCTCATGGTGCCCGATACCCCGGACGTGGATGCGGCCCTGTTTGGTCCCCGCGGTGTCGCCGAGGGATTGCATTCCGGCCAGCTGGTAATCGATATGAGCTCCATCTCCCCCACGGCAACAACCGATTTCGCCGCCCGCATCAATGATCTCGGCTGCCTCTATCTTGATGCTCCGGTTTCAGGCGGCAGCGTCGGCGCACAAAACGCAACGCTGACAATCATGGTCGGCGGGCCCCAGGAAGCCTTTGCGCGCGCCCAGCCGTTGTTCGCGCTGATGGGCGGTACGGTAACTTTGATCGGCACCCGCAATGGCGATGGCCAGGTTTGTAAGGCCGCCAATCAAATCATCGTCGGTGTCACGGTACAGGCAGTGGCGGAGGCCCTGGTCCTGGCCGCCAAGGCCGGTGCCGACCCGGCCCGTGTGCGTCAGGCGCTGATGGGCGGCGCGGCATCCTCGATGATCCTGGAAAATCACGGCGCCCGCATGCTCGCGGGTAATTTCGAGCCGGGCTTTCGCGCCGAACTGCAGCAAAAGGATCTGAACGTGGCGCTGTCGGCCGCACGGGATCTAGGTGTCGTTCTGCCCCTGGCGGCTACGGCGGAAAGTCTCTACAACGCCTTGAACGCCCGCGGGAAAGCCAAGGCGGACCACAGCGCCGTGGTCACCGTTTTGGAGGAGTTGGCGGCCTGCAAGGTTGCTTCCGCCAACAGACCATAGTGGGCATAAGACCCAACGCCATTCAATTCGAGGTGGGACAGGCTTTTATCATGAACAACGGAATTAAACGCAATTCCATCACCGGCCGCAGCGCCTTTTTGGCTCTGTTGAAGGACGAAGGCGTCACTCGTTTGTTTGGCAATCCGGGAACCACGGAACTTCCAATCATGCATGCCATGACCGAACAATCGGACATCAGCTATGTACTCGGCTTGCAGGAATCCATCGTTGTCGCCATGGCCGATGGCTACGCCCGGGCCTCGGGGAAGATAGCGGCCGTAAATGTGCATGTGGCCCCCGGCCTGGGCAATGCCATGGGTGCGCTGTATACCGCCAATTTTTCCGGCTCGCCGCTGATCATCACCGCCGGCCAGCAGGAGCAGGGTCATGGCCTGACCGAGCCGCTGTTGTATGCCCCCCTGGTGCCCATTGCCGCGCCGCTGGTGAAATGGGCAGTCGAGGTCAATCGCATTGAAGACCTGCCACGGATCATGCGGCGCGCGGCAAAGATTGCGCTGACCCCGCCCACCGGTCCGGTATTCATTTCCCTGCCCGGCGATATTCTGAATATGGAGGCGGCTATCGATTTGGGCGAAAGCACCCGTGTAGATGCGGCGGCGCGTCCCTCGGATGCCAGTCTGGAAAGCCTGGCAGCGCGGCTTTTGCAGGCGCGGCATCCGGTCATAGTCGCCGGGCACGAGATCGTCGCCTCCGATGCTTTCGTGGAAGCCGCGCAACTGGCCGAAATGCTGGGCGCGCCGGTCTATCAGCAGACGGTCAATGATGGTGCCCATTTCCCTTTCGAGCATCCTGCCTTCATGGGTAGCCTGAACCGGAACCAGAGTTATGTCCGCGACGTATTGTCGTCGTATGATCTGCTTCTATGCCTGGGTGCCGATCTGTTGCGCATGTCGGTATATAGCGAGGTCGATCCCCTGCCCGCCGATCTGGCGGTGATCCAGATTGGCCAGCGCGATTGGGAGATGGGCAAGAATCATGCGGTGGAGTTGGCGCTGCGTGGCGATGTCAAGGAAACCGTCGCAGCATTGCTGCCGGTCCTGTCGGCGCGCGGCGGCCAGGATTTGAAGGACCGGGCCAAGACATCCCTGGCGACGGTGGCGGCGGGGAACTGGTCCATACAGCGGGAGGCCTCGCGGGCCAAATTCACCGAGTTGGCCGCAGCCAGTCCGATCGAGCCGGATTGGCTGATGATGCGTCTGGTGGATCTGCTGCCCGCTGACGCCATCGTCGTCGATGAAGGCATCATCAGCAGCCGCAGCCTGCTCAACTTTCTGCCGGTCCGCGACCGTTATGGCTACTTTGGCAACGCCAGCGGGGGTATCGGCTGGGGCATCGCGGCGGCCCTTGGTATCCAGATTGCCAACCCGGACCGCCGCGTGGTTGCCGTTCTTGGCGACGGCAGCGCCATGTACTCTATTCAAGCCCTCTGGACGGCAGCCCATTTAAAACTGCCGATCACCTTTGTCATCGCCAATAATGGCGGTTATCGTATCATCAAGGAACGATTGCTGGCCTTCCACGGCAATGATCAGTTCATCGCCATGGATTTCAAGGATCCGGCCATTGCATTCGCTGATCTGGCCCGTTCCCTTGGCATGCAGGCGGAGCGTATCGACGCCGGCGGCGATTTCGAAACAGCCTTCCAGGCCGCCAATGGCCGCGACGGACCGACGTTGCTGGAAGTGGTCGTTCAGGGCGGTAAGACCATGCAGGGTTAGATCACGCGGAGATTGGCTTACCCACCCGTACCCCGGGCCTCGAAGACCGAGGCACCCGAAAGCGCGCCACTTCCGGCCAGGGCCTAAGGCAGCCGCTTCTGGCGCTCTGCAGGGGCGAATTTCAGCAGGGATTTCAGCGTGATGGATTGCATGGTGGCGCGCGTTAGATCATCGATCTCGGCGCGCACGTTATCCAGCGCCCGGCTAACCGGCGTGGCGTGGCCCGGTTCATCATCCTGGTTTGCCGATCGGGCTGCAGGTTCGAACAATTCAATGATATCCCACAAGGTGACCCGTTTGACGTTGCCGCTGAAGCGATAGCCGCCGCCGACCCCACGCACGGATTGGATCAGGCCAGCCCGCACCAGTTGCCGCATGACCTTGGCCAGGTGATGGATCGAGATGCCGTATCGGTCGGCGATGTCGGCGGTGGACATCTGCCGGCCCGGCTCGGCCGCCAATTCCAAGGCCGCGTAAAGGGCAAAGAGAGTTGATTTTTGCAGGCGCATGAATTTCAGGCCTTGGCTTCGTTCGGGTCGTCTGTTGGGCCTGGATCAAGGTTCATTTCCAACTCGATATAGGGTCCCGCCGTCATGCCTTGGCTGCGGAAAAATGCCAGATTGAGGGGATCGTTGCGCGAGATCATGGTGCGTACCGTCCCAACACCGCAATCACGGAAACGTCCGCAAATGGCGTCCAGCAAACGACTGCCGATGCCGCCTTCGCGGCTATCGGGAGATACGTTGACGGCAAAAACCCAGCCGCAGGGCGGCGATCCGAACTCCCAGGTGCGTATCTCGCCGACGATAAACCCGACCATCCCACCGGGATCCTCTGCGATCAGAAAATATCGCCCGAAATGGTACGCCGTGACATAGGCCGCGAACATTTCCCGCCAATAGTCGGGTTTGGCCAGGCCGGTATGGAGTTCGTCCAGCCGGATAACCTTGCCGATATCCCCAGCCTCGGCGGCGCGAATGGCAACAGCAGAATTATTCATCAAGCTCCCCGCGCGCACTTCATCACGCGCCCTCCCGTAAAGCGGTTCTACAAAGACATGGGCGGGTCCATATCGTCATCCCAATCCTGGTCGGGTTCGGGATACCGCTGCAGCCAATCCAAAACCAGCTGGACATGTTCGGCCTCCTCGACGGCAAATTCAGCGGCCAATATGCGCATGTCCTCTTGGGGTGATTGGCTCGCCACCGCTTCATAAAACGACAAGGCGCGGCGTTCCGCCGCCAGCGCGAGGACAAGGGCCTGATGAGGCCGCATCAGGTAATGCATCTCCTCGAACGGGATCACCTCGGGCGACTGCAGACCGTCCCACAAATAGTCCGCCAGCGCCATGGGCGAATTGGCGGCGCCACGTTCGAGGCTCAGTTCAGCAGCGTGCTTGGCTTCGATCTCCGCCAGTTTGGCAAACAGACCGCCGACCTCTTCGTTGCCGCAGCCATACATTTGCTCGGCCAGATCCTGGTAGCGTTCGGCCGCTTCGTGCTCGATGGCATAGGCGTGCGCCAGTAAAGTCTCGCGATCCGTGAAGGCGATGGCCAGGGACTTCCGGCCGCCGGCTTCGGGGCCTCCGGGGCGGCTCATGGCTGGAACTCCACATCAAAATCAGCCTCTTGCGCCGCGTATACGTCGCCGCCCTTTATCCTGCTTGCACCGAAAGGTGGTTGGTAGGGCGGGCGATCGCCGCGATACAAAATACCGGTATTGAAGCCATCGTCGGTCAAGACCCGCCGCGCGGCCTGGGCCCGGTCGACGGTTTCCTCGACCGCCGCAGGATGGACCTCTTTCGCCCATTCCCTCTCCTCGGGGCGGAAGGTGACACAGGGACTGAGGATTTCAATAAAGGAAAAGCCCGGATGTCGAATACCGTCGACGATGATTTGCGCCGTGCCATTGGGGTCGCCGGAAAACGCGCGGGCGGCAAAATTGGCCCCCGCCGCCAGGGCGATCACCAGGGGATGGAATGGACGCAAACCGGTGCCGCCGGGCACCAGGGCGCTGTCCCACTCTGGTGGCGTAGTGGGCGAGGGTTGCCCCTTGGTCATGCCATAAACCTGATTGTCCATGACAATATAGGTCAAATCCACGTTGCGGCGGCAGGCGTGCAGGAAATGATTGCCGCCGATGGAATAGCCATCCCCATCGCCACCTGCCGCAATCACCAGTAAATCGGGCCGGCTCAACTTCAGGCCGGTGGCCAGCGGCAACGCCCGGCCATGGACCCCGTGAAAGCCATAACAATTGGTATAGGCCGGCACCCGCGAGGAGCAGCCGATGCCGGATATGACCGCGATCTCCTCGGGCGGGCGGCCAATTTCGGCCATGGCCATGGTAATCGCCATCAGGACGGAGAAGTCGCCGCAGCCCGGGCACCAGACCGGTTTCAACTCGGATTTATAATCCCGCGCGGTCCGCGGGCAGGCGGTTTCGGCGGTCATGACAGCCACCCCTCTAGTTTGGCGGCGATCTCCGCCACGCGAAATGGTTGCGGCCCCGGCCGGGCGTACAGATCGGCCATTGGCGGCAGCTCGAATTGCGCTTTCAGATGGCCAAAGAACTGCGCCATCTGGCTTTGTTCGACGACCAGGATTTGGCTGCAACCTGCCAGGGCCTGGGCCAGGCGCGCGGGCTGGGCGGGGCTGATCAAACGCAAAGAAATCAGACGCAGGCGCTTGCCTTCGGGATCGACCCGGTGCATGGCCTGACGCACCGGCCCGGTGGCGGAGCCCCAGGTGACGATGGCGGCGGGTCCATCGCCTTCAATCTGGGCCCAGTGGTCGCCATAATCGAAATCCGCAACTTTTCGCAGGCGTTTCTCCAGCTGCTGGTTATGGTCGGCAACGGCGGAGGAGGGCGTGCCGCTTTCACTGTGTTCCAGGCCATCGGCGGTGTGTTGCCCACCGGGCGTGCCCGGCAGGGCCATGGGCGAGATACCCGAGGCAGTTAGGGCATAGCGCCGATAATCCTGCGCCGGCGCCCCGGCTACCGCCCGGCGGGTGGCAAAGGCCAGTTCCGCGGGCTTTTCCACAATACCCAGGGCCTGGCCGAAAGACTGGTCGGACAACATGATAGCCGGCACCTGCATGGATTCGGCCAGATGCACCGACCATTGTGCCGTGAACAGGCAGTCGGCAATGGAATTTGGTGCCGTCACCACATGGGGCGCATCGCCATGCAGGCCATAAACGGCGATATTCAAATCCGATTGTTCCGATTTTGTCGGAATGCCCGTGGACGGCCCGCCGCGCATCACATCGATTACCAGCAGTGGTATTTCGGCCGCCACGGCGAGGCCAATAGATTCGCTCATCAACGCCAGACCAGGACCTGAAGTCGCGGTCAATACCGTCGCGCCGCCGAATGAACCACCGATGATCATGTTGATCGAGGCCAACTCGTCCTCCGCCTGCACCAGCAAGCCGCCGATCTTTTGCAGACGCGGGGCCAGCCATTCCAGGATTTCCGTCGCCGGGGTAATGGGATAGGCGGCGGCAAAGCGGACTCCCCCTCGCAGGGCGCCGTAACCTGCCGCCTGATTGCCGGAAATGATCCAGCGCGCGGTGTCCCCCAGGGGCGGGGCCAGTTTCGCCACGGCAAAATTTGCCGCCGCGTCATAACCCAGATCGACGGCGGTCAGGCCCTGGGCCATGGCCGCCTCGCCTTTTTTTCTCAAGCGTTCCTGAACCAGTTCAGCTATTGCATCCTGGGGCAAACCAATGGCGCCGGCCACTGTGCCGAGAGCAACCATGTTTGGCCGGGTGCCTCTGTGGGACCGGGTCAGGGTCTTCAGGTCGACCTCGCCCAGGCGTGGCCGTGGTCCGGTCGCAACGTCGGGCAGTTCGGCGTCCGCTTCGCCGGAAATGACCAATGTGTCCGTGTCCAATTGCAACTCGCCGGCAAACCGTTCGGCGTTCTTCCAATCGATGGCGAACAGCAAATCGACCTGATCGGCCTGGGTTTCCACCGGCTGGGTCGATAGCGTGACAAATGCGGCGGCCTCGCCCCCGCGAATTTGCGGACCAAAGGATTTCGTCATTAAGCCAAAATAACCTGCCCGCGCCGCCGCCCGCAGCAGAATTTCCGCTGCCGTCATTACGCCAGAACCGCCGCTGCCCAACATGGCGATGGCGATGGCGGGTCTTTCCGCCAGGGTCACCGTTGCATCGGGCGCCCACACCCGCCTTTGCGTCTCTACCTGGGTCATCGATTGTCCTTTCGTACGTTTTGCCACTTGACGACTAAATCCGTATTGTGGTACTTAAATACTACATTAACCTGTATAAGCGGATTACGTCAATGCCTTCGGGGATTTTTTTGGCAGCGGCGGCGGGCAAATCCAAACTGATTACGAAGCGAACGTGATCAGGGGAAAGACAAAGCCAGGGGAACACGACGAGGTCATGGCTACCATTTGGGAGAAATACCAAGATGACCGTGCAACAAATTGTCGACCGCTGCCAGGCTCTATTCGACGACCTGGATTTCAACGCCGTCAAGGAATGGAAGGCCGCTGAACCGGGCCGCAAGGCAATCGGTTATATGCCGATCTATGTGCCGCGCGAGATCATCCATGCCGCCGGCATGCTGCCGGTGGGTATATTCGGCGGTGGCGATCAACTGGAAGTGATCCACGGCGATGCCTACTATCAAAGCTACATTTGCCGCATCCCCCGCTCCACCATCGAACTGGGCCTCACGGGCCGTCTGGACAGCCTCGACGGCATGTTGTTTCCCAGTATCTGCGATGTCATTCGGAACCTGTCCGGCATGTGGCAACTGTTGTTCAAGGACAAGTACGTGCGTTACTTCGACGTACCGCAGACCTACCGCGATGATATTGCCGGCACCTTTTATATCCATGAACTGCAATCCTTGCGCGACGATCTGGGTGAACTGGCCGGACGTCCGATTAGCGACGACGATCTGCACCAGTCCATCGCCCTCTACAACGATAACCGCAAGGCAATCGCTGAGCTTTATCAATTCCGCGCCGATCAACCCTGGCAAGCGCCGACTTCCGAGCTCTATTTGCTGTTGCGCGCCGGCATGGTCTTGCCGGTGGAAGAGCATAGCCAATTGCTGCGCGACTATGTCGCCGCCGCCAATCTGGTGGAGCGTCCCCGGCGGGACAATTGCCGGGTCGTGGTCAACGGCGTGTTCTGCGAACAACCGCCCCTGGGCCTGATCAAGTCCCTGGAAATGGCCGGTTGCTATGTGGTGGACGACGATTTTCTGCTGATCACCCGATGGCTGTTGGATGCGGTGCCCACAACGGGGGATCCGATGGAAAACTTGTCGAAAGCGTTCCTGCATCATTCCGCCGCGACCTCGGCCAAGTTCGAGCCCGACAAGGCGGACAAGGGCAAGTTTCTGATCGCACAGGTGCGCAACAGCGGGGCCGAAGGGGTGATCTTCGCCGCGCCCAGCTTTTGCGACCCGGCCCTGTTGGACCGCCCCATGTTGCAGGAGGCCTTGACCCAAAACGACATTCCCTTCACGGCCTTCAAGTACGCCGAAAACACCGGACAGTTGCAGGCGATCCGCGAGCAGGCGGGCACCTTCGCCGATTCCATCAAACTTTGGAGTGCATGATGAACAAAACCGCCCCCCTGGACGTGATCAAAGAACCTTCCATGCTGAAGCAGAAGGAAATGATCGACACCAATTTCAAATCCCTGTCCACCGCCAACGAAGAAGGCCGCAAGGTCTGTTCAACCTTCGTGCCCGGCAACCTGAACGAATTGCTGATGTGCTTCGACTTCACCCGCAATTTCCCCGAGATCAACGCCCTGCAGAACGGCATGCGCAAGAAATCGGGCCGCCTGATCATGGAGGCGGAGCGTAATGGCCAGTCCGAAGACGTTTGCACTTATGTCAAATCGGATCTGGGCATGATGCTGCAGGGGAATATTGGCCCGACGGGAGACAAGCTGCCCGACCCGGATGTTCTCCTCCTCTCCTATACCGGCTGTTTCACCTTCATGAAATGGTTCGAGCTGGTGCGGGAAAAATACGACTGCGAAACCATCATGTTGCATGTGCCGTATCAGGCTGATGGTAAAATCACCAAGAACATGCGCGATTATGTGGTCAAGCAGTTGAAGGAAGACGTCATCCCGACGCTGGAGCGGGTCAGCGGCGTTAAATTCGACATGGACCGCCTGCGCCAATATATGCGGCAGTCGGCGAAGGCTGAGGACGATTTGGTTTGGATCCTGCAATCAGCCAAAAACAGGCCCTCGCCCATCGACGCCTTTTTCGGCGGCGTCTATTACATCGGGCCGATCTTCACCGCATTTCGCGGCACCGAGGCGGCAACGGAATATTACCGCGTCCTGCGTGGCGAGATCCAGCAGCGCCTGGCAAATGGCCAGGGCCCGGTCACGCCGGAAGGCGATTTCGGCAAGGAACGTTTCCGCCTGGTGGTCGAAGGCACGCCAAATTACACCAACTTCCGCGAATTCTGGAAGATGTTCTACGACGAAGGCGCGGTGGTTGTTGCCTCCTCCTACACCAAAGTCGGGGGCGTCTATGACTTCGGCTTCCGCCACGACCCGGACCACCCCCTCGAATCCCTGGCTGACTATTGTTTGGGTTGTTACACCAATCTAAGCCTGCCGGCGCGAATCAAGATGCTATGCAATTACATGGACGATTATCAGGCGGACGGTCTGGTCATTAATTCCGTAAAAAGTTGCAACAGCTTTTCCGCCGGTCAGTTGTTGATGCTGCGCGAGATTGAAAAACGTACCGGCAAGCCCGGCGCCTTCATTGAAACCGACCTGGTTGACCCACGCTATTTCTCTGCCGCCAACGTCAAGAACCGGTTGGAAAGCTATTTCCAGATGCTGCAACAAAAGGGCGCCCACCAGGCCGCCTAGGAGGATCAAGCCATGGAATGTTTTATCGGGATCGACCTGGGCTCCACCACCACCAAGGCCGTGGTGATGAATCGGGAGCTACAGGTCCTGGGCCGGGGCATCACCAATTCCCGCTCCAACTATGACGTTGCCGCCGAGGTGGCCAAACAGGAGGCGCTGTTGAATGCCCGCTTCCATCTGTTCCGCCAGAGCCTGGATCGCGTAGCGGCCCTGGATGGCCGCCTGGATGGCTTTCTCGATCAACTGGTGCGGGATTTCCGGCTGGAACAGTTTTTGGAGCAACTGGCAGACCTGGAACAGACCTGCACCGCCAACGCCACCAGCGATCGCTTTGGCGCCGAAACAAAAGCGCTGCACGAAGCCCTGGCCGAAATCTTTCGCCGCCTGAACCGTGAGGCGCCAAAACAGTTTGCGGCCGGCGCCAACCGCAAGTCGGATTTTTTCCGGGATATCGCCGGTTCGCGCTACCTGGCGGTGGGCGAGGAAGTCGCCGGGGAATGCAAACTGTCCTTCGACTACGTATTGAATGTCTATGACCGCTCCATTATCGACGTGGAAAACCGCATCTCCGAAGAGGGTCTGTCGGACAAGTTGATGCGCGCCCTGGACCGCACCTTTGCCGCCTTCGCGGATCTGTCCGCCGCGTCCGACGCGGTGCGGGCGCCGGTAAAGGCGGCCTTGGACGTGGCCTTGGAGGAAACATACGTCATCGGCACCGGCTATGGCCGGGCCCGGTTGCCGTTTTCCAAGGAACATATTCGGTCGGAAATTCTCTGCCATGGCCTGGGCGCCCATGTGATGTATCCCGACACCGCGACGGTGCTGGACATCGGCGGTCAGGATACCAAGGCGATCCAGGTCGATCCCGCGGGCATCGTCGAGAATTTTCAAATGAACGACCGCTGCGCCGCCGGTTGCGGCCGCTATCTCGGCTACATCGCCGACGAGATGAATCTGGGCCTGCACGAATTGGGGCCCCTGGCCCTGAAGTCGACCCGTAACGTCCGTATCAATTCCACCTGCACCGTGTTCGCCGGCGCCGAATTGCGCGACCGGCTGTCATTGGGCGAGGCGCGGGAGGATATTCTGGCCGGTCTGCACCGGGCCATCATTCTGCGCGCCATGTCGATCCTGTCCCGCTCGGGCGGGATTCGCGATCAATTCACCTTCACGGGCGGTGTCGCCAACAACGGAGCGGCGGTGAAGGCCCTGAAACAATTGATCAAAGAGAATTATGGCGACCTGACCATCAACATCGATCCGGACTCCATATATACCGGCGCCCTGGGTGCGGCCACGTTCGCGCGCCGGGCCATAGAGGCGGACGCAGCGCCAGCAGGGGAGCATTGAGATGCACATCACGGCAGGTATCGACGTAGGCAGCGGCGCCATCAAGGCCGTGCTGTTTCAAAGCCAGGGCGGCGAAAATCCAGAATGGCTGGGCAAACGGGTGGAACGCATTCGCCGCCGCGACCCGATGGAACTGGCGCGTCAGTGTTTTGATGAGCTGCTGGCCGAGGCAGGCCTGACGGCGGATGACATCGACTATGTGTCAACCACCGGCGAAGGCGAGAATATTGAATTTCGCACCGGACATTTCTATTCCATGACCACCCATGCCCGTGGCGCCATATATCTCCAGCCCGAAACACGGGCCGCCATGGATGTGGGCGCCCTGCATGGCCGGGCCATCCGGGTGGACGAGCGGGGCAAGGTCCTGACCTACAAGATGACCAGCCAGTGCGCCTCGGGCTCGGGGCAATTCCTGGAGAACATCGCCCGCTATCTGGGCGTTGCCCTGGACGAAGTCGGTGAATTGTCGCAACAGGCCGACGACCCGGAGGCGGTCAGTTCCATCTGCGCCGTGCTGGCGGAAACGGATGTGATCAACATGGTCAGCCGGGGCATTTCGACCCAGAATATCCTGAAAGGCATTCACACCTCCATGGCAGACAGGCTGGTCAAGCTGCTGAAATCGACCCGCGTTGCCGAGGGCGTGGTGCTGGTTACCGGTGGTCTGGCCAATGACAGCGGCCTGGTCGCGACCATGGCGGAACGCATGGCGGCGCAAAAGATGGACCTGGATCTGCAAAGCCACCCGGATTCCATTCATGCCGGCGCCATAGGTGCCGCCCTTTGGGGCGCCTTCCGGCATCAGAAGCTGGCCGGTCTGGGCGCGCTGCCCAAAGCATCCTGAATTCATGCACGAAAGGAGCCGATCATGGCACTGTTGATCAACGAAACCTGCACCGCCTGCGATGCCTGCGAGCCCGTCTGCCCCAACGAGGCCATTTCAGCCGGCGATCCGTTCTACACCATCGATGCCTTCAAGTGCACCGAGTGCGTCGGCCACGAGGACGAGCCCCAATGCCGCCTGGTCTGCCCGGTGGTCAACTGCATCGAACAGAATCCGGATTTTGTTGAAAGCGAAGACGAACTGATGGCCAAGTTCGAAGCGCTCGGTAATTGACTTAAAGGCTCCCCCTATTCACCAGAAGCCGCGTGACCAGAATGTTGTTGTAGGCCGCGCTTCGCGTGAGATAGGGAAAGTGGCCGCCCGATGGCAGGCGGTGGTGTTCAGCCGCTGGGTGCCGCGACCGCACATCATCCCGAACGGCGGGCGGAAAGGCCAGCGCGATAATCCGGATGCGCTTGCCCAGCATCTCTATTTTCCGAAAGAAGTATGTCGGCGTTACCCAAGGTACCCGGCCGTATTCGCAGAACCGGGCCCGACCCGCCGGTATCGAGCATTCGCCATCGACGTCGGCGCAACAAAACCACTCCCGACGAGACCTGTTGTCTGAACTTGTCGCGTGCCGCGAGCAACCTCCCGGTGCGTTCACGTCGCTCAATAGTCGGCGTCGAGCGCGATTCTTGCAATATCCATGCAAAAATTTATGGTGGATCCGGCGGCCTGACAAACGGTCGGGAAGCAATGGAGATCACCAACCCCATGGCGACTGATATCATCTCCCAAGGTCGATCGTTTGATTTCCTCATCGTCGGGGCCGGCATGGCCGGCGCATCGGCAGCCTATTTTCTGTCCACCGAAGGCAGCGTGCTGATGCTGGAGATGGAATCCCAGCCTGGCTATCACACCACGGGGCGTTCAGCCGCGCTATTTTCCGAAGCCTATGGCAACGCGCCGATCCGCGCCCTTACCAGCAGCGGACGGGCTTTTCTGATCGACCCGCCCGATGGCTTCGCCAACACCGCGATCTTGACGCCGCGCGGCGCCCTGTTTGTCGGGCGCGAAGACCAAATGGCGTCCCTTGACGCAGCCTATGAGGCGGGCGCGGAGCATCTTGACAGCGTGCAGCGTCTGACGGCCCGGGACGTTCGCGAACTGGTGCCGGTATTGCGCGAGGGTTATGCCGCGGCGGGCGTGTTGGAAGCGGATGCCATGGACATGGATGTCAACGCCCTGCATCAGGGCTTTTTGCGCGGCGCCCGCGGGCGAGGCGCCCAACTTCGCCAGGACGCCAGGGTCGCCGGTCTAAAGCGCGAAAACGGTGCCTGGCGGGTTCGCGCCGGGGGCGAAAATTTTTTTGCCAAGGTCGTGATCAACGCGGCCGGCGCCTGGTGTGACGAAGTCGCCACGTTGGCGGGGGCGAGACCTGTTGGTCTGGTGCCGAAACGCCGCACGGCCATTCTGTTCGATGGACCCAGCGAAATGCCTTTTGCGGCCTGGCCGGCCTTTATCGACGCAGACGAGGAATTTTATGCCCGCCCCGAAAGCGGCGCGCTGATGGGTTCGCCCGCGGATGAAACACCCATGGCCCCGTGCGATGTTCAGGCGGAGGAACTGGATATCGCCATTGCCGTCGATCGCCTGCAAACCGCGACCACCCTGGAAATCCGGCGCATTATCCGCAGCTGGGCCGGGCTACGCTCGTTCGTTGCCGATAAAACACCGGTGGTGGGGTTTGATCCGGAGGTGGATGGTTTCTTCTGGCTGGCCGGGCAGGGCGGCTACGGCATTCAAACATCGCCATCCATGGGGCGGGTCGCGGCGGCCTTGGCGCGGGGTGACGACGTGCCAGCCGATCTGCAACAATTCGGTGTCGTCGCGGCTGAGCTATCGCCGGGACGCTTTGGTCCAGGCCCAATGGATTAATAGCAACCCGCATTGATAGGGACCCATAATGACGCCTGACGCTTTTCCAGTTTCTCCAACAGGCTGGCATTGGCAGACCGCCGGCACTTACCATCACCAGGATTGGCATTACGCATCTATTATTGGGGCCGAAGGATACGTTTCACATGCCAATAAAAGCAGCCATGGAAGGAATTTGCCTGTTGTCAGGCGCGGAAGGGCATTTCATATTGCGCCCGATATATGAGAGGGTGCCTCCATCAAGATTTTAACCGTACTCGGCACGAGACCCGAAGCCATAAAGTTGGCTCCGGTCGTCAAGGCGTTGGCGGCGGCGGAGGACATTGAGTCTCTGGTCTGCGTCACTGCCCAGCATAGGCAAATGCTGGACCAGGTTTTGGCCTTGTTCCAAATAGAGCCCGATTATGATCTGGATATCATGCAGGCGGGCCAAGGTTTGAATTACATCACCTCGGCCGCGCTTTCCGGTGTTCAGGGGGTGATCCAGCAGTGCCGGCCGGACCGGGTCCTGGTTCAGGGTGATACCACTACGACATTTGCCGCCGCCCTGGCTGCCTTCTACGAGAAAATCCCGGTGGGTCATGTGGAGGCCGGATTGCGTACAGGAAATATTTATTCCCCCTGGCCGGAAGAGATGAACCGCAGGATGACCACGGTCATCGCCGATCTGCATTTTCCCCCAACCGAGACCGCGCGGCGCAATTTGCTTGCCGAGGGGATTGACGACGGGCGCATTTTGATCACCGGCAACACCGTGATTGATGCTCTGTTGCAGGCGACGAAGATCATTGATGGATCACCCGATCTGCAGGCGCGATTAGAGAAGCAGTTTGAATTTATCGATCCCGGCAAGCGCCTGATTTTGGTCACGGGCCACCGGCGGGAGAATTTTGACGGCGGCCTGTCGCGGGTCTGCCGCGCCCTGGTCCAACTGGCCCAGCGCAGCGATGTGGTCGTGGTCTACCCGGTGCATTTGAACCCAAACGTGCAAAGAGCCGCCAACGACGTGCTGGGTGGCCAGGACAATGTGTATCTGATCCCGCCACTGGATTATCTGCCGTTTCTTTATTTGATGCGCCGCGCCGACTTGATCGTCACGGATTCGGGCGGCGTACAGGAAGAGGCGCCCTCGCTGGGCAAACCGGTGCTGGTCACCCGCGATACCACGGAACGGCCCGAGGCGGTGGATGCCGGAACGGTAGAGCTGGTCGGCACAGATACAAATAGACTATTGAAACGTATGCGCGTTCTTTTGGATGACAATGACGCCTACCAGGCCATGTCAAGGGCCCACAACCCCTACGGCGATGGTCAGGCCAGCAAACGGATCGTGGAGAGACTACGCCATGAACACCTTTAACAAGATCAGTGTTGTCGGTCTGGGTTATATCGGTCTGCCCACGGCGGCGGTATTTGCCAATCACGGGGTACAGGTCGTTGGCACGGACACCAGCCAAAGCGTGGTCGACAGCATCAACGCCGGCAAACCGCATTTCGGCGAGCCCGATCTGGACGCCTTGGTACGCCGGGTGGTGGAAAACGGTAAATTGTCCGCCAGCAACGAGGTGCAGACGGCCGATGCCTTTCTGGTCGCCGTTCCCACGCCGCTGTGCGAGGGCCGCGATAAGGATTTCGGTGCGGATCTCAGCTATGTGCAAGCGGCGGCCGAAGCCATTGCGCCGGCGCTGGTGAAAGGCAATCTGGTGATCTTGGAATCCACATCGCCAGTGGGCACGACCGAAAAGATGGCGCGCTGGATGGCGGACTTGCGGCCCGACCTCAGCTTTCCCCATGACAAGGGTGAGATGGCGGACATCAACATCGCCCATTGCCCCGAACGGGTGCTGCCGGGGCGGATCATCGAAGAGGTGGTGAATAACGCCCGGGTGATTGGCGGCATGACCCGCAAATGCGCCCAGCGGGCCTTGTCCTTGTACCGTATCGTGGTGCAGGGGGAATGCCGAGTGACCAACGCGCGCACGGCGGAAATGTCCAAGCTGACCGAAAACGCCTATCGGGACGTGAACATCGCCTTCGCCAACGAATTGTCGGTGATTTGCGACCGGCACAAAATAAATGTCTGGGAATTGATCCAGATGGCCAACCTGCATCCCCGAGTCGCGATCCTGTCGCCCGGCCCCGGCGTCGGCGGCCATTGTATCGCGGTTGATCCCTGGTTTATCGTCGATGGTGCGCCGGAAGACGCCAGGATCATTCGCATGGCGCGGCAAATCAACGATGCCATGCCGGACTACATCTGCGGCAAGGTGGTAACGCGGGCCCAATCCCTGGTGAATCCGGTGATTGCCTGTCTTGGGCTGTCCTACAAGGCGGATGTGGGCGATCTGCGGGAAAGCCCGGCCGTGGAGATCGTGGCCCAACTGGCAGACCAGGGGGTGGCGGAATTATTGGTGGTCGAACCTCACATTTCCGCCCTACCCAAGGATCTGAGTGATCGTGGACTGAAATTGACCGATTTCGATATGGCCATAGAACAGGCCAACGTCATTCTGCTGTTGGTGGACCACAACGCCTTCATGCATATCGACCGTGACATGATCAAGGACAAGTTCGTGATCGATACCCGTGGCGCCTGGTAGGCGTCCCAGGGCAATTTACAGTTAATTGGGACCGCGAACGCGGCTCAAGTAATTGGTTCAATTGCTCTATTCTCAAGACTTTGAGCCCATTTGGGCCGCATGTGCTCTGATCCTTTTCGATATCGAAAGCGGCGGCGGTAGCGTATGAAAGCCTGCGGTCGACCGCAAAGAAATCACGCCTCGGCATTGGTATTATTCCGTGGCATGGAAACGTGGATTTGGAACGGAGTTAGGCATGGGTGATCGGGTAAGCTTGCCGTTGGCGGGGATCAAGGTATTGGAGTTCAGCCATGCGGTGATGGGTCCGTCGGCGGGCATGATCCTGGCAGACCTGGGGGCGCAGGTCACCAAGATCGAACCGGTGCCTGATGGTGATCGGACGCGGCACCTGCGAGGGGTTGGGATCAGCTTTTTCCCCTTGTTCTGCCGCAACAAGCAAAGCCTTGCCATCGACCTGAAGACGCCCGGCACCCGGCCGGCCGTGGAAGCCCTGGTGCGGCAATCGGATGTGTTGTTGGAAAATTTTGCGCTGGGCACCATGGACCGATTGGGCCTGGGCTATGAGGCGCTGAAAATCCTGAATCCCGGTTTGATCTATCTGCAATTGAAAGGCTTCCTGTCCGGGCCCTACGAAGAACGCCGGGCCTTGGACGAGATCGTGCAAATGATGAGCGGCCTGGCCTATATGACCGGACCGCCGGGGCGGCCCCTACGGGCGGGCGCTTCGGTGGTGGACATCATGGGCGGCATGGCCGGCGTGATCGGTGTGCTGGCCGCCTTGCGCGAGCGTGACGCGGGCGGCGGCGCGGGCACGGGCCAATTGGTCAAGGCGGCATTGTTCGAAACAGCCGTCTTCGCCGTGGGCCAGCATATGGTTCAACATGGCATGAATGGCGAGCCGTTGGTGCCCATGTCGGTACCGAACCGGGCCTGGGGCATTTACGACACTTTCGAAAGTGTCGAGGGCAAGCCGATCTTCATCGGCGTGGTAACGGACACCCAATGGCTGCGGTTTTGCGAAGTATTTGAACGGCCCGATCTGTTGGCCGACGAACGCCTGCAATCCAACGGCGGGCGGGTGGAGCAACGGGATTGGCTGGTAGGGGCCATTGCCGAGATGTGCAAAGGCATCTCGACGGAAACGCTGCTGGGCCTGTGCGACAAGGCCCAGCTTGCCTTCGGTCCGGTCAACCAGCCCGAGGATTTGCTGGATGATCCTCACCTGAATGCGGACGGTCAGTTGCGCCGGATGAGCCTGCCCGGTGGCCGCCAGGTTAAAACCCCACGCCTGCCCCTGGAGATGGACGGCCGCAGCTTTTCAGTCCGTGACGACCCCCCCGCCCTCGGCCAGCACAGCCGTCGGATCCTGGCCGGCGCCGGACTGCCGGAGGCGGAGATAGAGGCCTTGTTCGCTGCCGGCCATGTCCTTGAGTCCTAGGGATATTATCAATGAGCTGGAGTCGCGAACGCGACTTAAGTAATTGGTTGTATTGCTCTATTCTAAGGATTTTGAGCACATTTGGGTCATATGTGCCCGGGCCCATTTTCCAGATCGGCTGGATCACCCGGTAAATATCGATAAAGCGGTCCGGACCGGGTAACGCGGCACTATCCACAGGCTGCCGGTATTTCACCTGATACCACTGAATTCGCCGGCAGAATTGGACGCAGGTCTTAACCCTGTGTTTACCGGCTTCTGGGTAACATTCGGCGCGTCACGCGATGCAGGAGCCGGTAGGGAACTAGAGATCATTTATGAGCAAGAGTCGCACCAAAGGTGCTGCGCAAACGCCTGGCGCGCCAAACCAGCATGAAATTATCGCCGTGCCAAACAAAATTCAGGCCAAAGTTGGCGCCAAGAAACGCGCTATTGAGAATCCTGTTCCTCTGGCCCAATACGTTCTCGAAAAAGACAAGCCGAATTTCGAAGCCCGCTTCGAAGCCGACATGTACGCTCTCAAGACCTTGTTCCGGCAGATGCAGGAGACTTCGGAATATGACCTGAGCTTACTTGTCATCAAAGTGCATGAAGTTCGGAGTGAGGCGGGCACCTTTGGCTATAATCTGGTCACGGAAATCGGCCGCATGTTATGTGAATTCCTGCCCACCATCGACCGTGTTGGCTCGACCGAACAGATGGCCATCGCCGCCCACCTGCAGGCCATGCAGACCGTCGTGTCCGACAAAATCAAGGGTCAGGGTCAGGAAGTCGCCAGGCAGATCATCGCCGGCCTCAAAATGATAATGGGGAAAATAGAGAATTAGTCGCGGGTGTTGCGGGATCGATTATCGCCGGTTGCTTCCTGGGTTTTCCACTGAAAGCCATGTGATGGCAGGCCTGAAGAAGTTGACGATGTGTCTATTTCGCCGCCTCGTACTTGCCAGTCCGGCTGTTTAGATGGATCATCCTGGGACCCGCCGCCGGTGACTACGACACAGCGAGGATAAGCCATGACGCTGACAGCAGTTTCTCTCGATGACAAATATCAAAGTGAAGAGGGCCGGGTCTATCTGACCGGCAGTCAGGCGCTCGTACGCGTCGCCATGTTGCAATACCTGCGGGACAAAGCGGCCGGGCTGAATACCGCCAGCTTTATTTCCGGCTATCGCGGCTCGCCCATGCATAATATCGACAAGGAATTATGGCGCGCCAACCGGTTTCTGGCGGATCGGGCAATTCATTTTGTTCCCGGTATAAATGAAGATCTGGCCGCTACGGCCTGTCTGGGCACACAGCAATCTTCCATGTTCGGTGACAGCACCCGCGACGGCGTCTTTGCAATGTGGTACGGCAAGGGGCCGGGCCTGGACCGCTCCATCGACGCCATTCGCCACGCCAATATGATCGGTACCGCCGCGCACGGTGGCGTGCTGGCCGTGGTGGGCGACGATCACGCCATGAAATCCACCGATGTAGCAGCGGCCTCGGAAACCATGTTCGCCGATTTGCAAACGCCCATGCTGTATCCCGGCACGGTGCAGGAGGTTGTCGATTACAGCCTCTATGGCTGGGCCATGTCACGATTTAGCGGCACTTGGACGGGTTTCAAGGTCACCGCGGATACGGTCGATGCAGCGGCGTCCGTTGACGGCGATCCGCATCGTTTACAGATCATCATGCCGGAATTTGCATTCCCCGAAGATGGCGTCAATATCCGGGCTGGCGACCGTTGGACCTTTCAGGAAACCCGGCTGCGGCAGTTTAAGCTGCCCGCCGCCTTGGCATTCGCCCGGGCCAACAGCTTGAACCAGGTGGTATTGCAAAGTCCCCGTCCCCGCATTGGCATCATTTCCAGTGGCAAGGCGGCGATAGACGTTCGCCAGGCCTTGATGGAACTGGGCATCACGGGCGCGCAGGCAGCGGACCTGGGCATCGTGATGCTGAAGATGGGTATGCCCTTCCCGTTCGATGGCGAGGCGGTGCGTCAATTCGCGGATGGGCTGGAAGAGGTCGTGGTGGTCGAGGAAAAGCGCCGCTTTATGGAAAGCAAGGTACGCGATGCCCTCTACGACCTGCCCGACGGCCGCCGTCCCCGTGTGGTCGGCCGCTACGACAACGACGGCAACGAAATGCTGCCTGGCTGCGGTGAGTTTGGCGCGGAGGAGATTGCCCGCGCCCTGGCCGGCCGGATCAAGCATTTCCACGGCAGCGAGCGGATCACCGCACGCCTGGCCTTTCTGGACGCCAAGGCGGGGCGCGCCGCGCAGCGCCAGGATATGGCCGTGGCGCGCATTCCCTATTTTTGTTCCGGCTGCCCGCATAACACCTCCACCAAGGTACCCGAAGGCAGCCGGGGACAAAGCGGCGTCGGTTGTCATTTCATGGCCAGCTATATGGATCGCGATACCGACGCCATTACCCAGATGGGCGGTGAAGGAGCCAATTGGATCGGCCATTTCCCCTTTTCCAAGGCCGGCCACGTCTTCCAGAACCTTGGTGATGGCACCTATTTTCATTCCGGATTGTTGGCGATCCGCGCCTGCGTCGCGGCCAAGGTCAACATCACCTACAAAATCCTGTTCAACGACGCCGTCGCCATGACCGGCGGCCAGCCCATTGACGGCGAGTTGAACCCCATGCTGATTTCGCAACAGGTCCATGCCGAAGGGGTGCAAAACATCGTCGTGGTCAGCGATCAGCCGGATAAGTATCCGGCCAATGCAAATTTTGCCCCCGGCACCACATTCGAGCATCGGAGGGCTCTGGCCAGGGTGCAGCGGGAGCTGCGCCAGGTCGAAGGGGTTTCGGTGCTCATTTACGACCAGACCTGCGCCGCCGAGAAACGGCGCCGGCGCAAGCGCGGTGAGATGGAGGATCCGGCCCGGCGCCTGTTCGTCAACCATCTGGTCTGCGAAGGCTGCGGCGATTGCAGCAGCACCTCCAACTGCATGTCCGTGCTGCCGTTGCAGACCGAATTCGGCCGCAAGCGGCGAATAGATCAATCTTCCTGCAACAAGGACTATTCCTGTGCGGAAGGTTTTTGCCCCAGCTTCGTCTCTGTCGTTGGCGGCATTCCCCGCAAAGCCGCGGCACTGGCCGAAGCACCGGAAAAACTGCGCCTGCTGCCCGAGCCGGCCCGACCGCCGCTGGCCGAAGGGCAATCCTACAGTGTTCTGATTACCGGTATCGGCGGCACCGGCGTGGTGACCATCTCGGCCCTGCTGACCATGGCCGCCCATATGGAGGGCAAGGCATTTTCCACCATCGATCAATTCGGCATGGCGCAAAAAGGTGGCGCCGTCACCTCCCATGTGCGTCTGGCGGCCCGCCAGGACGATATCCAGTCGGCCCGCCTGTCCAGCGGGGCCGCCGATCTGATCATAGGCTGCGATAGTCTGGTCACCGCCAGCGAATTGGCCCTGACCACGATTGATGCGGGCCGTAGCCATGTTCTGGTCAACAGCAATCAATCCATCACCGGTCAGTTCGCCATGGACCCGGACCTGGAGTTCCCGGCGGATGATGTGGAAATGCGTATTCGGGCCGAAGCCGGGCCCGGCAAGGCCACCTTCGTGAACGCGACCCATCTGGCCACCGCCTTGCTGGGCGATGCAATCGGCGCCAATCTGTTCATGCTGGGGCATGCCTATCAACAGGGCCTGATCCCCATCTCGGCGGCAGCTATCGAGCAGGCGATCGAAATGAATGGCGTCGCCGTCGGGATGAACAAGGCGGCCTTCCTGTGGGGACGGCGTGCCGCCGTCGATCTGGCTGCGGTCAGCGCCGCAGCCGGCCTAGGTGCCAGCCCGGGCGCCGATCAAAATTCGACACCGAATAGCCTGTCGGATGATTTGCCGGACCTGATTGCAATGCGGAAAAAGGATCTGACCGCCTATCAAGGCAAGCGGCTGGCCCGGCGCTATAGCGATTTGGTTGCGCGGGTCGCGGCGCGGGAAACACAGATCGCGCCGGATAGCCAAATTCTGGCCAAGGCCGTGACCCGCAATTTGTACAAACTGATGGCCTACAAGGACGAATATGAGGTGGCCCGGCTGTATAGCGATGGCCGTTTCAAGGCGGCCTTGGAACAGCAGTTCGAAGGCGACTACACCCTGGCATTCCATTTGGCGCCGCCGGTCCTGAGCAAGATAAGCCCGGATACAGGCCTGCCCGTGAAGCGCGACTTTGGCCCTTGGATAGGCCATGCAATGACCTGGCTGGCGCGCTTGAAATTTCTGCGCGGCGGACCGCTGGATATTTTTGGCCGGACCGAGGAGCGCCAGACCGAGCGCCGTCTGATCGTAGAGTATGAAGCCCTGATGGGGGAACTTCTCAGCGGCCTGAAGGCCGGTAATCTTGGTCTGGCCGTCCGCCTGGCCCAGGTGCCGGAGTTGATCAGCGGTTACGGCCACGTCAAGGCGCGGCATCTGGCCGAGGCCAAGTCCCTGCGGGACGCCCTGTTGTCGGAATGGCGCAATCCGGGCAGCGCCATGCCGGAAGCGGCAGAATAAGCGTACGGCGCGACTTCCATGGATGACGACTTCGAGTTCCCGACCGTCGCCGAGTTGTTCCAGGCTTTTGGACAAGGCCGGTTGTCACCGGAAGCCGCGACGGACGCCGCGCTAGCCCGGATCAGGGCCACCGAGCCAACCCTGAATGCCTTTCAACTGGTCGACGAGGCCGGTGCGCGGGAGGCCGCCAACGCCTCGGCCAGGCGATGGTCGGAAGGGCGACCGTTGGGGCCCCTGGACGGCATCCCCCTGACCATCAAGGATATCGTGGCGACCAAAGGCTGGCCCACGTTAAGCGGTTCGCGCACGGAAGAAACCGCAGGGAATTCGAATGGCCCGTGGCAGGAGGACGCGCCATCAGTCGCCCGTTTGCGCGAAGCCGGTGCTGTGATCCTGGGCAAGACCACAACGCCCGAATTTGGCTGGAAGGGCATGACGGACAGCCCCCTGGCGGGGATAACCCGCAATCCATGGAACCTCGCCCTTACACCTGGCGGCTCCTCCGGGGGTGCGGCGGCGTCCATGGCGGCCGGGGTTGGCGCCATCGCCTATGGCACGGACGGCGGCGGCTCGATCCGGATTCCATCGAACTATTGCGGCTTGTACGGCATCAAACCCACCTATGGCCGGGTGCCCCATGCGCCCAACGATCGGCCCTTCTCCACCCTGTCATCTGGCGGCCCCATTGCCCGCACGGTCACCGACGCCGCTTTGTTCCTGAATATAATCACCCAGCCCGATGACCGGGATTGGCGGGCCCTGCCGTTCGATGGTCGGGATTACCGTATCGGCCTGGATGATGGCGTGCGCGGTCTGCGGTTGGCCTATGCGCCCACTCTGGGCGGGGCGGAGGCGGCGCCGGAAGTTCTCGCCGCGACCGATCCGGCGGTGCGGCTGTTCGCCGATCTTGGCGCCGTGGTTGAAACCGTCGGCGAGATCATCGCGCCCCTGCGCCCGCGTTTTGAAGCCTACTGGCTGGCCGGCTTCGCCACCCGCGTGCGCGGCATGAGCGAAGAGAAGAGAGCCTTGCTGGAACCAGATTTTCGTGCTTTGGCAGAGGCCGGCCTGGAGGTAGACATTGACGTTTACCTGCAGGGCGAAGCGGAACGAAGCCGGCTGGGAGCGCAGTTCGCCGCCTTCCACCGCGACTATGATCTGCTGTTGACGCCGACCCAGCCGACCCTGCCGCCGCCGGTTGAGACCCGCTATCATTCCGCGGAATTCGATCGCTGGCGCCATGCCGCGCCGTTTACCGTGCCCTTCAATCTGACCGGCCAGCCGGCCGCTTCCATTCCCTGCGGCATTTCCGATAACGGCCTACCGATTGGCCTGCAAATTGTTGGTCCCCGCTTTGCCGACCATTTGGTCCTGCGCGCTTCCCGCGCCTTTGAAGCGGCGTGCCAAATGCCCCGAATCCACCCGCGCCTTCGCGCCAGCGTGGAAGGGTTATTGGCCGGTCATTGATTTGGCCCCTTCCCAGGCCGGCAAATCCTGTTATGACTCCGCCCGACTGATCCCATTTTAATCCCGCCACCGGGAAAAAAATTGCGTAATTCTCTTAGAATACTTCTGGCCGTACTTGTCGTCCTTGCCGTCCTTGCCGCCATTGCGGCATGGCTGTTTGGCTATGACGAACCCCGTGTGCGGATGGTTAAGGCGAACAATGGCTGTCCGGGCTGCGAATTGAACAACGCCAGCCTGTGGTGGATTGAACTGATCGATGCGGATCTGCAGCGGGCAAATTTGAACGGCGCAAATTTGTGGTGGAGCGATTTGCAGCGGGCCGATTTGCGCGACGCCACTTTCCTGGGCGCAAATCTGTGGTGGACGGATCTGCGCGGCGCCCAGTTGGCGGGTGCCGATTTTACCCATGCAGCCATGGGCCGGACGGACTTGCGCGGCGTCAACGGGGCCGGCGTGCAATTGAAACAGGCGGATTTAAGCGGTGCCAATATTAGCGGCAGCACTGTTCCCGGCGCCAACCTGTGGCGGGCCAATTTGTTGCAGGCCATTGCGCAGAATGTGGATCTGAGCGGCGCCATACTCAGCGAGGCCAATTTTCATTCGGTGGATTTAAGCGGTTCGAACTTGGCGGGCGCCATCCTGATCGGAGCCAGCCTGACTAGGGCGAATCTGGCGGCCGTCAATCTGGCTGGCGCCGACTTGACCAGCGCCAACCTTAGCGAGGCGAATTTACGCGATGCCGACCTGCGGGGCGCCAATCTGAGGGGGGCGGACCTGCCCACGGCCGATATGACCCGGGCGGATCTGCGCGGCGCCAATTTCGAAGGCGCCAATCTGACCTGGTCCACCATTGTCGCGGCCGATCTGACGGGTGCCAATTTGCGCAAGGCAAACCTGGGCAGCGCCGATCTGACCGGCGCTATTTTGACCGGCGCTATCCTGGAGGGGGTACGCCTTTGTAACACCAAGCTGCCCACCGGTGTGGATAATTCCGGCTGCTAACCCGGGCTGGGGGCAAGGCGGGCGACGGGTTCCTCGCGAATGAACCAATGGATTGCGCCCGCCATGAAGCCAAGCGCCACCGCAACCCACCAGACCAGGTTGTAATTGCCTATGGTGTCATACCAGCGCCCCGCACCCCAGCCACCGGCAAAGCTGCCCAGTTGATGGGAAAAAAACACGATACCCCACAGCATGGCGACATGCTTTGGCCCGAACAGCACGCCGATCAGACCACTGGTCAACGGTATGGTTCCAAGCCATAGGAAGCCAAGAGTGGCGGCAAATATCAATACCGACGCCCAGGACAGAGGCAGCACAATAAACAACAGAAATGAGGCTGATCGCAGCACGTAAAGCAGTGCCAGCATATCCTTGCGATGGTATTTCCCGCCCAGCCAGCCCCAGGTAACGGAACCAACGATATTGAACAGACCGACCAGGCCAATGGCCCAGCCGCCGAGTTCAATGGCGGAAACCCGGGAACCAAAAACCGACATGGTCACGGCGGCGTCCGAGATATAGGACGGCAAATGCAACCCGACGAAGGCAACGTGAAAGCCGCAGACGAAAAAGCCGATCATCAACAGCACATAGCCGCGGGCGCCAAAGGCTTCGCGCAATGCCTCGCCCGCCCCTTGCGGATCGGCGGGCGCGTCACCGCCGCTACCCGATCTGCGGTTTTCCCGCAAGCCCATGGACAACGGGATCATCAACAGGGATATCGCGGTAAGGACGAACATGGTTTCATGCCAATCGCCCAAACTCTGCTGCATCTGAGAGGCAAAAGGCACAATCGCGAACTGTCCGAAGGAGCCGCCCGCAGTCGCCAGCCCCAGCGCCAGCGAGCGGTGCACCGCCGATGTCTGGCGCCCGATAGCGGCCAAAATCGGCCCCAATCCTGCCGCCGACATGCCGATGCCGGAGACCGCACAGCCAAGAATGATCAGCCCGCCCGCGCTGGCGAACCCAAGCATCAATAACCCGGTAACATAGAGAACACCGCCACCGGCGACGATTCTGGCGGTGCCGAAGCGATCCGCCAAACGGCCCGCGAACGGTGCGAAAATTCCCATCAACAACATGGAGAAGGCGTTGGCGAAGGACCATAACTCTCGCCCAACGCCAAGATCAGCGGCTATGGGCTTTTGAAATATGCCAAAGCTTTGCCGCGTCCCGACGCCGATGGTCAGAATAATGGCGCCGCAAATCACCGGCACCCAAAAACTACGTTCCCTCGACATGCGGTTTCCCCGGCCTGGAGTGCCCCGTCACTCTCTCGTCAAATAGCGTATTTCAGTTCCAGGCGGCGAGGTCAAGCGTCGGCGCGTGCCCGGTCGCTGGCCGCTGCCGGGCGGGTCAGTCAATCTCGGAATCGCTCTAATGCCCCAGATAGATGCCGCCGTTGATGTGAATGCACTGGCCGGTGATGTAACCGCCCTGGGGACCCACCAGATGACGGACCATGGCCGCGATCTCGTCCACCGTGCCGCGCCGGCCCAGAGGGATCGCATTGGCCATGGCCGGCGGCAGCGCGCCCGCGGCGGCGCCGCGAACCGTATCTATGGCGCCGGGCGCAATGGCATTGACGGTGATGTTATCTGCGGCCAGTTCGACCGCCAGGCCCCGTACCAGACCCTCCAGCCCGGCCTTCGATGCATTAACATGGGCCCTCTCGCGGCTGCCCGCATGGTTTGAAACGCCGCTCATACCGATAAAGGCGCCGCCGCCGCGCGCCTTCATATGGGGTGCCGCATAACGGGCCAGCAGAAAGGCGCCATCAAGCGCCACCGATAGAATTTCCCGCCATTCCGTATAGCTCATCTCCATGAACGGGGTTTGACGGCGCAGACCGGCGTTGCTGACCACAATATCGATACCGCCGGCCTCGTCGGCCAACCGCTGGGTCATCTCGCGTACCGCGCCTTCATCGGAAACATCCGCCAAATGCGCCATGGCGCGGCCGCCCGCATCGCTGATTTCCCCCGCCACCGTGTCAAGGGCGTCCTGGTTGCTGCGCCCGTTGACCAGCACCATGGCACCATCGGCGGCCAGGCCATGCGCGATGGCACGGCCAATATTCTGCGCCGCGCCGCTGACCAGCGCGATCTTGCCAGCCAGTGGCTTTATGTTTGGGCCCGTCATTGCGTTGTCTCCCTTGCCTTGTCCCGCGCATGCTTTGTCGGCTCAGCCTAGAGGATTTTCAAACTCCATTGAAGCACCATCGGCCTATTTTATCACTGCAACCGAATCGGACGACACCGCCATCAGCGTCGCCAGGCCAAACGCCGCCGGCAGCGTTTTCTGGGTACTCGCGTTGAATTCCTCCAGTAGGGTGGACAGGTTGGCAGAATAACCATATAAATGGAGTTAAGTATTGCCGCTATTGCCATGAATCTAAAGTTTTTTTTGGGAAATCTTTCTTGGCGGTACGAAGCCGAGAAAACGGAGCAAGCGAATGAGGGCCGTAATATTTATATTGTGTGCGGTGATCTTAAACAATTGCGCCGCTGTTGCCGCCCTGCCGCCAATCGTTTCATATATCAGCAGCGGCGCCACGGTTGTATCCTATTTGACAACGGAAAAAGGCACGTCCGATCACGTTCTGTCGGCAATTGCCGATAAAGACTGCGCCTTGCACAGAGCCGTGACCAAGGGTGAGGTATGTTCCGAGGAAACGTATCATCTGGCGTTGTCAAAGAATGCGGTGACGGCAAAAAAGGCGGTGAAACAATACCTCAATAGGCCGGTCTCGGCTCATAGTGCGTTCGACGAGTACCAACGCATGGCTGAACTCGGGACATGAATGGAGAATTTTGCGATGGCTGAACTGCATTCCACCCAGGCCGTTGCCTAGAAAATTCCACCGGTTTCCATATTATCGGCGGTATCAATGGCCACGTCCAATAGGACGCCAGGTTCTTAAGACGTCCGCTCTTTTTGATATTTCCACGTTATAGGTCTTTCCTTGCGCCTAAGCCGCCGGTCCCATCCTGGCCGGCGCGGCACGGCTGCCGGAGCCACGTTGGGGGGCCAAAGGCAGGGGCGGCCTTGTTGGTGGCAGGCCTTCCGAGAAAGATCGCGGTCGGGGCGCGGGGTAGCCCGCGTCCCGACC
>JAQBYC010000208.1 GCA_027623205.1 Pseudomonadota bacterium | reverse complement strand
GAACGCTTCCAAAGACCGGACATATCGTCTGCTACAAAATCCGGACATATCATTCGCTACTGACAGTGCCCCCTGGCGGCGTTGACAGGCCTGGGGGGCGTCTGTATGTTCCGCCGACCTTTTGCTCCGAACAGGGGCCGCGAACAGGTGATAAGATGAAAGTTCTGAACTCTTTGAGGTCGGCGAAAAAGCGCCATCGTGATTGCCGGATCGTCCGCCGCAAGGGGCGGGTCTATGTGATCAACAAGACCAACCCGCGCTTCAAGGCGCGCCAGGGCTAAGCTGTATTCAACCTATCGTTGGACCGGCACCGGCTTGCGCCGGCAATCGCCTTTCCAGGCTCCCTTCCAGGATTCATTGAAAATGCTGCAGCATCACGCCGCACTCGGGGCAGATGGTGGCACGGCAACTCGATGAATATTGAAAATGGTCTAATACAGGCGCGGCTTTCCTTTTCCATTCTTTCTCGATAAAACATTTGCTATTACTGGCCATGCCCTTTGGCCGGAGATGAAATCATGCGCATGCCGGAACCCGATGCCGACGTCCTGGTGCGACGGCTGGGCCTTGTCGCCGCCTTGCGCAAGATCGTACCGGGGGAAGGCGTGATCGCGGATGATGTGGCGTTGCGCGTCTATGAATCCGACGGCCTGACCGCCTATCGCCAGACTCCCTTGTGCGTGGTGCTGCCCGACACCGTGGAACAGGTCTCGGCCGTCATGCGTCTGTGCGATGCCTGGGGCGCCAAGATCGTGCCCCGCGGCGCCGGCACCTCGCTTTCCGGCGGGGCCCTGCCCCTGGCTGACGGTATTGTCCTGGGCCTGGGGAAATTCAACAAGGTGCTGGAAATCGACTACGACAATCGGGCCGTCAGGGTCCAGCCCGGCGTCACCAATCTAGGCATCAGCCAGGCGGTCGAGGCGGCCGGCTTCTATTACGCGCCCGACCCTTCCAGCCAGATCGCCTGTTCCATCGGCGGCAATGTGGCCGAGAATGCCGGCGGCGTGCATTGCCTGAAATATGGCGTCACCACGAACAATCTGTTGGGCCTGGAAATGGTGCTGCTTTCGGGCGAAGTGATCCGCCTGGGCGGCAAGCATCTCGATAGCGGCGGTTATGACCTGATGGGCATACTGACCGGTTCGGAAGGCCTGCTGGGTGTGATCACCGAGGTAACCGTGCGCATTCTGAAGCAGCCCGAGACCGCCCGCGCGGTGTTGATCGGATTTCCCTCCAGCGAGGCGGCCGGCGCCTGCGTGGCTCAGGTCATTGGTGCCGGGATCATTCCCGGCGGCATGGAAATGATGGACCAGGCCGCCATCCACGCGGCCGAGGAATTCTGCCAGGCCGGCTATCCCCTGGAGGCGGAAGCCCTGTTGATTGTCGAATTGGACGGTCCGCGGGCGGAAGTTGATTATCTGATCGAAAAGGTCAGCGGGATCGCCTTGGCGTGCGGCGCCAACTCGCTACGCGCGTCCGAGACCGAGGCCGAACGGACGGCCTTTTGGGCCGGCCGCAAGGCGGCCTTTCCCGCCATCGGGCGGATCAGTCCCGATTATCTGTGTATGGACGGCACCATTCCGCGCAATCGCCTGCCGGAGGTGTTGGCGCGGATACGCATCTTGAGCGATCACTATGGCCTGCGGGTTGCCAACGTGTTCCATGCCGGCGACGGTAATCTGCATCCCCTGATCCTGTACGACGCCAACGCGGGCGAGTTGGAGGCAGCCGAGCAGTTCGGCGCCGATATCCTGCGTCTCTGTGTCGAAGTGGGCGGTGTGCTGACCGGCGAGCATGGGGTGGGCGTCGAAAAGCGGGATCTAATGGGCGCGGCCTTCACCGAGGAAGATCTGGCGCAGCAGCAACGGCTGAAGTGCGCCTTTGACCCCAATGGCCGCCTTAATCCGGGCAAGGTATTCCCTGTCCTGCACCGCTGCGCCGAACTGGGACGGATGCATATCCATAAGGGGCAGTTGCCGTTCCCCGAGATCCCGCGCTTCTGATGCCGCAAACCCTGAAGCCACAAGATGCCGGCCAGGTGGCCGAGGTGCTGGCCTGGGCGGCGGCCGAGGAAAAAACCATGGCTCTGGTGGGCGGCGGCAGCAAGGCGGCATTGGGCCGGCCCGTCACCACTGACTATCGCCTTGATCTGTCCGCCCTGAACGGTGTCAGCCTGTATGAGCCCGAGGAACTGGTGCTGCGCGCCGCCGCAGCCACGCCCTTGGGTCAGATCCAGGCCATGCTGGCGCAACAGCGGCAGCAATTGGCCTTTGAGCCGCCAGATTTCGGCGATCTGTATCAAAGCATGGAGCAGCAGACCATTGGCGGCGTTCTGGCCACCAATCTTGCCGGTCCGCGCCGCATCAAGGCGGGCGCCGCACGGGATCATTTCCTTGGCGTCCAGGGGATCTCGGGCCGGGGAACGGCCTTCAAATCCGGCGGCCGGGTCGTCAAGAATGTGACCGGCTATGATCTGTGCAAGTTGATGGCCGGCAGCTTTGGCACGCTCGCGGCCCTGACGGAAGTTACGGTCAAAGTGCTGCCGGCGCCGGAAAAGGTCCGCACCGTGCTGTTGTTCGGGCTGGATGATGCGGCGGCCATTGTGGCCATGAGCCAGGCCGCCGGCAGCCCCTATGAAGTTTCCGGCCTGGCCCATCTGCCCAGCGCCATCGCGGCCCACTCGGCGGTATCCTATGTGGGTGGCGCCGGCGCCGCCGTGACCGCCGCCCGCCTTGAAGGTCCGGCGCCATCGGTGGCGCACCGCACGGCGGCGTTGCGCGCGCAATGGGGCGCCGTCGGTGCGGTGGAAGAATTGCATGGCCAGAACAGCGCCGTCCTGTGGCGGGAAATCGCCAATGTGGCGTCGCTTTTGCCCGATCCCCATGCCGTCATCTGGAAGCTTTCGGTAACGCCCAGCCTGGGCGCGGCGGCGGCGGCGGCAGCCTTGGCGATGGGGGGCCAAGTTTATTATGATTGGGCCGGGGGCTTGCTCTGGCTTGCTTTGCGCCATCAGGACCGGGCCCAGGATGATGGCGGCGCGGCGCTGGTGCGGTCCGCCCTCAACGAACCGGATTCCGGCCACGCGACCTTGATCCGTGGGCCCGACGCGTTACGTGGACGGATAGATGTATTTCAACCCAGCGCGCCGCCCTTGGCGGCGTTGATCGGGCGTATCAAGGATTCCTTTGACCCCCGCCGGATCTTGAATCCCGGCCGCATGTACGGAGACATATAGCCATGCGTACGGATTTCATGGCCACTCAACTGGCCGACCCGGCGGTGGCCGAGGCCGATGGTATTCTGCGCAAATGTGTCCATTGCGGCTTTTGCACCGCGACCTGCCCGACTTATGTCCTGCTGGGCGATGAATTGGACAGCCCCCGGGGCCGGATCTATCTGATCAAGAATATGCTGGAATCGGGCGCCGCGCCCGATGCGCGCACGGTGCGCCATATCGACCGCTGTCTGTCCTGTCTGTCGTGCATGACCACCTGCCCCTCGGGCGTCAATTACATGCATCTGCTGGATCGGGCCCGGGCCCGGATCGAGGCGCGGTTTACCCGGCCCCTGGGCGACCGGTGGTTGCGCTGGATCCTGGCGGCGGTGTTGCCCCGGCCCGGCCTGTTCCGCCTGGCTTTGCGGGGCGCCCGCCTGGTGAAACCCCTGGCCGGCCTGGCGCCGCGGCGTATCCGGGCCATGCTGGCCATGGCGCCGGGCCGGTTGGCCCCCCCGTCGGATGGGGACCTGCCGCAGGTGCACCGGGCCCAGGGGGGGCGGCGGATGCGGGTGGCGCTGCTGACCGGATGCGCGCAACGGGTGCTGGACCCAGGGATCAACGCCGCCACGGTGCGGCTGTTGACCCGCCTTGGCTGCGATGTGGTGGTGGCAGAAGGCGCTGGTTGCTGCGGCGCCCTGACCCATCATATGGGCCGGGAGGGCGAGGCCATGGCCTCCATCCGGGCCAATGTGGCGGCCTGGACGGCGGAACTCGACGGCGAGGGCCTGGATGCGGTGGTGATCAACGCCTCGGGCTGCGGCACGACGATCAAGGATTATGGCCATATTCTGGCCGCGGACCCGGACTGGGCGGCGCCGGCCCGGCGGATCGCCGAACTGGCCCTGGATGTGACCGAACTGGTGCAGCGCCTGGAGCTGCCGGCGCCCCCAAAAGCGGATCGGCAAGGGGATCGGGAGGCGCCAAGGTTGAAGGTGGCCTATCACGCCGCCTGTTCCCTGCAGCATGGGCAAAAAATCACCACGCTGCCGAAACAACTGTTGGAGCAGGCGGGGTTCACGGTGATGGATGTACCGGAAGGGCACCTGTGTTGCGGTTCCGCCGGCACCTATAATCTGCTGCAGCCGGAATTGGCCGGCCGCCTGCTGGAACGCAAGGCCGGCCATATTGCAAGCCTGACCCCGGACCTGGTCGCCGCCGGCAACATTGGCTGCATGGTGCAACTGCGCAGCGGCCTGGATCTGCCGGTGGTGCATACGGTGGAACTGCTGGATTGGGCCACCGGCGGCCCCAAGCCCGCCGGGCTGTAAGCCGGTTTTTACGATTGACCAAGCCGCCCACTCCCCCG
>JAQBYC010000207.1 GCA_027623205.1 Pseudomonadota bacterium | reverse complement strand
CAACGGCCGCGACGGCGGCCCGGCGCCACTGCGCCGCCGCCCCTGAGGATCCTGGGGAGCGGTGCGCCCTTGGCGCACTCGCGTGAGCGAAAAAGAATCACCCGAACATCGCGCGCCGCTCCCGCTCGGCGGCCAGCAGGGCGCGCTTGCGGTCCAGGCCCCAGCGATAGCCGCCCAGGCCGCCGTCGCCCCGGATCACCCGGTGGCAGGGGATGATCAGGGACACCGGGTTGGTGGCGCAGCCCCGGGCCACGGCGCGGCGCGCGCCCGGGTTGCCGCTGATCCGTTCGGCCAGTTCGCTGTAGGTGCGGGTGACGCCGGCGGGGATCTGCATCAGTTCCTGCCAGACCCGGCGTTGAAAGGCGGTGCCCCGCACGTCCAGGGGCAGGTTGGGGTGCGGGATGGCGCCCTCCAGATAGGCCACCACGGTGGCCACCCACGCGCCCAGCACGATCCGGTCGGGGACAATTTCGGCCAGGGGATATTCCCGCTCCAGCTCGGCAATCAGGTGCGCGTCTTCGCCCAGGGACAGAAAACAGACCCCCTGGGCCGTGGCCGCCACCATAAGGCGGCCCAGGGGCGAATCGGTGATGGCATGGCCGATCCGCGCGCCCTTGCCGCCCCTGGCATAGCTGGCCGGGGTCATGCCCAGCTGTGCGTTGGAGCGTTCGTACAGCCGCGAGGCGGCGCCATAGCCGGCGTCGTACAGGGCCTCTGTCACGCTGTCGCCCTGTTTCAGGCCGGCCTTCAGGCGGGCCAGGCGGCGGCTGTCGCCATATTGCGCCGGGGTGACGCCCAGCAGCCGCTTGAAGGTGCGCTGCAGATGATGCGGGCTGCCGCCGACCCGGGCCGCGAGGACGGCCAGGGTGGGGGCGCCGTCGGCGCCCTGTTCCAGTTCCTGGTCGATAAAGCGGCAGACTTCGCGCACCCGCCGCACCGTGGCGTCAGGGCTGATGCTTTCCGCGGGCCGGCAGCGTTTGCAGGCGCGGAAGCCTTCCTGTTCCGCGGCCTCGGGCAGATCGAAAAAGCGCACGTTGCGGCGCAGGGGCCGGCGCGCGGCGCAGGTGGGCCGGCAGTAGATCCCGGTGGAGGTTACGGCGTAAACAAAGCGGCCATCGGCGGCGCCGTCGCGCCCCTGTACGGCCTGCCAGCGGCTGTGATCGGTCATGGCGTCAACTCCTGTATGGGTCATCGATACGCCCTTTCTAGATTGCCCGGCCCGGCGCCGCTATCCGCTGCTTGCGGCCAATATTATAAACTATTTTGCGCATGCGGGGGATACGCCGGGCGCCCGCGCAGACGAAAAAACCCGGCCCCGATGCGATGGTTTTAAAAGGGTCGCGTTAGCCGATACCGTGTTCCGCGGCCTTGTCCCAGGCGCTCTAAACGCTTCAGTTCCACAAGCTTCTTGATGATCGCCTCGACCGTGCGCGGCGGAAAGCCCAAAGCCTCGATGGCGGTCTTGCGGCTGAATTCAGTATCGTTCCGCGTTTGCGCCCATTGCCACAGGGCCAGTTGCTTATGGGAAAGCAGGTTTTCAATGCGGTCGTCCTGAACCAGGACCAGGGCGCCCGTTGCCTGGGATTTGACGATCTCCAGGAAATAGATAAGCCAGGGGAAAATATCCTCGGCCTGGGACTTCCAACTCGATTGCGCCTGATTGAGCGCCAGGTAATAGTCCGCCTTGCGCTCCTCTATCAGCTTTTCATGGGACACCAGGGCGGTGAACATATAGCCCTGCTGCAGCAACAGCAGGTTGGTCAGAAGACGGCTGGTGCGCCCATTGCCGTCCTGAAACGGGTGAATTGCCAGATATTCGAAGATGAAATTGCCGATACGGACCAGCGGGTGCTTGAAGCCGGTGGCATCGGCCCATTGCCGCCATGCCACAAGTTCCTGCATTTCCTCTGCCGTCAGATGGGGGGGCGTCGGCTCGAAAATAACGCCGATCACCTGACCGCTTTGATCCTTGGCCTCGACCCGGTTGGCGCCGAATTTATAGGCGCCCCGCCGGCGCGCGTCCCTTTCGGAATATTTCAGCATGTCCCGGTGCAGTTGCAGGATCAGCGCCTCGCCCAGTTTCATGTTATTGTAGGACTGCAGCACCAGCGCCAGCATTTCCAGATACCCCGCCACCTCCTGCTCGTCGCGGCTTTTGAATTTGCCCCCGTGAAGATTGCGGTACAGCGCCTCGACCTGGTCATCGGACAGGCGGTTGCCCTCGATCCGGTTCGATGCCCCCGTGGAGGTCACGATAACCGATCGGGTCAGCCTGTTGCTGGTCTGCAGGGGAAGTTGATCGGTCAGGCGAAAGGCGGTCTTGATGGCGTCGATTTCAGCCAACAGCGCATAGACCGCTTCCGTGCGCGCCGGGCTGAAATTCAGCCGCTTGCTCAACCGATCGCTTTGCCAGTCCATCTCACATTCGCCCGGATTTCATATGTGAGATAATGTGATATTATGTGAGAAAAATCAAGTATCGATGGATTTGTGGACGCATTCACACCACGTCCATGGCTTGTGCAACCTAAGTACACACCCCGACATGGTGCCGAAGCAACAGCACATGAAATCGACCAATAATCTGCCAGTTGCTGTAAATATTCCCACAAAATCAATATTTTAGGTTTCATGCAAAATATGGAAGCCGACCCCTATTGCGCCTTGCTTTCCCAGGTGGCCGTGGCGGGTAGGGGCAGTCGCACCACCACGGCGCGACCGGTGGCGGCGCATCCAAGGTCGATGCCCCAGCGGAGGTGATCCACGTCGAATTTAGGCCATTCAATTGCTAGCGCGCGTGCCTTTCAGCTCGATCCAAATTCGGCCGAAGGGCAGTGCCGTGACGCCTAATCCTGTTAGGGGAAACGGTCCGGGATGCTGCAACTCGATAAATATTGCAGATCTGGCCAAATTGGCCAACACTGGTCTCCCGTGGGGAGTACAGGATGTGCATGTTTTCGGCGAAGGATGCCAAATACGGTCGACCAGTCGTCGCGGTGATTGCGGTGGAGGTATACGGGCGTCTGAGGGGTTGGAATGCTCCGGATCCTAGCTTGGCTGACCAAGCCCAAAAGACAGGTGGCTAAGCCGTGATCATGCCGCCGGCACGCCTATATAACGGCGCTGAGGTGCAGCGCCTCCGATGATGCTATCCCCATACCACGCCAAATATTTTGCCCATGACCTGACCCGTAGGGCTGCGGGCGGCATGGATCGACTTTCCATGTCACTGTTCGACGCGGCGGTCGACCTCAACCCACACCAGATCGAGGCGGCGTTGTTCGCCCTCGAATCCCCGCTCTCCAAGGGCGTAATTCTGGCCGACGAGGTCGGCCTCGGAAAAACGATCGAGGCTGGTATCGTCCTTTGCCAATTCTGGGCCGAACGTAAGCGCCGCCTGCTGGTTATCTGCCCTGCTTCGCTGCGCAAGCAATGGGCACTGGAGTTGGGCGAAAAATTTAATCTGCCTACGCGGGTTCTGGATGCGAGGGCCTTTCGCGACGAGCAACGTGAGGGGCGGGCTCCGTTGAACGAGAAAACCATTCTCATCATGTCCTTCAATTACGCGAATGCGCTCCGCAACGAACTGAAGGCCGTCGCATGGGATCTGGTCGTCGTGGATGAGGCCCACAAGCTCCGCAACGCCTATCGTCCCAGCAACAAGATCGGCCAGGGCATCCGTTGGGCTACTGAGGATTGCCGGAAGCTATTGCTCACGGCCACGCCGCTGCAGAACTCGCTTCTGGAATTGTTCGGCCTCTCCACCCTTATTGATGTGCACCTGTTCGGAGATATCAATGCTTTCCGGGCGCAGTACGCCAGCGCCAGTGGCAACATCTCCGATCTGCGTCAGCGCCTTTCGGGTTTCTGCAAGCGCACGCTACGCAACCAGGTCACCGAATATATTCGTTACACCGAGCGGCGCACGATTACACGGCCGTTCACGCCGAGCGACGAAGAACACGCCCTCTATGAAGCGGTATCCGGGTTTCTGCAGCGCCCCGACAGCTACGCGCTCCCGCAGCGCCAGCGCCACCTGACGGCGCTCATTCTGCGCAAGCTGCTGGCTTCGTCTTCGCAGGCCATCGCCGCGACGCTCGACACGCTCCGGACGCGCCTTGAAACCCTCCGCGATGACCAGGCACAGAACGACATTGAGTTCGCGGAGCGGATGATTGAGGACGAAGAAATCGAAGGAGACCTGCTCGACGAAATTCTGTCGGAAGATGAGGATCTCGACGCACCCCAGACGATGCCGGTCACTATTGATCGACAGAAGCTGCACGAGGAGATCGACGTCCTGCAGCGGCTCGCGACCTCGGCGCGTGGCATCGGCATCGACACAAAAACGCGGACGCTCCTACAGGCGCTGGACATTGGCTTCGAGCAGATGACCACGACCGGCGCAGCACGCAAGGCTTTGATCTTCACCGAGTCGCGCCGCACACAGGAGTATCTAAAGAATTTTCTGGAAACTAACGGCTACGCAGGGCAGGTAGTGCTCTTCAACGGCACAAACGGCGGGCCGGAACCGACCGTGAACCGCTCCGGGTTTGCCGGAGGCTCCAACTCTTGAGAGGCTGG
>JAQBYC010000206.1 GCA_027623205.1 Pseudomonadota bacterium | reverse complement strand
CCAGCCAAGCTTCCAATCGCAGCAACATGTCCCTGATTATGTTGTCTCAACGAAGGGGTGCAGTCCAGTTCCGCCTCGCATTTAAGTGCACTGTCACCGGAACCCTTCTTCGTCAAATACCCAAGGCCGGAGCCCAGTGCGTTAGTAGCGCGCGCTGGGACTTGTGCGGGGCGCGCGGGGTAACCCGCGTCCCTACCGCGGTCGCAACCCGTCACCGCAACCGAATTTTCGTCCCGTTGTGATAAGATTCTTGCCAATTTTTAGTACGGAATGCTAGATGATGCTATGAAGTTGGCGTTTTACCAATGCTGGAAAACGGCTTTGGCGATCGCTGTCTAGCAACTGGGGGATGCCGTGATTAGAAGAATAGCTCTTCTGACCAGCGTGGTTGTGGTGATCGTTGCGGCATTCGCCGAAACGGCATCGGCGACCGATATCGTTACCGCAATTAAAGTGAAGAAGCCGCCGGTGCTTACGGCTGGGCCCACTGATCCAGTCTGGGCGAAGGCAAAGGCATTGACTGTGTCATTGACGGGCGGCGCCAATTTCAAAGACGGTAAAACAAGCGCGGCGATAAAGGCGGTTTATGTCGGCGATATGTTTTACATGCTGGTCGAGTATGACGACCCGACCCAATCGGTGCGTCGTGTTCCATATCAAAAGCAGACCGACGGCATCTGGAAAAAGTTGCGTGATCCGAACGACAAGGGCGGAGACGAGAATCTATATTATGAAGACAAGCTGGCATTGATCTGGAATGTCGCAAATTCTATTAGAAACTTTAATCAGTTGGGCTGTATGACGAGCTGTCATGCCGGCGAACCCGGAAAGCCGTATGGCAACAAATACACCATGAGTGCCGGAGAGTTGGGCGACATTTGGCACATGAAGTCGGTTCGTACCGGACCTGTTGGTCAAGTCGATGATCAGTATCTGGATAACACCCGCTTTGACAAAGAAATAGCGCCTGGTGCTGGCCGCAAGAGCGATCCGAAGACCGGCGGTGGCTATACCAACATTGAACTTGTGAATGGCAAGCCAGAGTTTATGGACAGGCGGGGAACTGCCTCCAATAAAAAGAGTGGCACCTATTATTTGAAGGAGGACAGCAAACTCTCCTTCGACGACGGCAAATTTGAGCCCGGGGACGAAGTTGCTTCGATCACCATTGCACCGTTTGCAGGGGATCGTGGCGATGTCGCCGCGTCAATGAACTGGAAAAACGGTAAGTGGACGGTTGTCATGTCGCGCAAGTTAGTGACCGGCGGCAAGTATGATGTACAATTCGAAAAGCTCGATGCTACATACGAGTTCGGTCTAGCCGCGTTCGACAACGCGCAAGTGCGCCACGCGTTTCATGTAGGCTCGCTTAAGCTACAATTTCGTAATTGAACGTGACCATTATCAACTTCCTCGAGGCGGTCGAGCACCCGCACGACACGCACCGCGGTAAGCGAGCTGTCGACCGGGATAGCCGGGACGCTCGCGAAAGGTCATTAGCGAAACAAGGAATTTCACAACAGGCGCCAGCATTGGATGGAAATCCCGCCTGGACTCGTCAGAATTGGCCGGAAGGTCGCCCAGAGTCCTTAGAACAGAGGATGAAATTCCTATCGTTTGAGCGACGACAGATAAGCCGCAATATCGTTTATTTCTAGATCATTCAAAGATCCAAAAACGGGCGGGTGCTTCATTTTCCCCCTTTTTATTTCAATCATTGCAGTGACGAGACCAGCGGAATCCTTGCCGGCGAGATTCAGCCGGTCGGCGTTGTGGCAGGCGGCGCACCCCTGTGCCTTGGATTTGCCTTTTGCAGCATCACCCTGAGCTTGGGCAACATGCGGCAACACCAAAAAGGCGATTATTCCTGCGGCAAGCACCATCACCCTCATGTTCCTAACCCTTATGGCGGCTATTAAAATTTTCCGAATCGGCGTGCGATACAACCTATTTTAGCGATTCACCAAACAGAACGACAGTCCCCAAGATGACTCCGGCGGCATTTCCGGGCTCCCGGTTCCGGTGGGTTCCGGTGACAGTGCAATTAATTTGGTTCTTCTTGGTGCATTCGGAACATGAGACCGGCTTCAAGTCGTGTCAATAGAATGCACTGGCACCGTAACCTAATTCTCATGGCCAGGCTGACCAAGGCGCAACGCAAGGAACTCGGCCTGACCCTGCAGGCACCCCGAAGTTGCCGCGATCCGATGCTTCGTATTACACCGGAAACCTGAACGGCAGATGCCGGGGGCCGCGAACCTGGCCGCCGGCCCAGGTGACCGCATCGGGGTCCGTCAGTTCGAATTCGGGAATGCGTTCGAACCAGATCCGCAACGCCACATCCATTTCCATCCGCGCGAGGTTGGAGCCGGCGCACCGGTGCGAGCCGATGCCAAAGGCGATATGACGGTTCCTGGCCCGGTCCAGGATCACCGTGTCCGCGTCCTCGAAGACGTTTGGATCGTGATTGGCGGCGGGGAAATTCAACAGCACCTTGTCGCCCGGCATGAAGGTGACATCGCCGGTGTGTATTTCCGCCGTCACCTCACGGGCCATGGTCACGGGCGAATAAAAGCGCAGCATCTCTTCGATAGCGGAGGGAAACAAATCGGCTTCATTCGCCAGGCGCCGCCGGTCCTCGGGATGGGTGGAAAAATGCCACAAGGCCGAACTGATGGAACTCCATGTGGTGTCGATACCCGCCACCAACAGCAGATTGCATATGCCCACCACGGCTTTCCGCGCGATTGGCTGGCCGTTGATTTCCTGCGCCAGCAAACGGGATATCAAGTCGTCCCTGGGGTTAGCCTTGCGCGCATCCACCAGTTCACCAAAGAACTGGCGGATGATGCCCCGGTATTTGATGCGTTTGGCGGGATCGGTCATGCCTTCCTCGAGCAGGCCGCGCACCCAGCCGACGAATTCGTCGGACCGCCCGCTATCCACCCCGATCACGTGGGCGATGGTTTTCGCCGGTATATGTACGGCGTAATCCATGGCCGCATCGCAGGCGCCCCGGCCAATAAAGCCGTCGATCAGGTCGTGACAGAGCTGTTCGGCAAAGGGCCGGTACGGTTCCACCGCCCTGGGCGTGAACAAGGGCAGGATCAGGCGGCGCATGGGGATATGATCCGGCGGATCGGAGGTGATGGGCGGCGCGGAATTGCCGTATTCGTCCAGTATGGGATCGAATTCCTCTTCCTCCCTGGAGGCGCTGACCACCAGGGGGTCGCGCGAGGAAAGCGCCGGCACCATGCGCACGAAGGCCTGCATGTCTTCATAACTCGTCGGCAGCCAGGAACCGTCCCAACGATCCGTATGGGCGATCGGGCATTTTTCGCGCAGCTCATTCCAGACCGGCACGGGGTCTTTCACATAGCTTTCATCGAAGATGTCGAAGTCGGTGGTCCAGTCGTCCACGGGCGGTGTTTTCGTCATTTGGCCTGCTCTTCAGCGCTATCCCGTACATATTCGATCGCGAATTCCGGGCAATTTTCTACCGCGAGTTTCGCCTTTGCTTCGAGTTCCGCCGGAACGTCGCCGTCATTCAGCGCCGTCGCGGTACCGTAATCGTCCACATCAAACAGTTCCGGGGCCAAGGCACAGCATCGATTATGGCCTTCGCATTTTTCCGCATTGACCTTGACCCGCATTGCCCGCGCCTCCATCCTTTTGACCGTTGTTTTTATTTTGCGTCACTAGAGCATGCTTCTTCGAAACATGCCCGGACTCTTAACAATAGAGAAATTGAACCAATTACTTAAGTCGCGATAGCGACTCCGATTAATTGAAAATTGCCCTATTGCGGCAAGGATACCGATACGGCGCCGGGTTGTCCATGAAGGGGCGGACGCGCATAATCGCGCAAGATAGAAATGTTCTACAACAAGATTTCCGCGGAGGATGAACATGGGGCTGGTGGATGGCAAGGTCGCATTGGTGACGGGCGGGGCCTCTGGCATCGGCCGCGCCTGCGCTGAAACCCTGGCGCGGGAGGGCGCGCAGGTCGCAATCACGGATATTGATACCGATGGCCTGGCCGACACCCTTGGCCGGATCGAGGCGGCGGGCGGTTCCGCCCTGTCCCTGCCGCACGATGTGACCGACGAAGACGCGTGGCGCGGTGTCCTCGAAGCGGTGCAATCGCGCTGCGGCGGGCTGCATATCCTGGTCAACAATGCCGGCATCGGCATTGGCGGATCGCTGCTGGAGATGTCCCTGGAAGACTGGCGGCGGCAGAACGCGGTCAATCTTGACGGTGTCTTCTTGGGCACCAAGCACGGCATACCCGCCATTCATGGCTCCGGCGGCGGCTCGATTATTATCATGTCGTCGGTGGCGGGCCTGCGTGGCTCGCCAGGATTGGCCGGCTACAGCGCTTCCAAGGGCGGGGTGCGGCTGTTCGCCAAATCGGCGGCCCTGGAATGCGCGGCGGCGGGCCTGAATGTGCGCGTTAACACGGTACATCCTGGTATTATCGATACCCCGATCTGGACCAAGCTGCCCTCTGGTGGATTGCGCGGCGGGGCCAATGCGATCGACCCCGAAGCACTGGCCGCCTCGACGGTGGCGCACCGCGCCGGCCGGCCACAGGAAATCGCCGACGGTGTCCTCT
>JAQBYC010000205.1 GCA_027623205.1 Pseudomonadota bacterium | reverse complement strand
GGGTGGTCGGGAGGGGGAGCGGGTGGCTCGGTCAACCTCGAAAATGGTCTAGAGCACATTTGATTCAAATATGCCCGGATTTCTCTGAATAGAGAAATTGAACCAAATACTTAAGCCGTGTTCGCGACTCCAATTATTCGAAAAATTCTCTGGAACCACTGACATTACCCTGGACGATCAGTCACCGGTTCTACGCCCCGTTCCGTCCATTGCGTCCCAGTTGTACAAAGGGGTTTCCTTGTCCTGGAAACGGCGTACTGCCTCTTGGTGAAAATCGGTGGTGAGCATGATGGCCTGGGCATCGGCCTCCATCTCCGCCAAGGTGGCGTAGTCTGATTGAAAACTGCGGTTGACGATTTTCTTGGTTATGCCAATCGCATGTTTCGAACCCTGGGCCAGGCGTCCGGCCAGGACGTGCGCGGCGGGCAGCAAGTCCTCTTGTCCATAAATGCCAAACAGCAGATCCATGTCATCGGCCTCTCGTGCCGTAATGGAGCGGGAGGTAAACATCAACTCCTTGGCCTTTTGCATACCTATGGCGCGGGGCAGGGCGTAAAACACCGCCATATCCGGAACCAGCCCAATGCGGCCGAAAACAGACGAGAATTTTGCCCGTTCGCTGGCCAGGATAAAATCCGCCTGCAATGCCAGAGCGAAGCCGCCGCCAAAGGCCATGCCGTCCACCGCTGCGATTACCGGGCAATCCAGATTGTGCAGCCGTTCCAACCAGCCATGGATTTGCAGTATTCGGCAGCGGGCATTGACCGGCTTGGAGCGTTCTGGATCGCCCATGGCTTTGACATTGCCTCCCGCACTAAAGGCCCGCCCGCTGCCCGTGATGATCAAGGCTTTGACGGCATCGTTACTCTGCACCGTATCCAGCATGCGCACGTAATCAGCTGCCATCTCGTCCGTCAGGGCGTTCAGCAGATCGGGTCGGTTCATGGTGAACAGGGCAACGCCATTATCACCAATGTTGAAGGTCGCGTCCGTGTAAGCATCACTCATGATCATATATCCCAGGAACGTCAGTCAGCTTTGTTGGTCAAGGAATTCTTCCAGCCAGTGGATATGATAATCCCCGTCGATGAAGTTCTGCTGTTGGATCAATGCCGTATGCAGGGGGATGTTGACGTCAATGCCGTCAATGACAAATTCCCCAAGAGCCCTGCTCAGGCGCATCAGACAATCGTTACGGGTGGTGCCGTGCACCACGAGCTTGGCGATCAGGCTGTCGTAATTGGGCGGGATGCGATAGCCAGCATAAAGCGCCGAGTCGACCCGCACGCCAAGACCGCCCGGCGCATGGAAATCGCCCACCCGGCCAGGTGACGGGATGAAAGTGGTAGGATGTTCAGCATTGATCCTGCATTCGATGGCATGACCGGAAAAGCGGATATCTTCCTGGCCGAAGGACAGCGGCGCCCCGGCGGCAATACGGATCTGCTCGCGTACCAGGTCTATGCCTGTAATTGCCTCGGTCACCGGGTGTTCTACCTGCAGGCGGGTGTTCATTTCGATGAAGTAGAATTCTCCATCTTCATAAAGGAATTCCACGGTGCCCAGCGAGGTGTATTTGATGCTGGACAGCGCGTCGACGACCACCTGGCCGATCCTTTGGCGGGCCAAGTCGTTCAAGGCCGGCGAGGGGGCCTCTTCCAGGACTTTCTGATTTTTCCGTTGCAATGAGCAATCCCGTTCGCCCAAATGCACCACCTTACCTGTACCGTCGCCGATCACCTGTACTTCAATATGGCGGGGACGCTCCAGGTATTTTTCCAGATAGACAGAATCGTCATTGAAAGCGGCCATGCTTTCCCTGCGCGCAGCCGTTAGCGCGGCGCCAAATTCGCTGCTCTGGCGGACCAGTTTCATCCCTCGTCCACCGCCGCCCAAGGCCGCCTTGATCAGCACAGGATAGCCTATTCGATCGGCCAGCGCCTCTGCCTCTTCGCCATCCGTGATGGCGCCGTCGCTGCCCGGCACCACCGGTATGCCCAGTTCACTTACTGTTTTTTTTGCCTGAATTTTATCGCCCATGATGCGGATATGTTGTTCGCTGGGGCCAATAAACGTATAGCCGTGTTCTTCAACAATGTGCGCGAATTCGGCGTTTTCCGACAGGAAGCCATAACCGGGATGAATGCCGTCGCTGCCCGTGATCTCCGCGGCCGCCAGGATCGAGGGGATATTCAAATAGCTGTCAATGGCCGGTGGCGGGCCTATGCAGACACTTTCATCCGCCAGGCGCACGTGCATGGCGTCGCTGTCGGCTGTCGAATGGACCGCCACCGTGCGGATACCCATTTCCCGGCAGGCGCGATGCAGGCGAAGGGCGATTTCTCCGCGATTGGCGATAAGGACCTTGTCGAACATGGCGCTTGCTAATCGACAATTATCAGCACATCGCCGTATTCGACGGGTGTGGCATTTTCAAACAGTATTTGCCGCACCACACCGGCGCAGGTGGCGGAAATTTCGTTAAACGTTTTCATCGCCTCGATCACCAACAGGGTTTGCCCGACAGTGACGTGATCACCGATTTTGACAAAAGGCGCGTCCTCGGGCGAGGGGGCGTGATAGGCGGTGCCGACGATAGGCGATAGCAATGCGCCGGGGTGCCGGGATAAATCGTTCTCCACCGGAACCGTGACAGGTTCGGCAGCCGGCACAGATGCGACAGCCGCAAGAGGTGCCGGGACAACAGCACGCACCAGACGCACCCGGTCATCGTCGCGTTCTATCTCAATCTCACTCAACCCGGTCTCGTCCATCAGGGCGGCCAGTTCGCGGATCAGTTCTTTGTCGACCTTCGTTTTTGTCATTTCGCCTTGCCTCTCTGCCGCGCTAGAGCAATTGAACCAATCGTTTGAAATCGCAAAGCAATTTCATTTGATCGTAATCCACACTAACCGGCCGCTTTCGCCGCCGCCGCTAGGGCGCATAGATAACCGTCCAGGCCTAGTCCGCATATCACCGCCACCGCCACCGCGGAGATATGGGAATGATGCCGGAAGCTTTCGCGCCGATAAATATTCGATAGATGGACTTCGTAGACCGGCAGCCCCACGGCCCGCAGAGCGTCGGGTATGGCGATCGAGGTATGGGAATAGGCTCCGGCATTGATGATGATGGCTGACGCCTGGCCTCGGGCTTGCTGGATCCAGGTCACCAGTTCCCCTTCGCTGTTGCTTTGCCGGCAATCGGTGGCAATGCCAAGCTCGTCAGCCCGCCGCCGAATGGCGTCGTTCACATCATCCAGCGTTTCATGGCCGTAAATTTCCGGCTCGCGGGTGCCCAGCATATTCAGGTTAGGACCGTTCAGGACCAATATCTTTGCGGGCATTGGATTTCACCGATGACAAGGAAACTACCTCCTATATACTGCCATGCTGGTGGATAGGGAAGCCAGGGACGCCCGGTATTATCCGGCAATAATCATGTGCTGTTGGTTGAAACGCGCGCCCGGTCTCCCCATAATTCCAATAACCGTCCAATTTGCTTTGCGATCGGGAACAGTTAGATCATGCACGTTGTTATTAACGGTGAAAACCGCGAAATTCCCCCATCTCTCAGTGTCGCCGCGCTGTTGCAGGATTTGGGGCTGGATGCCAGCAAGATCGCGTTGGAGCGCAATTTGGAGATCCTGCCGCGCTCCGCCTACAATAATACCATGATGTCCGATGGCGATCGCCTGGAAATAGTGCATTTCATTGGCGGCGGTGACGGCAAAAGTGACGGGGAAGGCGAAGGCGGCAGCGATTCGGGCGAGAATTCAGCCGACGATGGCTGGATTGTGGCTGGCCGAAAACTGAAATCGCGCCTGATTGTGGGTACGGGGAAATACCAATCCTACGAACAGAATTTCCGTGCCGTAGAGGCCGCCGGCGCCGAGATGGTCACCGTCGCCGTCCGTCGGGTCAATGTCACCGATCCGGACAAGGAAATGCTGGTGGATCATATCGATCCGAAAAAATTTATCTACCTGCCCAACACCGCCGGCTGCTTCACCGGTGAGGATGCGATCCGTACCCTGCGCCTGGCGCGGGAAGCGGGCGGTTGGGATCTGGTCAAGCTGGAAGTGCTGGGTGACCAGAAAACCTTGTACCCGAATATGCCGGAAACCGTGCGAGCGGCAGAGATGCTGATCAAGGAGGGTTTCCAGGTCATGGTCTATTGCAGTGACGATCCAATCCAGGCCAAAGTGTTGGAAGAGATCGGTTGTTGCGCCATCATGCCGCTGGGAGCGCCAATCGGCTCCGGCCTCGGCGTGCAAAACCCCGTCAATATCCGGATCATCATCGAGAATGCCACCGTGCCGGTGATCGTCGATGCCGGCGTCGGTACCGCCTCGGATGCCGCCATCGCCATGGAACTGGGGTGCGATGGCGTATTGATGAACACCGCCATTGCCGAGGCCAAGGACCCGATCCGCATGGCGCGGGCCATGAAGCACGCGGTAATCGCGGGGCGGGAAGCCTATCTGGCCGGCCGCATGCCTAGAAAATTGTACGCTGATCCCTCATCCCCGCTAGCTGGTTTAATATAAGTAAATTATATTATACTCCGACTCATTGAGTAAGCGAAAAATCCTTGCCAAATTCATTTTAAAGGATTCTTGTTGTCAG
>JAQBYC010000204.1 GCA_027623205.1 Pseudomonadota bacterium | reverse complement strand
GCTGGCACGAGAGCTACCAAGGCGCACCGACGGATGGTTCCGCCTGGACCAGCGGTGGCGATTGTTCACGCCGTGTTCTCCGCGGCGGCTCTTGGGTCAGCAGATCCAGGTTCCTGCGCGCGGCCCTCCGCTTCGGGTACGGCACCGGTGTCCGGAGCAGCGACAACGGCTTCCGCCTTGCCAGGACGCTTTCGCGGTAGCGAAAGCTTACCTCTTGGTCCTTTGTACCTTTACCCCTTGGGGGTCTGGGGGCGAAGCCCCCAGCGTCGAAAAATGTCTATATTATAGCCGCATGTCGAATCAGCATCGTGATAACGCGCGCGAGACCGGGCGGGCGGTGGAGGCCGCGTACCGCTTCATTCTGTGGCTGGTGCCCACGGTGGAGAAGTTTCCCCGCAGCCAGAAATTCCTGCTTGGCGACCGCCTGCAGGCGACAAGTCTGGATGTGCTGGAGGCCCTGGTAGAGGCGACCTACACCCGCCGGCGTATGGGCCTGTTGCAGCGGGCCAATCTGGGCGTGGAGAAGCTGCGTTTTCTGTGCCGCCTGGCCCTGGACCTGGGTCACCTGGATGCCCGCCGCTATGAACATGCGGCGCGCAGCCTGGATGAAGTGGGGCGGCTGATTGGCGGCTGGCGCAAGGCGAGTGATAATGCCGCAGGTCTACCTGATGCGGCATGATGATCTGTACAATGATGTCGCCAATTTCCAGGCGCTGCGCCGGGCCGCATTGCGGGCAGTGCGCGGCAAACGGCGCAAGCCCGGCGCGGCGGCGTTCATGGCCAACCTTGAAGGCGAGTTGCTGCGCCTGGAACGGCAGTTGAAGGACCGGACCTACCGCCCCGGCGGCTATATCAGCATCCGGGTCCGCGATCCCAAGCCGCGCCTGGTCTCGGCCGCGCCGTTTCGCGACCGCGTGGTGCATCACGCGCTGTGCAAGGTCGTCGAACCGCTGTTCGAGCGTGGTTTCATTCACGACAGCTACGCCAACCGCGTCGGCAAGGGCACGCACCGGGCGATCGCCCGATACGAGCGGTTTCGTAACAATCATGCCCATGTTCTGCGCTGTGATATCTACCGCTATTTCCCCAGTATCGATCATGATGTGCTGAAGGCCGACATCCGGCGGCGCATCGGCTGTGACGATACCCTGTGGCTGATGGATCGTATCATCGACGGCTCCAACCCGCAGGAGCCGGTCAACCGCTATTATCCGGGCGACGATCTGTTCACGCCGTACGAGCGGCGGCGGGGTCTGCCGATCGGCAACCTGACCAGCCAGTTCTTCGCCAATATCTACCTCGACCGGCTTGATCATTTTTGCCGGGAGGTGCTGCGGGCCAGGGGATACCTTCGCTATGTGGACGACTTCGCCTTGTTCCACGATGACCCTGGCGTGCTGGATGACTGGCGGCAACGGATTGCCGCGCACCTGGCGGCGCGCCGGCTGTCGTTGCATCCCGTGAAGACATTTGTTGCGGCAAACAATATGCCGGCGAGTTTTCTTGGCTTTGATCTGCTGGCCGGCGGGCGCCGCCGCCTGCCGGAAGCCAACCTGCGGCGGTTCCGCAACCGGCTGCGCGGGCTGCGCGACCGCTGGCGGGCCGGCACGCTGGACCGGGCGGACATCGAACAGCGCATTGGCGCCTGGGTCGCCCATGCGGAACATGCAGACACCTGGCGGCTTCGCCAGGCGATCTTTCGTGGCGGCTGGTTCGATCCATCGAGCCTATCGCCGCGGGAGCCTGACCGGCCCCCTGACACCGTGTTCTCCGCGGCGGCTCTTGGAACAACAAATCCAGGAACCTGCGCGCGGCCAACCGCAACAGGAACGGCACCGGAAACCGAAACAACAACAACGGCTTCCGCCTTGCCAGCACGCATGATTGCCGGAACCGATGGGCCCTTGTTCCCACCGGGCGCGCCCGTGTGCGTCCAGGGCTGGTCATGATGAGACGGTAGCAAGTTAGAGCGCTACCAGGTTCGGCGCCCGTCCTGGCCGCAAGGCGACGGGCGCCGATCCAAGTCTACTCCATTCGCGATTTCATGGTGGCGGCACGGACGTTGTTGCGAAACCCCATTGGGTTGAAGGCAGCGCGGTTACGAGGCAGGCTAAACCGTGTCGGAGGGGCCCGCATGGGAGTCCCGGATAAAAAATGGAGAACGGCAATGAAGGAGCGCTCAAAACGGAAATTCCGCGATTTCACGCTCATGCTCCCGGTGATCGCTGGGGTCGGTTTCTGCACCGCTTCGGTGCGGGCGCAGGACGTCGTCAACGGGAATATTGTCAACGGGGCGGTGACCTATCAAAAACTGGCGGACGGCGCGGTGAACCGGGCGAAGCTCGCGGATCAGTCGGTTTTTGCGGAGAAACTGGTCAACGGCAACGTTACTTCAGAGAAATTGCACAATGGCGCGGTGACCTTATTCAAAATAGCGGACGGCGCCGTTGCCGGCATAAAGCTCGCAGATGGGGCGGTTGATACGGCGAAACTGGCCAATGCCATCGTAACTTCAGAGAAATTGGCGCACGGCGCGGTGACCACCTACAAACTAGCGGACGGCGCCGTGACCAGCGTCAAGCTCGCGGCAAATGCCGTCAACCAGGACAAGCTCGCGCCGAATTCGGTATCGACGGCCAAACTACGGAACAGGGCTGTCACACTGGACAAGCTGGCTTCGGCACTCGCCACATTGATTGTTACGATGAAGGACGAAATCAAGGCACTGACCGAGCGGGTGGCGGCGCTGGAAGCTCAGCAGAATTAGGCGGCGCGCGGCCTCCCGCCGCGGGAACCGAACCACAATTCGCACTGATGAGGTGCAAGGGTTCCCCGTTGCCAGCGCGCATGATTGCCGGAACCGGTGGCGCAATGGCTGTGCAATTCAGTTTCAGCATGAATGGATACCGAAGGATTTTGCTGCATCGCCCCCTGCGTCGCCAAATGGAATTTTATGCAGGAAGTTGTGGTTACCGCCACGGCAATTTTATAAAGTTGAAAAAACCGGAGGGGACGGAACCAGGATGACCGGTACGACGGTTATTAGACAGGCGGGCTGGGTCGTGGCCTGGGATCAGGCAAAGGCGCGGCACCATTATCTGCGGGACGCCGACGTCGCCTTTCGCGGCAGCGACATCATTCAGGTGGGCGGCGCCTACGAGGGCGAGGCGGCGCAAGAGATCTCCGGCCGCGACCTGATGGTCATGCCGGGACTGGTCAATATTCACAGCCACCCGACCAGCGAACCGCTGCGCAAGGGCATCACCGATGAAACCCGCAGCCCCAATTTTTATCATTCCTCGCTGTATGAATATTTGACCATCTTCAACAACGACCCTGAAGGCACGCCGCCCTGTCACAAGGTCGCCATGGCGGAACTGCTGCAAAGCGGCTGCACGACCATCGTCGATTATTCCATGCCCTTTGACGGCTGGCTGGATCTGCTGGCCGCGTCGGGCATCCGGGCCTGTGTCGCGCCGTCCTACCGCGACGCGCCGTGGTACACCAAAGACGGCCATTTGCTGGAGTATGACTGGAGCGATCCCAACCGCGGGCCGCAAGGCTTCGAAGCCGCCAAGCGCATCATCGACCTGGCGCAGCAGCACCCGTCGGGCCGTCTGATGGGGATGGTCAGCCCGGCGCAGATTGATACCTGTTCGCCGGAACTGCTGCGGCAATCGCATGCCTATGCGGAAGAACGCAATCTGGCCTTTCAGATCCATGCCGCCCAATCGGTCAATGAATTCATCGAAATGATGCGCCGCCACGGGCGCACGCCCATCCAGTGGATGGACGACCTGGGCATTCTGACCGCGCGCACCATCATCGGCCACGGCATCTTCCTGGATCATCATCCCTGGCTGCATTGGTCGAGCAAGGACGATCTGGCGCTGCTTGCCGAACGGGGCGCAACGGTGGCCCATTGCCCGACGGTCTTCATGCGCCGTGGCATCGCCCTGAACACCTTTGGCGGCTACGTGAAAGCGGGCGTCAACATGGGCATCGGAACCGACACCTACCCGCATAATATTCTCGACGAGATGCGCAATGTTGGCACCGTCGCGCGCGCCGTTGCCGGCACCGTCGATGATCTTGATACCTCGGACATTTTTGACGCGGCGACCATTGGCGGCGCCAGGGCGCTGCGCCGCGACGACATCGGCAGGTTGGCGCCGGGCGCGAAGGCGGACCTGGTTCTGGTTGATCTCAAGGCGCAGGCGATGCGGCCGATGCGGGAGCCACTGCGCAGTTTGATCTTCGTCGCCGCCGAACGCGCGGTGAAGGATGTCTATGTGGATGGCCAACTGGTCGTTCAGGACGGCCGCTGCCTGACCATCGACCTGGATGCCGAATTGGAGGCACTGGAAGCGGCCCAGGTACGCTCCATCGCACGGGTGCCCGGGATCGACTACGCCAAGCGCACGGCGGCGGAATTGGCGCCGATGGTTTATGACGTGGACTGATGGAGACTGGAAGCTGATGTCCGATATTGAGTATTTCTATTCCGCCCATTCGGCCTATGCCTATCTGGGCTCCGCCCGTTTCATGACCGTGGCGCGGGCGGCGGGGCGGCGCATCGCGCACCGGCCCATGGATTTGCGCCGGGTCGTGGCGGTGACCGGGCCGGGG
>JAQBYC010000057.1 GCA_027623205.1 Pseudomonadota bacterium | reverse complement strand
GGAACGCTTCCAAAGACCGGACATATCGTCTGCTACAAAATCCGGACATATCATTCGCTACTGACACCTCTGCCTTCGGAGGGTTGCAACCTGACGCTTCTGCAGCGCATGATCAGGACAGCCGAGGGCAGGGGCCGGCAATTACGGGTCCCGCGGGCTTCGGTTTTGCGTTGGGTGGGGCCTGTCTTTTGACTGCTCTCGTCAGGTTGTGGTGCTTGGTTTCCGGGCGATCAAGGCGTTGAAGCTCGTCCGGTTGGTGAATTTCCGCTGACGTGAACAAACAAGGGCCTAGCTGGTTTACAGCTAAGCCCCTGTCGTTATTGGCTCCCCGGGCAAGACTCGAACTTGCGACAAGGCGGTTAACAGCCGCCTGCTCTACCAACTGAGCTACCGGGGATCAGTTGGCCGGCGCGGTCTGGGACCGCGCGGCGGGCGTTTATTACCAGATACCGCGCGGGCGCGCCAGTCCGGATTGGCGCTTAATGTGTGGCCGCATTTCAGGTTCCGCTTGACTCCCGGGAAAATGAGAACAAAATAGGAACATATTTAAGACTATATGGCGAGACCATACGGAAAGGGCCGTGCCGTGACGAGATCCGCCGGGCAGGATGCGGTTGCGGCGTTGCGCCGGCGCATTGCGGCCATCAAGGCCACACAGGCCGCTAACGCCATGCCAGGCGCCCTGGCCCAGGGGCGGGGGGAAGCCCCGCCCTTGACCCTGGGCGTGCCGGCGATCGACCGTATCCTGCCGGGCGGCGGCCTGGCCCGCGGCGCCCTGCATGAAGTGTTGGGCGGCAATGATCCGGGCGGCAACAATGGGGGCGGCAATGGCGGCGGGGCGGCATTGGCCTTCACGGCGGTGCTGGCGGCCCGGCGGGCCGCCCTTGCCGGTACTCATGGCCCAGGCAGCGGTCAAGTGCTGTGGTGTCCGTCCCGCCGGGGACTGTACGGGCCGGGTCTGGCCGCCTTTGGTCTGGGCCCGGGACAGTTGATCCTGGTCCATGGACGGGATGATCAGCAGCGCCTGTGGGCCATGGAAGAGGGGCTGAAATGCACCGGCCTGGCCATGGTGGTGGGCGAGGTGGGGCGCCTGGATCTGGGGCAAAGCCGGCGTTTGCAGCTGGCGGCGGAAGCCTCCGGCGTCACGGCCCTGTTGCTGCCCCGAAAGCCCGCGCCGGGACCAGGCGGTAATGACCCGGGTTTGAGCGCCGGGTTGACCCGCTGGCGGATCACCGCCGCGCCCAGCGCGCCGACCAAAGGTTATGCCGGTATCGGCGCCCCCCGCTGCCGGGTCGAATTGCTGCGCTGCAAGGGCGGGCGGCCCGGAGCATGGCTGTTGCAATGGAACGGTGACGGTTTTGCCTGCCTCGAGGCGTGCGGTGAATTCGGCGCCGGGGATGAACAGCAGGGGCACGAGCATGAACATGGTCATGAAGACGGTTGTAAATATGATGGAGAACGGCCAAAAACGAATCCTGTCCCTGTGGCTGCCCGAATGGCCGACGGACCGGCTGTACCGCGTCTGGCGGCGCGCGCCTAAGACGGGCCGGCCGGAATACGGCGCGGACCGGGGACGGCCCCTGGCCCTGGTCGCGGCCCAGCCGGGCCATCGGCAGGCTGGTCAACGCATTGGCGCGGTCAATGGCGCGGCGGCTGCAGCCGGCGTGCAGGCGGGCATGATGTTGACCGATGCCAGGGCCCTGGCGCCGGGCCTGTCGGCGCATCCCCTGGCGCCGGGGGCGGATGCCGGCGCCCTGGCCAGCCTGGCCGACTGGTGCGGCCGTTACAGCCCCTGGATCACCCTTGATGGGGCGGCGGCGGGGCAATACGGCATCTGTCTTGATGTAACGGGGTGCGCCCATTTGTTCGGTGGCGAGGCGGCCATGCTGGACGATTTAGCCCGGCGTCTGGCGGGTTTCGCCATCCAGGCCCGGATAGCCATTGCCGATAGCCTGGGCGCGGCCTGGGCTGTCGCGCGTTATGGCGGCGACGTTACAACAATTGTCCCTGCCGGCGGCGCCCGGGCGGCCCTGGCCCGGTTGCCCGTGGCGGCTTTGCGCCTATCGCCCCCTGCGGCGGATGCCCTGGCGCGCCTTGGCCTGGGGCGGATTGGCGAATTATGGTCCGTGCCACGCGGGGCCCTGACCGCCCGCTTTGGCCGCGAGGTTACCTATCGCCTGGATCAGGCCCTGGGCCGGGCTGCCGAACCGCTTTCGCCGCGCCCGCCCCGCACCAGTTTTTGGAGCCGTCTGGCCTTTGCCGAACCCATTGGCCACCGCGACCATATCGCGCGCGCCGCCGGGCAGCTGGTGGCGGAGCTGTGCGCCGTGCTGGCGCGGGAGGCGCGCGGCGCGCGGCGGGTGGAGCTGCGCCTGTATCTGGCCGACGGCACGGTACAGCGGATCGGCGCGGGCTTGAACCGGGCCAGCCGGGACCCCGCCCATCTGTTGCGCCTGCTGGCCGAACACCTGCCCAGTCTGGAGGCCGGTTTCGGCGCCGATCTTATGATCCTCATGGCGGGGCAAAGCGACCCTCTGCCAGCCGGGCAAATCAGCCTCGACGGGCGCGCCGCCAAAGATCGCCCCGGCGAAGATCTGGCGCCCTTGCTGGATCGTCTGGGCAATCGCCTCGGCCCCGCCAATATCGCCCGTTTCGCGCCCGTGCAAAGCCACCTGCCGGAAGTCGCCGCCCGGCTGGTGCCGCCCTTGAGGCCGGCGTCCGCCGCGGATGCCGGGCTGGGAAAAGCCGTGCCATGGCGCCACATCACCCGGCGCCCGGTCTATCTGTTGCCGCGCCCGGAACTGATAACGGCGGTGGCCGAAGTGCCCGATAGCCCGCCGGTGCTGTTTCGCTGGCGCGGGATCGCCCATCGGGTGCAACGCGGCGATGGTCCTGAACGCCTCGCACCGGAATGGTGGCATGACATGCGGGCCGAAACGGCCGGCCTGGCCCGGGAAACCCGCGATTATTACCGCATTGAAGACAGCCGGGGGCAACGTTACTGGCTGTACCGCCGGGGCCTGTACGGCGGGGACATGCGGCAAAATCCCGATTGGTATCTGCATGGCTTTTTTGCCTGAGGCGCAGCCATGACCTATGCTGAATTACAGGTTACCTCCAATTTCAGCTTTCTGCGCGGCGGTTCCCATCCCGACGAACTGGCGATTACCGCCGCCGCCCTGGGCTTGTCGGCCATTGCGATTACCGACCGCAACAGCCTGGCCGGCGTGGTGCGGGCGCATGGGGCGGCGAAAGGGGCCGGCATCCGCCTGCTCGTCGGGGCGCGGCTGGATTTGCAGCCGGACGGCAATCTCGGAGCGGGGCCCAACCACGATCCCGATCCCGATCCCGATCTTAGCCTGTTGTGTTTTCCAACCGACCGGGCCGCCTATGGCCGGCTGTCGCAATTGCTGACCACTGGCCGGCGTCGGGCGCCGAAAGGGCACTGCTGGCTTAGCCTGGCGGATGTTTTCGCCCATGACCTTGGCCAGATTTTCGTCATTCTGCCCAGCAAGACGATGGGACCGGAACCGGATGCGGCCTTCACCGCCCAGGTCAGGCAACTGGGCGAACGCTGGCCGGGCCGTTGCTATCTGGCCGGCCATTACCTTTATTCCGGTGACGACCGCCGCCGCCTGGCCGGTCTTGCCAAACTGGCCGGGATGGCCGGTACGCCCCTGGTGGCGACCAACGATGTGCATTATCACAGCCCCGGCCGGCGGCCCCTGCAGGATGTGCTTTGCTGTATCCGGGAGCACTGCACGCTGGCCGAGGCCGGCTTCCATTTGGCCGCCAATGCCGAACGACAGCTGAAAAACCCTGCCGAAATGGCCCGCCTGTTCGCCGATTATCCGGATGCCGTGGCCCGCACGGTGGAACTGGCCGAACGCTGCTGCTTTTCCCTGGATGAATTGCGGTATGAATATCCCGCCGAACCGGTGCCCCGGGGCGGCACGGCGCAGGCGGAACTGACGCGTCTGACCTGGCTGGGCGCGCACGAGCGTTATGGGCAAAAGATTGCCCCCGGTGTCGCCGATTTACTGCGCCACGAATTGGCCTTGATTGGCGAGCTGGATTACGCGCCCTATTTCCTGACCGTGCACGATATCGTCCGCTTCGCGCGGTCGCGGAACATTCTCTGCCAGGGCCGCGGCTCGGCCGCCAATTCCGCCGTTTGCTATTGCCTTGGCATCACCGCCGTGGATCCGTCCCGTCTGGACCTTTTGTTCGAACGGTTCATTTCGGCCGAGCGGGACGAGCCGCCCGATATCGATGTGGATTTCGAACACGAGCGGCGCGAGGAGGTCATCCAGTACGTCTATGAAAAATACGGCCGCGACCGCGCCGGCATGACCGCCACGGTGATCACCTACCGGGCCAAAAGCGCGATCCGCGAGGTCGGCAAGGCTCTGGGCCTGTCCCTGGATGCGGTCGGCGCCCTGGCCGGTAATGTCTGGGGCTGGGGCGGCGATCAGGTCGAGGGCGACAAGGTGCGCGAGATCGGCCTGAACCCGGACGACCCCACCGTGGCAATGGCGATCCGCCTGGCGCGCGCGCTGGCCGGCTTTCCCCGCCATCTGTCCCAGCACGTGGGCGGCTTCGTCATTACCCGCGGCCCGCTTTCCGAAGTCGTGCCGATCACCAACGCGGCCATGGCGCGGCGCACGGTTATCGAATGGGACAAGAATGATCTGGATACTTTAGGTATTTTGAAGATCGACCTGCTGTCCCTGGGCATGCTGACCTGCATTCGCAAGGGCTTTGATCTGATCGAAAAACATCATGGCCGGAAACTGAATCTGGCCAGCGTGCCGGCGGAGGACGCGGCGGTTTATGACATGCTCTGCCGGGCCGATTCCATTGGTGTCTTTCAGGTCGAAAGCCGGGCCCAGATGACCATGTTGCCGCGCCTCCGGCCGCGTAATTTCTATGACCTGGTGATCGAGGTGGCGATCGTCCGGCCCGGCCCCATCCAGGGCGACATGGTGCACCCCTATCTGCGCCGCCGGGCCGGCAAGGAGCGGGTCGATTTCCCCTCCAAGGATCTGGAAGCGGTCCTCGGCAAAACCCTGGGCATTCCCTTGTTTCAGGAGCAGGCCATGCGCATTGCCATCGTCGCCGCCGGCTTCACCCCGTCCGAGGCCGATCAACTGCGCCGCGCCATGGCCACCTTTCGCCATACGGGCACCATCCACACATTCCGCCACAAGATGATCGAGGGCATGGCCGCGCGCGGTTATGACCGTGACTTCGCCGCACGCTGTTTCAAACAGATTGAGGGCTTTGGCGAATACGGCTTCCCCGAAAGCCACGCGGCCTCCTTCGCCCTGCTGGTCTATGTCTCCGCCTGGTTGAAACGGCATTACCCGGCGGTCTTTGCCTGCGCCCTGTTGAACAGCCAGCCCATGGGTTTCTATGCGCCGGCCCAGATCGTCCGCGATGCCCGCGAACATGGCGTTGAAGTGCGCCCGGTGGACATCAACCATTCGGACTGGGATTGCACGCTCGAGGATAACGCCGCATCCGCCGGACGTCCCGCCTTGCGACTCGGCCTGCGGCAGATCAGGCATTTTCCGGAGTCGGCGGCGGCGGTCCTGCTGGACGCGCGGGGCGGGGGTTATGCCGGGCCGGAAGATCTGTGGCGGCGAACCGGTCTGGGCGCGGGCGCCCTGGAGAAACTGGCCAATGGTGATGCCTGGCGTTCCACCGGGCTGGACCGCCGCGCCGCCCTTTGGGCTCTGAAACGCCTGAACCAGCCGGAATTGCCCCTGTTCGCCGCCGCGCAGATCCGTCCGCCCAGCGCCGATGCGCCCAGGGAGGGGGCCGTCGCCCTGCCTGATATGCCCATCGGCGAACAGGTGGTGCAGGACTACGGCAACCTGCGTCTGTCCCTGAAGGATCATCCTCTGCGCCTGTTGCGCCCGGCCCTGGCCACGCGGGATATTATCGAGAACGAGGCCCTGTTGAACCTATCGCACGGCGCACGGGTCATGGTTGCCGGCCTGGTCCTGGTGCGGCAACGGCCGGGCACCGCCAAGGGGGTCATCTTTATCACCATTGAGGATGAAGGCGCCGTCGCCAACATTATCGTCCGCCCGCCGATCTTCGAAACCTACCGCCGGGTCGTGCTGTCCGCCCGCCTGCTGGCGGCGCGGGGCCGGGTGGAGCGCGAAGGCATGGTCATCCACCTGTTGGCCGAGGAACTGATCGATCTATCGGCGGAACTGGACAGCCTGCGTGAAGATCCCGGCCTGGACCCGCACGGCCCGGCCTTCGCCCGGCGCCGCCGCGCCGGCCACCCCCGCAACGCCAACCCCGCGGCCCCGATCCCGCAACCCCGCAGCTTTCGCTAAAGCACATTTGCTCCAAACGTGCCCGGACCCTTTAAGGAAAGAGCAATTGAACCAATTACTTAAGCCGCATTCGCGACTCCAATTAATTGAAAATTGCTCTCGTCAGGTTCGAGATTGACTAGAACGCACGGTGGTCGGTAGATGTATGTCGGCATCCCTTTATCGGGACGGCTGATACCAGTCGCTTAAAATGCGGCCGCCAATTTGTCCATGCATGCGATTGCAACATTACGATTCGGATCTGTCGAGCCCGGCATCGTGGCCCAGCCCGCCTGCATGAGCATATCGCTGCGCCGATAGTAGTCCGCACCCTTCAACTCGGCGAGCGTATCAGCAAGTTGCGGGTCCAGTTTGGACTGCTGCAAGCAGATCGGCACCAAGGCGGCAACGACTTGAAGGTTTGCCTGCGAGGAAGCCAATTGCATGGCTTTGCCGCCCGTCACCCATCCGCCCCACGAGAAACCGACGATCGCGACGGCAACGGCGCCGGCTGCGGCACCATAGAGTCCAGGTTTTAGCCATTCAGGGGTGTTCATGTTTTTCTCCAATTTAAAAATAAATCATTTTTGTAATAAAATAATTATACATGAAAATGAGAATTTTCATAATTAAATATTATCATGATATTTTATTTTTCGAAATATATCCAGCAACTTGTTGATAATAATGTTTTTATTCTACTTTATTGTGTCTACTTTATATTAATAGGCATATTATTTTTTAAGTATTTTATAAAGTAAATATCGATCACGCTCGATGCTCCCAATCCGTTCTTGCTCAAACGACTAAGCGGGAATGGCAAACAATTCATGCGCCGGCACCCTCTTATCGGCCTCAAAGTCACCGTCGCTGGTCCAAAATCGTTTGCGATCCTACTATTGGCCATCAATCCACCGACAAGGATACAAACAACCGTCGTCCATTAAAATTTTTCGGGGCCGATCACATTCCCAGCCATGTCGGGAATAGTTCAGGCGTGCGTTTTCCGAGACCTCAATTGCCATGCCGGCTGTCTCAACGGCCTGATAGCGACGCGCGGCACCTTTTGCTTGAATGCATTTGATTGCCCGACCGGGATGCCAAACCTATAATCAAACCGGGCGACGGATGTTGCGGCGGATTGTATTGGCTCGCCAAATGCAGCCAACCCGTGAGGAGAGGTGATGACGGACAGCACGGCCGAACAGAATCACGCGGGCGCGAAAACGCGCTATATCATCATTGCTCTCGGTGTCGGCCTGGTGGTGGCCGTGCTGGTGGGCATGTGGCTGGTCGTGGCCTTCGTCGACCGCGAAAGCCAACGCGATATCCAGCAATGGCAGCTTCGCCTCGGCATCGTCGCCGACAGCCGGACGGTGGAAGTCAACCGTTGGCTCGATTCACAATTCCACACCGTGCAAAGCCTGGCCGAAAACGCCTCGCTGCAGCTTTACATGAGCGTTCTTTCGCTTCCTGAAAGCAAAACGGAGACTAACCAGGCCGAAGCAGACTATCTGCGCAATCTTCTGAACGCGACTGCCGCCCGCGATGGTTTCCAGTCGCCGCGGGCCGAGCCCACGGTAAACGCCAACGTGGAACAAGCGGGTCAGGTGGGCATCGGCCTTGCCGATGCTTCGGGCAAACTGCTGGTCGCCACCGACACGATGCCGGCCCTGACGCCGCGGCTACGCAATGCCCTCAAACGCGCCGGCGAGGGCAAGCCGGTGCTGGTCGATATATTCGAAGGCGCCGGCGGCAATCCGACGATCGGCTTCGTGGTGCCGGTTTACGGTATTCAGGGCGATGCCGGCGGCAGCGACAATATCGGCTTCGTGATCGGCCTTAGACAAATCGGGAGCGACCTGTTCGAGCGTCTGCGCCAGCCCGGCGAGACCGCCAAGACGGCGGATACCTATCTTGTCCGCAAGGTCGGGGCGACCGTTGAATATCTGACGCCGCTTGCCGACGGCACCAAGCCCCTGAAACGCCGCATGGCCCTGGACACCGCCGACCTGGCGGCAAGCTACGTGCTGGAAAAGCCGGGCGGGTTCGCCGCCTTGCGTGACTACCGCGGCAGAGAGGTCCTGGTGACCGGCCGCGCCATTGCCGGGTCCCCGTGGTTTCTGCTGCACAAGGTCGATCTCGCCGAGGCCCTGGCCGAAGGCAACCGCCGCCGCACCACGTTGCTGACCACTTTCATCCTGGTGATCATTGGTATCGCGGTGACGATCGTCGCCGTCTGGCGTCATGGCACCTCGGTCCGCGCCGCCCGGGCGGCCGAGAGCTTCCGAATTTCCAACGAACGGCTGGAGAATTTTTCCAAATTCATGCGTGTCGTCACCGACGGTCAGCCAAATGCCGTCATCGCCGTTACCGAGGACGGCCATTACACCTTCGCCAATGCCAAGGCGATCGAAGGCACGGGTATTGATCAGGATGAAATCCTCGGCAAGACCATGGCCAATGTCATCGGACCCGTACGCGCCAAGATTTTTCAGGAAATCAACACCGAGGTCAGCCGGAATTTCCAAGCCGCAAAACGCACCCATGCCTTCGAAGAAGACGACCGCAGCCGCACGGTGGTGATGTCGGATCATATTCCGCTGCGGGGTGACCGCGACCATCCGCCTGGGATTCTGATGATCCTGCAGGACATCACCGAGGTCGTCAGCGAGCGCGAGGAACGCGAACGCACCATGCGCGCTCTGGTCACCACCCTGGTTGGCCTGGTCGACCGCCGCGATCCCTACTCCTCCGATCAGTCGCAGCGGGTTGCCGAGGTGTCGGTCGCTATCGCGGCTGAAATGAACGAGGAGGAAGAGGTGCGCCGAACCGTCGATATCGCCGGCAATCTCATGAATCTCGGCAAGATCCTGGTACCCACCGAAGTCCTGGCGAAAACCGGGGCATTGAGCGAGGAAGAGGAAGAACAGATCCGCGCCAGTCTGCTCGCGACCGCGGATATCGTCGATGGCGTGAATTTTAATCTGCCGGTGGGCGATACCCTGCGGCAATTGCAGGAGCGGTGGGATGGGTCCGGTTATCCGAACGGTTTACGCGGGCAAGCCATTATCATAAGTGCGCGCATCATTGCCGTGGCCAACGCATTCGTCAGCATGGTGAGCCCCAGGGCCTATCGCGGCGCGCGCTCGTTCGATGAAGCCTCCACCCTATTGATGGGCGACACCGGCAAGCTCTACGATACCCGACCGGTCGCCGCACTCATCAACATCATCAACAATCGCGGTGGCCGGGAGACCTGGAGCCATTACCGCACGGTCCCGGCAGCGATGGACGATAGCACGCCATAGTATGATGCCGTGGGGCAAGCGGGCACCAAGCCACGTAATTCCGCGCAATACCGCACCGGTCGAGAGTTCATCGAATATACGTTAGCGCAGGAACCAGCCGTCCCGCAAAAAAGCTCCGGTCTGCCCGATCACCTCTTCATGATCACAGATGAATGTATGATGGGCATCGACGATGACATTGTCCCTGGCCGCATCAAGACGGGTGTTGGCGAGTTCGACGGTGCCGTCATGGGCCCGCCCGGCGTGATGAAACAGGTTCACATAAGAGATGAAATGAAGCGGATGAAAATGCCGTTTGCCGGCAATGATACCGATCTCGGCATCGGGCACGCCGAGATTCTTCAGCGCCGGTGAATGCTCCGCCAGATCCTCAAGCGGCAGGCCGAAGAAAAACTGGGCGAACGGCCAACCGCCAAAGCGTGTGACCACGCCGGCGCCCTGATTGGGCGTGGCGATCATGACGATCCGGCCGATTTTGACCGGCGGGTCCACGGCCAGCGCGCCGCGAATAACGATGCCGCCCAGGGAATGTCCGACGAAATGTACGGGGGCTTGGAACGCCTGCTGCCCCAGCCAGTGGCGAAAGGCATGGATATGGCCGGCCAGGCGGCGGCGGCTGGGATAGGGCCAGCATTGCGCGGCGAACCCCAGATCATTGAGGCGCCGTTGCAGGCGGGTCATGCTGGCACATGTCCGCCCCAGGCCATGAACCAATACGACGGGTTCGATCACGTCAAAGGCACCTCGTCTTCGAGATAGTGCGCGATGGCGTTGGCGTAGTATTGCAGCATGGGCAATTCGCCGGACTTGATGGAATAGAGGCCGTCCTTTTCCTCAATCAAGTGCCGCAAGGTCAGCATGCGAAGGCCGACCGACAAAGCATAATCGGCATCTGAGTGGGGAACATAGACCTGCGCATTCTTCGCTTCCAGTCGGGTTTTCAGGGCATGTGCCGCCACCTTGAGGTCCAACGCGCTGATCGGCCGATCAACGGTTCGGGTGAAGACAGTGGCGATCAAGGATACCGGCAGGACGGGTACCACGGCGCCAACCTTGTCCATCAGATGCCGGCCCAACGCCTCGATCTGTTCCCGCTGTGCCTCATCGTCCGGTGCCGCCCGTGCCGCTATCCAGGTTCGAGCCGAAATCGGCGGCCCGAAATTCACGCAGGCATAGCCGAAACGATACCATCTACCCTTGACCATCAGTGCGATGTTATGGCCGATGAAGCCGAAGGTTTTTTTCAGGGCAAAGCCCGTCGAGCGGCGTTCCGCGCCTTCATCCAGTGTGCGGACGAGGCTGCGGTCCTCGAACACCCGGTCGTAGTTGATGCCGACGGGTATGAATACGATATCCTTGGCGCCGTCCGCCTCCAGCGCCTTCAACATATAATGCAACAGACCCAGCCTGGGAGGGCGCAGGCGCCCGTCGCGGCTGAGACCGCCCTCCGGGTAGACCGCCTGGACAACGCCAGCCCCCGTCGCCATGGCAACGTAGCGTTCCAGGACCCGGCGATACAGGGCGTCACCGGAATCCCGCCTGACGAAATAGGCGCCCAAAGAGCGGATCAATGACTGCAATGGCCAAATACGCGCCCATTCGCCCACGGCGTAACTCAGCGCCGTCCGCGTCGCCGCCAGGTAAGCCACCAACACGTAATCCATGTTGGAGCGGTGGTTCATCACGAACACCACGCTTGCCTCGGGGTCGACCGAGGCCAGGCCATCCCTGTCGGCATAACCCAGCCGGACCCGGTAGAGCCATTCGGCGACCCGCCGGGCCGCCCAGGCGCCAAACCGAAAATAGATATAGGCATTGAAGGCGGGCACGATTTCGCGGGCATGGCGCGCCACATCCGCCATGAGCGCTTCGCGGGGAATGTTTTCGGCCGCGCTTTTCGCCGCCACGGCGGCCATGACCTCGACATCATAGGTCAGCCGGTCGATCAGCACTTCGCGACGGGTCAACTTGAAGGGTTGGATCTTGAGGGCCAGCCTGGTGTTGATCTCGTCCACCACACGGTTGACGCGCCGGTGCAGGAACCAGCGCGCGCCGGGCAACAGAAACCTGTCGAATACGGACCAGGCCGCCAGCAGCACCATCAGCCCCGCCAGCCACAACGGAATGGCAATCGTCTCACTCACCAGCAATGCTCCCCAAATGCTGATGAAGACTACCCGCCACCGCAGCCCTGGTCACCCCCGTTGTGCGAGGCCGGCCGCATTCGTAGGCGGCCAGAAGAGCTGTCCCTCAAAGTTATAAATTGTTAGGCGGTTGATTAGGTGATGATGTTGAGCATGTTCGCAACACTGCCGCCGCCCTGACCGTTAAGGCGCATTTGATTCGTCAGATTCATGGAGGAGGCGATGCCGCTTATGGCCGAAAGGGCGCCTTGCATCTGGGCCAGGCGTTCGGCGTCCGCCGGCTTTATGTTGTTCAATCCGCTTAGCCGGTCATCCTCCGGACCGACGGCAATAAATCGGAACATCTTGCGCACCTCGCGCAGGGCATTGTCGATCAGGACACCGGCTTCCGACGCGCTTCTGGTGGTTTTCAAGGAAATATCCCCGGTAATGCCCAGTTCAAAGATTTTGGCCTTGGCCACATCCGTCTCTGTATCGTCCAGGCCGGCGGGCGCGGCATACAGCACGCCCGCGGTCAGTCCGAGGGAAGCAAGTGCGTCGGAACCATCCGGCCCCGCGATGATCTCAACCACCGCGCCATTCCTAGCCTCTAATTTAAGGCCCGTGTCGACCGCACCGCGCTGTAGAGTGCTGCTGCCATATTGACCCATGGCATTGTTGATCTTGACTGCCAGTAGACCCAAACTGTCGTCGGATTCGATTTCGACCCGTTTCGTCGCGCCGCCGTTCACCCGCACCGAGAAATATTGTCCGGGCCGCGCCGTTGTCAGGCTCAACACTTCCGTTCCCGGTTCCGCCGGCAGATCACCGGTAGTCAGGCCAAGACGGCTGATGACGGAGGTAGCGGTGGGGTCATAGGCGATGGCATTGCCGGCTTGACTGACCGCGCTATGATCCTGGTGGGCCCAAACTTCAGTCCCGGTATTATCCAGTTTCATGACGAAGGCGTCCTGCGCGCTGGCCACGGCGCCGCCATCGACGGCGCCTTGCGTGGCGCCGGTCACGTAGATTTCATCCGCACCGGCAAGGGCCTTGACGGCGATGCCGCCGAGCGTGTCCGTGCTGCTGCTGCCCACATAAGTGGTAAACCCTGCCGCCGCCGAGACACCGGAATCGATAATCTGGCTGACGAAACCATCCGTCCCCCCGGAATGGGCGTTGACGATGCTGCCTGACAGGGCGGCGTTGCTGGTCTGACCCGAGATATAGACATTGCCGCTGCTGCCGACGGCAATGCCGGTGACCGCGCCATCGCTATTCAATGCGCCCAGGTCTACTTCCCAAACCGGCGTTTGCGAGGCGTCGCTATCCACGTAGCTGCGCAGGATGGCATTGCCGTCCTTTTCGCCGGCGACATAAATATTGCCTGATCCGTCCACCGCGACCGCCGTGGCGCGGTCATTGCCGGTGCCCCCGAACTGCTTGTCCCAAACATGGGTGCCGCTGCTGTCCAGCTTGGTAAGATAGCCATCGGTGCCACCGGCATGGGTCACGCCGGCGCCGATTTCAGATGCGGTCTGCCCCGCCACAAAGATGTTGCCGCTGGCATCCGTCGTCAAAGCCAGGGCGCTGTCGTTGGCATAGGGTGCCGCCTGACGGGTCCACTGTTCCGCACCGGTGCCATCAAACTTGGTCACGAAGCTATCGTAGTTGCCGCCGTAGGCGGTTTCAGTCAATACGCCCCGCGCGCTGCCGGCGATGACGACGTTGTCATTGACGTCCACGGCGACGGCGAAGCCGGCGGCATCTTCCGTGGCGCCCAGCAGGCGAGACCAGACCAGTTCGCCGGCAACATCATACTTGCGCAAATAGGCATCATTTACCGCCTGGTTGGCCAGGCCCCCCAGATCGCCGGCGGTAGAGCCAACGGAATAGACATTGCCCCGGCTGTCCACCGCTATGGCACGGGCGCTGTCGGCTTTGTCGGTGTCGGTATCCGAGCGAAAGGCATCGCTGGGCGCGGTGTTGCCCAGATCGTCCACCTTGCGCACGTAACCGGAGGCATAGTCGCCGACGTTCCGGGTGCCTGCGATGTAAAGGCCGGGTATTTCATCGGACGCATTGCCGAGTGTCACTGTTTCCGTACTGTTCAGGTTCAATTTAAGGCCGTAGGAATCTTCGCTGTACCGTTCGGACTGCATTGTCGAGGTGACGCCGGCGGCGGACAGTTGCCCATTGATATAGTCGGCGACGTTATCAACATTCAAGGCGCCACTGACCGCCGATAGATCAATATTTACAACCGTGGTGCCAACGGAATTGACCACCGTAATATCAAATGTCTCGTTACCGACCAGTCCGCCGATGGCGTCCGTGCGGACCTCTGTCAGGCTGGCGCCTTCATGATAAAGCGTGGTGTATTTCGGATCCTTGGGAAAGCTCAGCGAGCTGGTCATGCTGCTTTGCTGCAAACCGTAGAGCAGAGTGGTGTCTTCAAATTCGAGACCGTCGACGAAATTTTTGGCCTCGGCCAGATAACCGTCAAAGCGTTGCTGCAATATGGTGGTCCGGCTCAACGCGCCGGAATCACTTTCCGCATAGGTCGCCATCTCCCGCAATTTTGTCAGACCGTTAAATAGTCCGAACAGATTTTTGAATTGATCGTCGCCCGCCGTATTGTTGACTCGCGGGTCGTCGAGATCGATCAACGGACCGGTCGAAAAGATACGTTGCAATATCTCGTCGTAAGGATTGGACCGCGGCAATGTCCAGGGCGGGATGACGGCCGGATCCACCTTGGCGAATGAACCATCCAACAGATCCTTTTGGATTTGCGCGGCATGACCGGACAGGCCCAATGACACGCCGCTGGAATAATAGGCGCCAAGGACGTTGTTATCGAACGTCACCATTCGAAATGGGTTGTTGGATGTCGGATTGATAGCCATGCGCCGGTTGGTTCCGCAAGTTTTCCCGCGATCATTCCGCCTGACCGGGACCGCCGGCACAGCGGGTAAACCCCGAATTGGATTTACTTGAGTTGGCATAATGTCATTGGACCGGTTAACGCCGGGTGAATTATTCTGGTTAATTGAACTTTCCCGCCCGTTGGATAAACCGGCCAGGTTTTACGATGTATTAACCGCGACGATAGACACTGGATGAAATCGGCGCGGACTCGACCCGCCGTGCATTGTGTTGTTTGACCCTTGATCGGCCGGGAAGCCGCGAATGACAATTGAATATCTAGACGTTCAACAAGGCGGCGCCAGCCCGCCGGCAACCGCGCGCGAGAAAATCCGTAACATAGAAGAGCTGGCCCGCATGGCTGACGAGACCCGCGCCGCAGGCGGCGAGGTCGTGCTGGCGCACGGTGTCTTTGATCTTTTGCACATGGGTCATGTGCGCCATCTGGAAGCGGCGCGGGCGGAGGGTGATCTTTTGATCGTGACCCTGACAGCGGACCGCTATGTCAATAAAGGGCCGGGACGACCGGTTTTTCCCGCGGCGTCGCGGGCCGAAATGGTCGCCGCGTTGCGCTGCGTGGATGGTGTCGGCATCTCCAACTGGTCCACGGCGGAAGGTGTGCTGCGGTTCATCCGCCCGTCCGTCTTTATCAAAGGTCAGGACTATGCCGACGAAGCCCAGGATATCACGGGCGGTATTCGGCGCGAGCGCGAATTGGTGGAAAGCTTTAACGGCCGCATCGTTTTCACCGATGATATCACCGATTCCTCTTCAGCCCTGATAAACCGTCATCTGAATGTGTTCGATTCAGAGGTACATGAATATCTGAACAATCTGCGTGACAACAATGTCGCAAGTCAGGTGGTCGAAGCCCTGGAAGGCATTCAAAATCATAAGGTCCTGATGGTCGGTGAAGCAATCATCGACGAGTATCAATATGCCGCACCCATGGGCAAATCGGCAAAAGAGAACATCATCGCTTCCCGTTACGAAGGCCGCGAGGTTTTCGCCGGCGGCGTCATTGCCTCGGCCAACCATGTCGCCTCATTCGTCGATCAGGTGGATGTCATTACCTGTATCGGCGAGGAAGATTCATACGAAGACCTGATCCTCGAAACAGCGGTGCAGAATGTAAACGTGCATTTCGTGCGCCTGCCAGGGGTGCCGACGATCCGCAAATGCCGGTTCGTGGATCCCGGTCATCTGCGCAAATTGTTCGAAGTCTATCATTTCGACGACACGCCGCTGACAGGCCGCAAGGAAGATGAGGTTTGCAGCTTGATCGCGGAGCGGGCGGCGGATGTCGATCTGGTCATCGTAAACGACTTCGGCCACGGCATGCTGACGTCGCGGTCGGTCGATCAGATTATTCGCAGGTCCCGCTTTCTGGCTGTCAATGCGCAAAGCAACGCCGCCAACCACGGCTATAACACGGTCAATAAATACGCCCGCGCGGATTATGTCTGCATTGATGCGCCCGAGGCCCGTTTAGCGGTGCGTGATCGGTTTTCCGACATTAGCGATCTCGTTCAGGGGCCTTTGCGGGAATTGATTGATTGCGACCGTATCATCGTGACCCATGGGCAAAACGGCTGCATTACGTTTGATAGCAAGAACGGCTTGGGCAAAGTGCCGGCATTTACCCGCCAGGTGGTGGATACAGTAGGGGCGGGCGATGCCTTTCTCGCAGTCACCGCGCCATTGGTGCAATCGGATGTGCCGATGGAACTGGTCGGCCTGATCGGTAACGCCGTCGGCGCCATGAAAGTCGGCATCGTCGGGCATCGCCAGTCCGTACAACGGGTACCGCTGATGAAATTCCTCACGGCAATATTGAAATGACGGATGAAACAATGAGTGAAAATGGCGTCGCTGCCATGCAGGCCAGGGTCGAGGATTATTTCACCGAGTTGGCCCGGTTGCCGGAACAGACCGTGGCCACGGACGGCAAAGGCGCCGAATTGGCCATGGCGGACCTGTTTCCCATCATGATCGAACGCTTTGCCCGGATCCGCGACGGGGCCGGTAAATTGATGTTCATCGGGAATGGCGCCTCGGCTTCCATTGCCTCGCATATGGCGCTGGATTTCTCGAAGAACGGCAAGGTCCCGGCCTTGGCCTTCAACGACGCCGCGGCGCTGACAGCGCTTAGCAACGACGAAGGCTATGATCAGGTTTTCGCCAAGCAAATAGAATATTTTGCCGCCCGGGATGACCTGTTGATTGCCATATCCTCTTCCGGAAATTCGGAAAACATCATCAAGGCCGTGCGGGCGGCCCGCGCCAAGGGCTGCGACGTACTGACCCTTTCGGGTCTTGGTGCGGATAACAAGCTGCGCCAGTTGGGCGACTACAATCTTTTTGTCCCCTCGGGTGAATATGGCTTTGTTGAGGTGGTGCACGGTGGGTTGATCCACGCCTTGCTGGATATTTTCATGGGCTGGTCGGCGCAGACGGGCCTTTGGAACCGGTCGATGGCGACGCCCGCTGACGAATTGTTGAAAAAGAGGGGAGCGGCATGAACAACGCCAATAAGACAATGAATGTGATGGTGACGGGCGGCGGCGGCTATGTGGGATCGTGCCTAATCCCAAAATTGCTGGCGGCGGGACACTGCGTGAGTGTATTGGACCTGTTCATCTATGGCATGGAAGTCTTCAATGGCGTGGCGGAGCATCCTGGCCTACGCATCATCCGTGGTGATATTCGGGACCCCAAGGCGGTGGCCAAGGCGGTTGAAGGCGCCGATGCGGTGATCCATCTGGCATGTATCTCCAACGATCCCAGTTTTGAATTGAACCCGGATCTGGGCCGATCAATCAACTTTGATTGTTTTCAGCCGCTTGTTCGTGCCGCCAAGGATGCCGGCGTGCGGCGCTTTATTTATGCCTCGTCGTCCTCGGTCTACGGTATCAAGAGTACCGACAATGTCACAGAGGATTTGTCTCTGGAGCCCCTGACGGACTATTCAAAATTCAAGGCCATGTGCGAAGAGGTTCTGGATCGCGAACGCGAACCGGGTTTTGTGACCTTGACCCTGCGTCCCGCCACGGTATGTGGTTATGCCCCGCGCCTGCGTCTGGATCTGACAGTCAATATTTTGACCAATCACGCTATCAACAACAACAAAATCACGGTTTTTGGCGGCGCGCAGAAACGGCCCAACATCAATGTCGAGGACATGACGGACCTGTATGTCCAGTGTCTGCAATATCCCGACGAGATGATAGACGGCAAGGTCTTCAACGCCGGTTACGAGAACCATACGGTCAGTCAAATTGCGGAAATGGTGCGCCGGAACGTCGGCGACGGCGTGGATATCGTCACCACGCCGACTGACGACAATCGTTCCTACCATGTCTCATCCGCAAAGATGCAGCGCGAACTGGGCTTTACCCCCCGGTACAGCATCGATGATGCGGTCGCCAGCCTGACGGCGGCATTTAGAAGCGGCAAGGTGCCTAATCCCATGACGGACGCCAAATATTACAACGTCAAGCTGATGCAGGACATTCACCTGCAGTAGGAGGCCGGGGCCGGTCGAAAACGCCCTCGATGGGGCGGCAGCTTTGCCCAGCGTTGCCCGCAAAAGTTTTACTGAACGTAGGGTAATGTTAACCAATTTCACCGTTAATCAGGCTTATCCATCGCTTGGATAATCAGGACGTCAGGGTATGCGTATCGGCATCGATTTCGATAACACGATTGCGGGTTATGACGGGTTGTTCGCCACGTTGGCGGAGGAACGCGGGCTGTTTCAGCAAGCGCCGGTGGGCAAACGTGACCTGCGCGATGCTTTACGCCGGCGCCCCGAGGGCGAGTTGACGTGGCGGCGTCTGCAGGCAACAGCATACGGCGCCCGCATGGGCGATGCCGAATTGCAGGATGGCGCCGCGCGGTTCATCCGGATTTGCGGTCAATCCGGTATCACGGTATCCATTGTCTCGCACAAAACCCGGCACGCCAATTTTGCCTCCGACGGGACGGACTTGCGTCGGGCGGCGACCATGTGGATGGAAGCGCATGGCTTTTTTGATGCGATGGGTCTGAAATTGAGCCGCGATGATATCCATTTCGAGGATACCCGTGCGGCCAAGGTTGCCAAGATTGCCGAATTGAACTGCCAATGGTTCATCGACGACCTGGAAGAGGTTTTCGCGGAACCCGGTTTCCCCGGCTCTGCGCGCGCCGTGCTGTTCGATCCGCATGGCGCGGCGGTGACCGCCGCGGGTGTGGCTGCGGGCGCCGACCTGTTGCGCTGCCGCCATTGGGACGAAATTGGAGGGCATATATTTGGCGCCGGCCATTAGCATCGATACGCCCGAAGCGGCCGAGGCGGCGGCAACAGCGTTACTGGGCGATCCAGTGCGCCAGGTAAGCCGGCAGCCCGGCGGCGGAAACAATCGTTTGTATCGGGTCGAGGCGGCGGATGGCCGGCATTATGCCTTGAAAACCTATTTGCAGCGGCCCGGAGACGACCGCGACCGCCTGGGTACGGAGTTCGGCGGCCTCGCCTTTCTGGGGGCCCAGGGGTTAGGCCGTCAGGTGCCCCGAGCCGTGGCCCGTGACCCGGGCCGCCATTGCGCCCTGTTCGGCTGGGTGGATGGCAATGCCGTCGGCCATCCCACCCCCCGCGACCTGTTCGAGGTCCTGTGTTTCGTCCTTGACCTCTACCGCCTGGCGCAACAGCCGGAGGCGGCGGCACTTGCCCTGGCATCAGAGGCTTGCCTGTCCGGCGCCGAAGTGGCGCGGCAGATAGAGGCCCGTCTGGATCGCCTGTTGAGGCTTGATGATCACCGCTTGCGCGCGTTCCTGGTCGATTCCTTTCTTCCGGTCTGCGAGCGGCAGCGTGATCTGACCATGATGCACTATCAGGAACAAGGTATGGATTTCGCACAACCTCTCGCGCCCATGGCCTTGACCTTGTCGCCCTCGGATTTCGGCTTTCACAATGCCATTCGCCGGATTGACGGACGGCTGGTGTTTATCGACTTTGAATACTTTGGCTGGGATGATCCGGTGAAGCTGGTGGCGGATTTTCTTCTACACCCTGGCATGGACCTGAACGTTGAAATGCGCCGCCGCTTCCGCCGGGGCGCGGGGGCGGTGTTTGGCGGCGATCACGAGTTCGATATCCGTCTACGAGCGCTGTTCCCGCTCTATATCCTGCGCTGGTGTCTGATCTTGTTGAATGAATTCCTGCCCGAGCGCTGGCAACGCCGCGACTACGCCGGCGCCCATCAAGACCGGGAATTTGCGCTGAACAACCAATTGGCCAAGGCAGAGGCCATGCTGCGTCAAATTGATGACGCCAACTACGAGGTTTTTGAAGATGATTGAACTGGCCGCAATGGAGCGCGAGGCGCATACCATTTACGAGCCTCTTGCCTTGGACCGCCGATCTCGTGATCTTCGCCGTCTGGTGGTGCGCGGTCTGGTAGGCGGTGGCCGTGGCCATTTGGGCTCCGCCTTGTCCGCAATCGAGATCCTGCGGGTCCTGTATGATGATGTCATGGCGCACGATCCCGAAATTCATAATTGGGATGCCCGGGACCGCTTTTTGTTATCCAAAGGCCATGGCTGTTTAGCGCAATACGCAATTCTGGCGGACCACGGTTACTTTTCCAAGGCGGAACTGGACCGTTTCTGCCGCTTTGACGGCATTCTGGGCGGGCATCCGGACGCCGGCAAGATTCCCGGCGTGGAAGCTTCGACCGGGGCCCTGGGGCATGGCCCGTCCATCGGTGTCGGGATGGCAGTCGCGGCTAAATTAAGAGGCGCGCCGCATCGAATTTTTGTTGTCACCGGTGATGGCGAAATCAACGAAGGCTCGGTCTGGGAAGCCGCCATGACCGCCAGCAAGCACAAGCTGGATAACTTCACTCTCATCGTCGATTACAACAAGCTGCAATCCTATCAGCGCACGGAGATTGTTCAGGATTTGGAACCGCTGACGTCAAAATGGGAAAGCTTTGGCTTTGCCGTACGGAACGTGGATGGCCATGACGTGGAGGGTTTGCGGCGTACGTTTGCCACATTACCCTTCGCCAAGGGACGCCCAAATGCAGTGATCGCCCATACCATAAAGGGTCGGGGCGTGGCACATGCCGAGGGCGATCCCGCCTGGCATCACAAATCGAACATGAGCGCAGCGGAAATTGACGGCGTTCTGCAGGCGATCGGGGACTAATCATGCGTAAAACCTGTCTAGACGTTGTCTACGAGTTGGCCAAGCGGGATGAACGAGTGGTCTTCATCGGTTCCGACCTGGGGGCCGGCACCCTGGATCAATTCCGCGATGAAATGCCCGACCGGTTCTTCATGGAAGGTGTTTCGGAACAGAATCTGATTGGCATGGCCGCCGGTCTGGCCCTGGAAGGTTTTATTCCATACGTCAATACCATTGCCACCTTCATTACCCGGCGCTGCTACGAGCAGCTGGCGGTGGATCTGTGTCTGCACAATCTGCCGGTGAAGCTGATCGCCAATGGCGGTGGTCTGGTGTACGCCCCCCTGGGGCCGACACATCTGGCGATCGAGGATATGGCCATCCTGCGCGCTTTGCCCCGAATGACCGTACTCGCACCCTGCGACAAGGAGGAAATGGCGCGCCTGATGCCGCAGACCCTTGCTTTAGGGGGACCCTGCTATATTCGTCTGGCCAAGGGCGGCGACGAAATAATCTCTGATGCCGCGCATGGTTTTACGATTGGCCAAGCCATCATGCTGCGGCAACCGGGCAAGGTGTTGATCGTTGGCACCGGCATCACCTCCACGCGGGCCATGCATGCGGCGAAGGAGCTAGCCGAACAGGGCATTGAATGCGGTGTTTTGCATATGCATACCGTCAAGCCTTTGGATGAAAATGCCATTCTATCGTGCCTGAATGATGTGGACTTGCTGGTCACGGTGGAAGAACACACCCTGGTGGGTGGTCTGGGAAGCGCGGTGGGGGAATTGTTGGTGGATAAGGCACCGACGTCGGTCGGTCGCCTGCTGCGCCTGGGCATACCCGACAGTTTTGCGGATAAATACGGCACGCAGGACGAATTGCTGGAATATTACGGCCTGCAGGGACCACAAATCGCTCGCCGTATTCGCGATGTTTTGAACGGCGCCGGGGAGCAGGTGGCATGAACTTCGGGTTACCGCAGGTGAATGGCTTTCTGACCCGGGATGAGACCGCGCTAGGCGAGAGATTCCTTGAAAATGGCTACGTCATCGCGCCCGTCGCGGATTTTGGCGCATTGGATCGTTTGCGCGCGGCGCTGGCGCAGATCGCGGCCCAGCATCTTGGAATAGGCAAGCCGGAAGATCCGGGCGCCTTGCTGGACGATATTCATGGTCAGATCGAGGCAACCGGCCTTAACGCCCTGCGCATGGCCGTGATCAACGGGGTCAACGATTTGCCTTGGGCCCGGCAGGTCTATTTTGAATTGGCCCGGCCGTTGCTGGAGACCATCGTCGGCAATGAATTGGCCATGCAGCGGCGCCTGAACCTGTCGGTTCAGCTGCCAGGCGATGATTCCTCGCTTTTGGCCGTGCATGCGGATGTCTGGGATGGCGACTCGCCATTTGAAGTGGTGGTCTGGTTGCCCTTGGTGGATTGTTTCAATACCAAGACCATGTTTCTGCTGCCGCCCGACAAGGGCAGGCTGGTGGAAGCGCGCCTGGCGGATTTCGACGGCGGCGATACCGACGATCTGTTTGCGGCTATCGAGGCTGATTTGGTCTGGCTGGAGGTGCCCTATGGCAGTGTCTTGCTGTTTAACCAGAACTTGATGCATGGCAACCGCATCAATCGCGAGGGCGGCACCCGTTGGACCATGAATTGCCGCTTCAAGGGGCTGTTTGCCCCCTATGCCGGCAAGCGTCTGGGCGAATTCTTCGAACCCATCACTGTTCGTCCCGCCAGTCGTGTTGGTATGAGCTATGACCTGCCGGGAGGTTTCGTTGAGTAATCATAAGGGCCATCGCGGCTATATCGCCTCCCGCCCCGTGCGCGGGCAGGCATGGCCGCAGCATGTGCAAAATCTGGTCATTCGCGACTATGCCCAGCGCCATGGGCTGCACTATCTGCTCAGCGCCACGGAATACGCGATGGATGCCTGTTATATGAACCTGGATACGGTACTTGGAGAACTGGGCCGTATTGAAGGCATTGTCTGCTTTTCCCTGTTCATGCTGCCGGCCCGGGCGGAACGGCGCCTGGATTTGTACCGGCGGATCTTTGATACCGGCGGCGATCTGCACGGCGCATTGGAAAACATGGCGATCCGGGGTCCGGAGGATGCGGCGCGCCTGGAGGATATCTTCATGGTTGATCGTCATGCCGCGTCATCCCAGCAGGAGTATTAACGGCCATCATGGGGTATGTGGATTTTGTGGGTGTTGTGCATAAATCCACCAAACGCGACTACGTTCAGCGGGTGGTGGAGCATGATAAGGCCGAATGCGCCGAGATAGCCGGCCAATTCGGCGAGGACTATTGGGACGGCGACCGGCGCCATGGCTTCGGTGGGTATTATTACGATGGCCGTTGGCGCGCGGTGGCGGATGCCATGGTGGCTCATTACGACCTGCAACCCGGCGCTAAAATCCTTGATATTGGCTGCGGCAAAGGTTTTCTGCTCTATGAATTCACCAAAGCCCTGAAAGGGGCCCAGGTTAGCGGCATCGATATCTCGGAATACGGCATTCGAAACGCCAAAGAAGAAGTCCGCCCGCATCTGAAGGTCGGCAACTGCAAAGATCTGCCGTACGATGATGGAGAATTCGACTTTGTGTTTTCCATCAATACATTACATAATCTTTTTAACTATGAACTTCATCCCTCATTGCAGGAAATGCAACGCGTTGGCAGGGGACCGAAGCACATCACGGTCGAAAGTTACCGCGACGAACGCGAGAAGGCGAACCTGCTCTATTGGCAGCTTACCTGTCGCGCATTCATGATGCCGGCGGAATGGGAGTTTGCCTTCGAACAGGCCGGTTACGACGGCGATTATGGCTGTATCACGTTTGAATAGACACATTTATATAGGTTGGGTACTCACGTAGCATCATGGCACGGACCAAAGAAGCACAATATGAAGACTGTCTGCGGGCAGCGGAAGAATCCGGCGTTGATCGTCTCGGCGTCATGACCAATCAGGTCTGGCGCGATGACCCGCGCCGCCTGGCGATTTTGCTTTCGCGGTATAAATTCGTCGGTAAAATGCTGTCAGGCAAGCGCCGGGTGGTTGAGGTCGGCTGTGGTGATGCTTTCGGCAGCCGCGTGGTGCAGCAGGAGACCGGCGAATTGACGGTGTTGGACATTGATCCGGTTTTCATCGCCGATATCAAGCAGCGCATGCATTCCGACTGGCCTTTGACCGCGGCGACCCACGACATGTTATCGGGGCCGTATCCGGGCATTTTCGATGCCGCCTACAGCCTTGACGTCTTGGAACATATTCCGGCGGCGGCGGAACATGGCTTCATCCGCAATATTGCCACTTCTCTGAACCATGATGGCGTGTTGATCGTGGGCATGCCGTCTTTGGAAAGTCAGGAATATGCCTCGCCGCAAAGCAAGATCGGCCATGTAAATTGCAAGCATGGGGCCGATTTAAAGGCCTTGATGGCGCAATTTTTTGACAACGTCTTTGTCTTTTCCATGAATGACGAGGTCGTGCACACGGGATTCTGGCCTATGGCCCATTACTATTTGGCGCTGTGCTGTGGCAAGCGGCGGATCCAGTAAAAAGGGGGCGCTAATCGTCGGCGGCGACAGCATGATCGGCGCCGCGCTGTTTGAATATTTCGCCGCACGGGGTTGGCGGGTTCAGGCAACGACCCGCCGCCGGGATCGTGTCGACGCCCAGCATCCCTATTTCGAGTTGGCGGCTCCACGCCTGGACCTCCCGGCGGCGGATTTCGTAGTCCTTGCCGCCGCTGTTGCCCGCATCGGCGATTGTGAGGCCGAGCCGGTGGCAACCCGGCGCATCAACGTCGAAGGCACCCTGACCGTGGCCAGGCATATGGCCGGGCAGGGCAGTCATGTCTTGTTGTTGTCCAGCGACAAGGTCTTTGACGGCGCAATGCCCTTGCGCGGGCGCCATGACCAACCTTGCCCGGCCTGCGCCTATGGGCGGCAAAAGGCCGCCGCCGAGTCTGGCGTTCTGGCTCTGGGTGACCAAGGGGCCGTCCTGCGTCTGAGCAAAGTGTTGGAACCGAGCCTGGCGTTATTGACCGGTTGGGCCAGGGATCTCGCTGCACGGAAACCCATAACGCCTTTCCATGATTTGTACCTGGCGCCGGTCACCGTTGATCTGGTCGCACGGATTACAGCCCATATCGCTGACGAGCGGGCGGTGGGCATCTATCATTGTACCGGTGCGGAAGATCGCTCCTACGTGGATCTGGCGCGCCTCTTGGCGGCCGATGGCTGCAACGACCCAGCGCTGATACGACCGGCATCGTGCGGCGCCGCCAACCTGCCTGCGGCCGCCCGGCCCCGGTACACGACCTTGGAAATGACAGTGGAGCAAGCGCGCTGGGGGCTGACCGCGCCGTCATTCGAGGGAACGGCGAAAGCGGTCATAGCGCGCTGCGTGCCTGGGATCGATTAAAAAAAATGGCCAGTTCCAAAAGCTAGATCTTAGCCGCCTCAAGTTCCTCTTCCGCCGCTATCCAGACCGTTTCGGTCTCTGCGATGGCCTTCTCCGTTTGCGACCGCTGCAGGTTCAGGGCGGCTAATTTGTCGGGGGCGCCCCGATAAATGGCGGGATCTGCCAGGGCATGGGTGATGCGCTGCTGTTCGGCTTGCAGCTTGGCCATTTTCTGTTCGGCTTCCTTGACAATTTTGCGCAAGGGGGCCAGGCGTTGCCGGGCCTGGGCGTTGGCACGGCGGCCCGCGCGGCGGTCCTTTTCCGTTCCCTGATTACCATCTTTTGGGCCTTCGCTCCGCAGTGACATGCGGCGGTAATCGTCGATGTCGCCCTCCCAAGGGGTCACCCGGCCGTCGGCGACCAGCCACAGACGGTCTGTGGTCAATTCCAGCAAATGACGGTCATGGCTGATCAACAGTACGGCACCGGAAAAATCATTCAGGGCTTGCACCAAGGCTTGGCGGGCGTCCACGTCCAGATGATTGGTGGGCTCATCCAAAATCAACAAATGCGGTGCCTTGGCGGTTATCAGGGCCAGGACCAGGCGGGCACGCTCGCCGCCCGATAGATGTTGCACCTTTGTCTCGGCCTTATCCTGGATCAGGCCAAAAGTGCCCAGGCGGCCACGCAGGGCGGCCTCTTTCAAATTTGGCAGGAGACGCTGCAAATGGGCTACGGGGGTGTCCTGGGGCTGCAAATCCTCGATCAGATGCTGGGCGAAAAAGCCCGTACGCAGCTTGCCGCCGCGCCGGATCTCACCCGCCATGGGTGCCAGGCGCCCTTCGATTAATTTCGCCAGGGTCGATTTACCGTTGCCGTTGCGGCCCAATAGAGCAATTCGATCCTTGCCGTCGATACGCAGATCCAGACCCGAAAGGATCGGCACGCCGGCTTCATACCCCGCCGCCGCCCTGTCCAGACTGACGATGGGGGAACGCAATTCATCAGGCTCGGGAAAGCGGAAATTGACCGATGGATCGACCGCCGCCTCGGCAATGGGTTGCATGCGCGCCAGAGCCTTCAGCCGGCTTTGCGCCTGACGCGCCTTGTTGGCCTGATAGCGGAAGCGGTCGACAAAGGCCTGCATGTGCTGGCGCGCGGCGTCCTGGCGTTGCCGCAGGCGTTCCTGTTGGTCCTGGCGCTCGCGCCGGGTTGCCTCAAAGGTATCGTAGCCGCCACGATACAAGGTCAGTTCGCCCTGATCCACGTGCAATATGGCGGTCACGGCGTTGTTCAGCAGGTCCCTGTCATGGCTGACCAGCAACACGGTGCGGGGGTAACGGCGCAAAAAGTCTTCCAGCCACAAAGTACCTTCCAGATCCAGGTAATTGGTCGGCTCGTCCAGCAGCAACAGATCCGGCGCGGCAAACAGCACGGCGGCCAGCGCTACCCGCATGCGCCAACCACCGGAAAATTCCGACAGGGGGCGGCCCTGGGCAGCCTCGTCGAATCCCAGGCCGGCTAGAATCGCGGCGGCACGGGCCGGGGCGGAATGGGCTTCAATATCCAGCAGCCGGTGGTGAATTTCGCCGATGCGTTCCGGCGCACTGGCGCTGTCCGCCTCCGCCAAAAGGGCCGCACGCTCGGTATCGGCTTCCAGCACATTATCCAATAGCGTTTGCGGACCGCCTGGCGCTTCCTGCGCGACCATGCCCAGGCGGGCCCGGCGGGCGCAGCGAATGCTGCCGGCATCGCCGGATATGTTTCCCAGGATCAGGTTCAGCAGGGTACTTTTACCGGCGCCATTGCGGCCAACCACGCCGACCTTGTGACCGGCCGGTATGTGGACCGAAGCGTTGTTCAGAATGTCCCGCCCGCCGATGCGGTATGTTAGATCGTTGATATGCAGCATGGGGGGTGTCTAGCACGGTTGCGGGGTGGAGGCGAAGCCGATATAAACCGCCCGCATTTTTCTTTTATTTCCGTTCCAAGACAAGGAAACCTCTTAGCCATGGGCATCCAGCGTACTTTCTCGATTATCAAACCCGACGCGACTCGCCGTAACCTGACCGGGCAGATCGCCGCCCGTCTGGAAGCAGCCGGCTTGCGCATTATCGCCTCAAAACGGCTTTGGATGACCCGAGCCCAGGCCGAGGGTTTCTATGCCGTGCACAAGGAACGGCCATTTTTTAACGACCTGTGCACCTTCATGACCTCCGGTCCGGTGGTTGTGCAGGTTCTGGAGGGCGAGGACGCCATCGCCAAGAACCGGGAAGCGATGGGCGCTACCAATCCAGCAGAGGCGGCGGATGGCACCATCCGCAAGGATTTCGCCGAGAATATTGAAGCCAATTCGGTGCATGGTTCCGATGCACCGGAAACGGCGGCCGAGGAAATCGCCTATTGGTTCGCCGTAACCGAGATCGTCGGCTAGGTTGGGCCGTACGGCATGCTTCACCATGAACCCCTGCGGCCCATAAGCGACCAGGAAGTCACCGCTTATGAACGTGACGGCGCGGTACTGTTAAAGGGTCTGTTCGATCTTGAGTGGATCGAACTGCTGGCAGAGGCGGTGGAGGCGGACAAGGCCGCGCCGGGGCCCATGGTGCGCCACAACACGCCGCCCGGCGGCATCGGTGAGTTCTTTGTCGACTTCCAACTATGGCGGCGTTGGGAACAGGCGCGGCGCTTTGCTTTCGAGGGGCCTGGCGGGGCCATTGCCGCCCGCATGATGGGCGCCAGGACCGTCAACTATTACCATGACCATCTGTTGGTAAAGGAGCCGGGCACGGTTGAAAAGACGCCCTGGCATCACGACCAGCCCTACTATCCCGTAGACGGCTGGATGGTCGGTTCCATCTGGCTGCCGCTGGATCCGGTGCCCAAAAATATCTGTGTCGAATATATCGCCGGTTCGCACCGGTGGGGCCGCTGGTTCGCGCCGCAATTCTTCAAATCCGGCAACCCGGATCTACAGGTTCGGGATGCCCGATATGAAACGCTGCCGGATTTCGATGCGCAGCGTGACCAACATGAAACGTTGTCCTGGGATTTGGCATTGGGCGATTGCATATTCTTCCACGGTCTGACCGTGCATGGGGCGCCGGGAAACCCATCACTCCAAGGCCGCCGCCGGGCCTACGCCACGCGGTGGCTGGGCGAGGATGCCCGCTACGCCGCCAGAGTTGGGCAGACCTCGCCGCCCATCGATGGCCACGGCCTTAAACCCGGCGATGGCATGGACTGTGAAATGTTCCCGAGAGTCTGGCCTTATACCAACCCGCGCTGAAAGGGACCCATGGAGACGCCTTGCGGGGGCTTTCGGGTAGGAGCGTGCGACGCAGCGATACGGGGTATCGTCA